>DCWG01000140.1 GCA_002327525.1 Gammaproteobacteria bacterium UBA2168 | reverse complement strand
AACCGACGGCGTGAAGTTGGCGCAGTGGCGCGTGATGCTGGAGGGGCGTGTGAGTGCGCATCCGGACGACGGTCAGAGCTGGTACCTGCTGGGCCACATCCATCTCAAGCAGAAGAGCTACGCGCAGGCGGCCAGCGCTTTTGGCTCGGCACACGCGGTGGTCGGAGACGATCCCAGTGTCGATCTGTACTGGCTGCATGCGAGATACCTTGCGGCGGGGGGAATGCTGGATGACACCTCGCGTGACATCGCCGAGCGCATATTGGCGAGGCAGCCCAACCAACCCCAGGTGCTCGAGATGTTGGCGGTGGATGGGTTTCGTGGAGGCCGTTTTCGCGAAGTGGTCGGATTACTGGACCGCGCACTGTCCGAAGTACAGGACCCGGGTCAGCGCATGGCGCTGCGAGCAGGTCTCGAGCAGGCGCGCGCGCAGTTGGGTGACTTGGTTCCGGGAATAGACGTATCCATCGAGTATGGTGAGGTGCCTCCGGAGGGGGCGGTGCTGTTCGTAATCGCGCGTCCGGTGGGTGGAGGGATGCCACTAACGGTGGTCCGCCGGCCGCTCGACGAGCCTCCGCCGCACATCCGGCTGGACGATGCGGTGAGTATGAATCCGGCGGTGCCGCTGTCGTCGGTCGACACAGTCGAGGTGGTGGTGCGTGTGAGCCTGGCCGGGACCGTCATGGCACATCCCGGTGACTGGGAGTGGCGCTCGCAACCACTCGCCCTGAGTGTCGCGCAGAGAGTGTTGAATCTTACCGTGAGCCTGTCTCCCCCCAGCGGTTGATCCCCAGCGCGCCCGGATAACAACCGATACCGGAAACGAGCGAACCATTGCGCGGCAGCGCTGTCCAAAGACCCGTAGCAAACACTCCATTGGGGATGGTCATGGTGTTCCGTCAGAACGTCAATCTCACCGAGCAGATTGCCGACCATATCGGCTTCGGGATCATCACCGGGGCACTTGCACCAGACACGCGTATCCGGGAGCTCAGGGTGGCGCGCGAGCTGGACGTCTCACGCGGTTCGGTGCGCGAGGCACTGTTGATACTGGCGAGCCGTCATCTGATCGAGATCATTCCACGGCGGGGCGCCATCGTCACCGGCCTGCAGCCAGAGCAGATTCCCGGGTTTTCAGAGCTCTTCACGGAACTGTTAACTATGGTCGCAACCCGCCTGGCGCGATCCTCCGGCTGGGATACCGAGCCCGTGCGCGAGGCGGTCTGTGAGATGCACCGTGCCGTGCGAGACGAGCAGCCGGTGGATGTATTGCGGCTGTTGATCGTGGCGAGAGGACGCTATCTCGAAGCGCTGGTGGCCAATGTCGACGACCGCTTCCTTTGCTCGGTCACGAACAGCCTGATCCCGGTCAGCCAACGGCTGACCTGGATGGTGACCCATAACACCGAGATCGACGCTTGGGATATACCCCGGTTCTACGACGCTTTGCTCGCGGCTCTCGCGGGAGGCGATGAGGTGCGAGTGTGTGAGTTGGTGAGTGCTTATGGCCGACGCGAAAAACGCATGGCGCTCGGGTGTAATGGAAACTAGGTCTAGCGCATGCGCACCCTTCAGTTTTTCTCCATAAATAGCGCCCTATAGAGGAGGGGGTAAAGCGGTTACACCGGCCGTTCTTTTCCATTAGACTGGCGCTTTCCGGAAGACCCAAACATCATTGCGCTTAAAGCACATTAAGCTCGCCGGTTTCAAATCGTTTGTCGATCCGACAACGGTCACCTTCCCCGGAAATCGCTGCTCTGTCGTCGGCCCCAATGGTTGTGGGAAATCGAACATCATCGATGCGGTTCGGTGGGTGATGGGTGAGAGTTCCGCCAAGCAGTTGCGCGGCGAGAACCTGACCGACGTGATCTTCAACGGATCCAACTCACGCAAGCCGACATCGGCTGCCAGCATCGAGCTGATATTCGACAACAGCGCTGGCCGCATCGGTGGCGAGTATGCGGCCTATGCGGAGATTTCGATCCGCCGGCAGGTGACTCGAGACGCGCAGTCGGCCTACTTTCTGAATGGGTCGAAGTGTCGGCGCCGGGATATCCTGGACATTTTTCTGGGGACGGGATTCGGTCCACGCACTTACTCCATCATCGAGCAGGGCATGATCAGCCAACTGGTCGAGGCCAAGCCTGAGGAGTTGCGTGTCTACCTCGAGGAAGCGGCCGGCGTATCCAAGTACAAAGAGCGGCGGCGGGAGACGGAAAAACGCATCCGTCACACCAACGAGAACCTCGAGCGTATCAAGGACATCCGGGAGGAACTCGGACGACAGCTAGATCGTCTTCAGCGCCAGGCCAAGGCCGCGGTGCGCTACCGGGAACTCAAGGAAGAGGAGCGGAGAGTCACGGCCGAATTGCACGTGCTGCGACTGCGCGACCTCAGCGCAGAACTCGACGCGCACCGCGCATCCATCCGGGGGCTGGAAATCGAACTGGCGCGCCACCAGGCAGAACAACGTGGTGTGGACGCCGACATCGAGAAGACGCGGGTGGAACACGCCCAGGCGAGTGAAGAGTTCAATCGTGTTCAGGGCGAGTTCTATCAGCTCGGTGGTGATATAGGGCGCATAGAAGAAGCCATCCAGTTCAATACCGAACGCGTACAGCAGCTTGAGCTCGACCTGGAAGGCGTTAGCCAGAGGGGCGAGGAAACTGCCCGGCAGTTGGACATGGATCGTGCGCAGATAGACGAACTCAACGCCGCCATTGCGGCACTGAATCCACGGCTCGAGGCTGCGCACGCCGAGGACGACGAGGCCAGCGGCGCGCTGTCCGGTCTCGAGGCGCGTGATAAGGAAATGCAGAGTGCGTGGGATGAGTTTGCGCAAGCCGCATCGGCGAACGAGCGCGAAGCGGAAGTACAGACCTCGCGCATCGATCACCTTGAACAGCTGTTACAGCGCTTGCGCCCGCGGCTGGATGCGTTGGTGGAAGAAGCGGAGTTGCCTTCGCCGCTCGGCAGCGCGCACGTGGACGAGCTCGCCGAGGAAATCGAGAGCGCGGAGCGTAATCATCAGGCTCTGGAATTCGATATCGACCGATGTCTGACCGAGCTCGGCCGTGCTCGTGAAGAAGTGTTATCTCGTGAACGAGTGCTTGACGAAGCGCGGGGTGAGGTGCAGGGATTGCGCCACGAACTCGCGAGCCTGGAGGCTGTGCAACGCGCAGCGCTCGGCCGGATCGACCAGGGCGCGGAAATCTGGCTGACGGAACAGGGACTGGAGCATGCCGAGCGGCTGGGTGAATCACTCAGCGTGGCACCGGGCTGGGAGCGTGCGGTGGAAATGGTGCTCGGGGAGTTTCTCCAGGCGCTGCGGGTGAAGGATGTATCCGATTACGCAGCCGCCCTGGTCGACGTCACGGACGGACACGTGACGCTGATCGAGGAGCGCGTGTTCAGCCCATCACACGGAGAGCTGCCTGATCTGGCCTCGCTCGTGGTGAATGACGAATTGGGCGTGGGATCGGTGCTGCACGGTGTGTTCGCGGCGGAGGCCACCGAGGTTGCGATGTCGGTGCGGGACACGCTGCATCCCGGCCAGAGTGCGATCACCCGGGAAGGCTTCTGGGTGGGACCGGACTGGATACGCAAACTGCCTGTCATCGATGACGATTCCGGCATCATCCAGCGTGCACAGGAACTCGAAACGCTGACCGCGCGCGTGGAAGAGGCGGAGAAGACGCTCACCGATCTGCAACTTGCGGTCACCGGAGGTCGCGCGCGCGTGGAGCAGCTCGAGCAGGAGCGGGAATCCCTGCAGGCGCGGGCCAATCTGGCCGGCAAGGCGCTCGGGCAACTCAAAACCGATCATGGTGTGCGCCGGGTGCAACTCGAGGAAGAGGATGCCCGCCGGGTACGTATCCAACGCGATCGAGCCGATATCGAAAGTCAGATCGAGCAGGAATCGTCGCGGCTCGCGCAGGCACGTGCCGCACTCGGCGGTGCTGAAAGCAAGCGGGAGGCGCACGGCAACGAACGCGAGCGGTTGACCGCCGCACGACAGTCGGGCGAGAAGGCACTGATGGCGGCGCGCGAATCGGCTCGCGGCGCGCGGGATCGCTTTCATGCCCTGAATGCAGAACGTGAAGGCCTGGCGTCGCGGCTCACCGCGAGTCAGACCGCGCACGAACGTCTCGTGCGTCAGGTGGAAGAACTCTTAGAGCGCCAGGAAGATCTCAAGCAGGGCATCGAGTCCAGTTCCACCCCACTGCCGGAACTCCAATCGAACCTGGAATCGAAGCTGACCGAGCGGCTGGCGGTCGAGCAGCGCCTGAGCGATGTGCGAACGAACATGGAAGCACTGGATGCCCGCGCGCGCCAGCTGGAGATGGAGCGTGCCGAGAAGGAGGCCTGCATAGAAGCGGTGCGATCGAAGCTTGAGACGGCGCGCGTCGAAACGGAAGGTCTCAACGTGCGCGAGTCGAATCTCCTGGAGCAGATTCAGGCGACAGGCCACGATGCGGGCGCAGTGGCCGAGACGCTACCCGAAGAGGCCGCCGAGGCGGAGTGGGCAGCACAGCTTGAGCGCGTCGACCGGCGTATCCAGAGGCTCGGCGCGATAAACCTCGCTGCGATCGAGGAATACGAGGCGGAATCGGAGCGCAAAACTTACCTCGACGCCCAGCATGAGGATCTTGTGCGTGCCCTGGACACGCTGCTAGGTGCGATACGAAAAATAGACCGGGAAACGAAAACGAGATTCAAGGCAACATTCGAACGGGTCAACGAAGAACTCGAGAGACTGTTTCCGAAGATGTTCGGCGGAGGACACGCCTATCTGGAACTGACGGGGGAGGACCTGTTGGATACCGGGGTTACGCTCATGGCGCGGCCACCGGGTAAACGCAACTCGAGCATTCACTTGCTCTCTGGAGGCGAGAAGGCGATGACGGCCGTGGCGCTGATTTTTGCCATCTTCCATCTCAACCCCTCTCCGGTCTGTTTGCTGGATGAGGTCGATGCGCCTCTGGACGACTCCAACGTACAGCGCTTCGCGGAACTGATTCGCGAAATGAGCGAGGACGTGCAGTTCGTCGTGATCACGCACAACAAGATAACCATGGAGATGGCCGATCATCTCATGGGCGTGACCATGCACGAACCGGGCGTATCACGCCTGGTGTCCGTGGATGTCGACGAGGCTGCCCGCATGGCGGCTTCGTGAGGGCTCACAAGCAGATGCTTGCAGTTGCTTCCTTCCTGAGTGTTGTGGGCTGCATGATGTGGCCGAGGAGTCCCGGATGGATATCAAGAGCTTAATTCTGATCGGCGGTGGACTGCTGATCGCCGCCGTCATCGGCCACGGCTTCTGGATTGCATGGCGCAGTCGCCGGGAACCCTATCGCCTGGATATCGTCCCGGACCTGATACCGGATGACGTCGACGAAATGGAACGATTGCGCGGTGAACTGCCAAACGGCGGTGCCCGGGTCATGACCAAGCCACGCCAGGCGGACCTCGATCTGGACGACCCGGTGCCACTGCTGCTCGAACCGACCGACGGACCGCCCGCACAAACTGGTATGCGTTCGGTCGAACCTTCCTTGTCGCAGCCCGATCCTGCGGCGCAGGTGGACGAGGCCGATGAGGCCGTCGTGGTCGCACAGGTGAAAGAGGTAAATCTGCCGGACGAACCCATTCGGGCGACCGGGGTGCGAGTGGATCGTCAGGGTGCGCTGGCCGCACGTGTTCGTGCGCATGGTGGCTCTGAGGAGAGCGGTAAGGCGCCGGCCGCGGGGAGAGAGCAAGCGGTGGGAGAGGTCGAAGAGTTGCTTATCATCCACGTACTGGCGAGCGATGGTCGTTTTCAGGGGTTCGAGCTGTTCGAGGCCATGCAGGGTCTGGGCCTGCGTTACGGCGACATGAACATATTCCACAAGATCCACCCGCTGTCTAAACTGACCCTCTACAGTGTTGCCAACGCGGTGGAACCCGGTACGTTCGACCTGTCGGACGTCGATGCTTTCTCTACGCCGGGACTGACTTTCATCATGCAGCTTCCGGGACCGGAAGAGCCGGCCAACGCGCTGGAAGACATGCTGCATACCACCGGCGAACTCGCGCGTCGGCTGGAAGGGACGTGCAAGGATGAGAACATGAGCGTGCTCACCGGGCAGACCGTGGAGCACTACCGTCAGCGGATTGCCGACTTTGCGCGGCGGCGCCTGTCCAGACGGGCCTGAATTCGTAACGCACAATGAGTGAGGACGTGCGGATTCGCGCGGAAGCCCTGCGCGAACAAATTCGGTTCCACAACTACCGCTATCACGTGCTGGACGACCCGTATGTCGCAGATGCCGAGTACGATGCGCTGGTAGATAAACTGAGCGCACTTGAGGCGGCACACCCGGAACTCGTGACGGCAGACTCGCCCACGCAGCGCGTTGGCGCTGAACCTGTCGCTGGCTTCGAGACGGTCATACACGAAGTGCCCATGCTCTCCCTAAACAAGACGGTCAACGCGCAGGATTTGGGTGCGTGGATAGACCGTTGTCAGGATTTGCTCGGTGATGAAGAGCGTATGTCGTTCACCTGTGAGCCGAAGATCGATGGCGTGGCGGTGGCATTGGTATACGAGCATGGACAACTGGTGCGCGGGGCGACCCGTGGGGATGGTGAGACTGGTGAGGACATCACGGCCAACGTACGCACGATCAAGTCCATTCCACTGCGATTGCTCGGTGACGACGTGCCAACGCGCATGGAGGTGCGCGGAGAGATCTACATGTCCAATGCAGACTTCGAGGCATACAACGCGAAGGCCCTCGAGCAAGGTGAGAAACCTCTGGTCAATCCTCGCAACGGCGCTGCTGGCAGCCTTCGGCAGCTCGATCCCAGGTTGACGGCCGCCCGGCCTCTCACGATGTACTGCTATAGCGTCGGCTGGGTGGAAGGTCCCTGGCAGCCACGTATGCAGATGGAAGCGCTCGAGAGACTGGTCGGCTGGGGACTGCGGGTCAATCCGGAGGTGACGGCGGTAGAGGATCTGTCCGGCGCTCAGGCCTACGTCGAGGACTTGTTGCAACGGCGCTTCGAACTCGGCTACGACATCGATGGCGCGGTAATCAAGGTGGATTCTCTCGACCAGCAGCGGCGGCTCGGCGCGTTGACCCGGCGCCCTCGCTGGGCCATTGCGTACAAGTATCCTGCCGAGGAGGCCACGACGACCGTTGCGGGCATTGAGTTTCAAGTGGGCAGGACGGGCGCGATTACTCCGGTGGCGAAACTGGAACCGGTGTTTGTCGGTGGTGTTACGGTCAGCAATGCAACCCTGCACAACATGGACGAGGTCGAGCGGCTCGACGTGCGCGTGGGCGATACGGTCATGGTGCGCAGGGCCGGGGATGTCATACCGCAGGTGGCGGCGGTGATCGTCGACAAACGACCGCCTGGCACCCACCCGGTACGACTGCCGGTGGCGTGCCCGGAGTGCGGCAGCGAAGTGCGCCGTGCGGAAGACGAAGCAGTCGCGCGTTGCAGTGCCGACCCTCTGTTCTGTCCGGCGCAGCGTAAGGAAGGGCTCAAGCATTTTGCCTCGCGTCTTGCCATGGACATCGAAGGTCTCGGTGACAAACTGATCGACCAGCTGGTGGATGCCGGACTGGTGGAGACGGCCCCCGACCTCTACCGGCTGGACGAGGCGACCCTTGCCGGGTTGGACCGAATGGGAGAGAAGTCCGCGCGCAATCTCTTGGATGCGCTGGAGGCGAGCAAGCAAACCACGCTCGCAAGATTCATCTATTCCCTCGGTATCCGCGAGGTGGGTGAGGCAACCGCTGCCAATCTGGCGGCTTACTTTGGTGACATCACGACCCTTGCCCGAGCGACGAGCGAGGAACTGGAAGCCGTGGACGATGTCGGACCCATCGTGGCAGAGCGAATTACCAGCTTTTTCGAGTTACCGGCCAACGTGGAGACGGTGGAGGGGCTGCGCCTGGCGGGTATCCATTGGTCCGTGGTGGCGGCGCCAATCGTGCACGGGCTACCTCTGGCTGGTCAGACCTGGGTGCTGACCGGCACCCTGGAGGCTATGCCGAGAAACGAGGCCAAGGCGCTGCTACAGGGGCTCGGCGCGAAGGTGGCCGGCTCGGTATCGGCGAAAACCTCGCGAGTGGTTGCAGCACCGGGTGCCGGAAGCAAACTCGCAAAAGCGGAAGAACTGGGCATCCCGGTGATGAACGAGGCTGCTTTGTTGCAGCTTCTGAGAGACCATGGAGTCGAATAGCGCGGCGTTGGTGTTGCTCGCGTCGCTGGCGCTGGCGGGTTGTGCCAGTTCGCCGCCAGAAGAGCCGGACAATGCTTGCGGCATCTTCAGTGAGAAGGAGAAATGGTATTCCGAAGCGCGCAAGGCGCGTAAGAAATGGGGTCTGCCGGTGGCGATGGGTCTTGCCTTCGTGCATCAAGAATCGGCCTACGAATCAGAAGCAAAACCACCTCGCGGCAGATTGCTGTGGGTAGTGCCCTGGCTGCGGTCCTCTAGTGCGTATGGCTATGCCCAGGCCACGGACGAGGCGTGGAGTGACTACCGGCGTGCCACCAACTCGTGGCTCGCAGAGCGAGATGATTTCGGAGATGCGCTGGATTTCATCGGTTGGTACAACGATCGCTCACATCGTGAACTCGGAATTGGGAAGTCCGATGCCTATCATCTCTACCTTGCCTATCATGAGGGGCCGACGGGTTATCGCTCAGGCCGCTGGAACAATAAGTCACACGTGAAGACATACGCATCGAAAGTATCCAGACGCTACGACCGCTACCGGGATCAGCTCAGCAAGTGTTCCAGCCAACTTGAAAAAAGGCGCGGCTGGTTCGGCTGAGCGCGTCAGAACATACGACCGGCGAACTGCCGCATCTGCTGCAGGGTTTCCTCCATGTCCGCGGTGCTGATGTGCATCACCAGTTCGGTCACGCCAGTGGCCGCGTAGTCGGCCACGCTGTTCTCATCTATGCGGTGCATTTCGGTGCGCACCTGGATTTGCGAGATCATGGGTCGGTCTGCGGCTGCCGCAGCCTCCCGAATGATGGGCAGGCGTTTGCGCACACTATCCGGAGGCAATCCCATTGGGTGCCAGCCGTCGGCATAGCGCCCCACGCGTCGCAGCGCTGGGGGTCGATTGCCGCCGACCATGATCGGGGGATGGGGATTCTGTTGCGGCTTTGGTGATGCAACGATGTCGTCGAACGAGAAGTGCTCGCCGTGATAGCTGGCGCGACCGGTGGCCCACAACAAGCGCATTACCTCTATGAACTCATCACTGTAACGGCCGCGGTTCTCATACGGGACGCCGAGTGCTGCATTTTCCTCCGGCAGGCTGCCGACACCGAGACCCACCACCAGGCGCCCTGCGCTCAGACAATCCAGGGTAGCGAGTTCCTTGGCCAGTACCATGGGATGCAGGTAAGGCATCACCAGCACACTGGTGCCGAGAGCGATGTGCTGTGTTGCCGATGCGATCCAGGTGAGTGTCACCAGCGCATCCCAGTAGGGACGCTCCCCCAGACGCTCACCGACGTAACCCAGGTTCAGCACATGGTGGTTTACCCAGACGGAGTCGAAGCCGAGACGCTCCGCTTCCACGGCGAGGGTGATGAGTGCTAGGGGGTCTTCGACGCCGAAGTTGTTGGGAACGACGAATCCGTATTTCATGATGAATCAGCGATCCTCAGAGGTAACGCGCCGAGTGAGGTGCCCAGCTACCGTGCCAGGATGCCGCGGCTTCCAGTTGATACATGAGTTCGAGCGGCGACAGCTTGCCTGTGCGGATTGCCGCTGCCTGCGCCGTGGCATCGAGATCGAGTGGAAACGCTGGCGCACCGGCCGCGGACAGCGAAGGTCCGCGGTGAGTGCGGGCAACCGGGGCAAACGCGCCGGTGCCAACGGCGCCCAGTTCGAGGATTTGACGTCGGCTCATCTGACGCATTGATTGCGCCCCTACGTGGATATGTGGTGTGTTGCAATATAGCGGCCGATGGTACACGGGAACAGATGCAGGATCAGTTTCGCGGACGTACCTCATAGATCGCACCGGCCTTGTCGTCGGAAATCAGCAAACTACCGGCGGGTGTGACGAGAACGTCATTCGGCCGGCCCCAATCACGCTCGCCCTGGAGCCACCCTTCCACGAACGGCTGATAACGGGATTCTGCACCGAACGTGATTACCGAGACGCGGTAACCCACTTTGCTGGAGCGGTTCCAGGAGCCGTGCTCGGCGATGAAAAGAGCCCCGCGATATGGCGGTGGAAAGGCGTCATGAGTGTAGAACGTCATACCGAGGGCGGCGGAGTGTGCCTGTATCTCGAATACGGGGTCGGCATAGCTATCGGGATCGGCTCCGGTCTCGAACTCCGGGTCCAGCAGGTCGGCGGCGTGTACGTACGGGTAGCCGAAGTGCTCTCCTGGCTGCGTGACGATATTGATCTCCTCCGGGGGCACGTCGTCTCCCATCAGATCGCGGCCGTTGTCCGAGAACCACATCTGTCCGGTTCGAGGGTGCCACGCGAAGCCTACACTGTTGCGTACGCCGTGCGCATAGACGGTGGTCGTGCCGTCATCAGGGTTCATACGCAAGATACTCGCGAAACGTTCGTCATCGGATTCACACAGATTGCATGGTGCGCCTACCGGTACGTAGAGTTGGCCATCCGGTCCGAACTTGATGTACTTCCAGCCGTGGTGGCGCTTGTCGGGCAGTGTGGCAGTGACGACGGTGAACGGAGCGTCGTGTATCAGATTCGACTCGATATCGGCGAAGCGCAGCACACGATCAAGCGCGGCCACATACAGGTCGCCCTGGTTGACCGTCACTCCGCTCGGCATCGTCAGTCCGGTAGCGATGGAGACCACCTTGCCAGGAGTGGCAGTCAGGGCATTGGCCATTGCATACACGTTCCCCTCGCGCCACGTGCCGACGAAAAGTGTGCCGTTCGAACCGAGTGCCATCTGCCGGGCTCCCGGTGTTTCCTCACTCAGGATACGTAAGCTGAACTCATCCGGCAGTGTGAGTTGGTCCGCTTCGGCGGCGAACACCGGTGATGAGATTGAAGCGGTGAGTTGTAAGGCGAGGAGCAGGCCGGTGAGCCTGTAGTGGGGTGAAACGAGGTGCATGTCGGTCCCGGGGTTGTCATTGGGTGCTATTAGGACGCAGTGTGAACTGCCGGGCAAGCGTGGGCATGTCGAAGATGAACACGTACATACTAGGATGACCGATTCAGCTGGCGAGGAAGGGGCAACAGACCGTAAGCTGTGTGCATGAGCGCGTTGTCACAAGAGCTCAAGAACACCATTCAGGATGCTTATCGCGCCTGGCTCCAGGCGAGGGGCTTTCGTGCCCGTCGTGGCCAGCGCGAGATGGTGGCGCACATCGCCAACACGCTGGCAGGTGATGCGCCCCGCATAGTGGCCATCGAGGCGGGTACGGGTACCGGCAAGACGGCCGCTTACTGCATCGCGGCCATACCGGTGGCATGCGCATTGGGTAAGACGATGGTCATCAGTTCGGCGACCGTCGCACTCCAGGAGCAGGTGGTTTTGCGCGATCTACCGGACCTGAAGGCGCGCAGCGGACTCAAGTTCGACTATGCGCTCGCCAAGGGACGGGGGCGTTACCTGTGTCTGAAGCGTCTCGACGATCGGTTGAAGTACGCCGACCAGCAGGAGATTCCGCTGTTCGAGTCGGGGCTGGGTAACGACGAATCGCTCTACCAGGAAATGCTGCGCCGTTTTGCGGCCGGTGAGTGGAACGGTGAATACGATACCTGGAACGATCCATTGGAGGAGGAATCCTGGCGCCAGGTCACGACGGATCACAGGGGCTGCACCAACAACCGTTGCAGCTACTTCCGCCAGTGTCCCTTCTTCAAGGCGCGCACGCAGCTCGACGGAGTGGACGTCATCGTCGCCAATCACGATCTGGTGCTGGCGGATCTCAGTCTCGGTGGGGGTGCGGTGTTGCCGGAACCGGAGGAATGCATCTACGTCATCGACGAGGCGCATCATTTACCCGGTAAAACACAGCAACACTTTTCGGTGAGCGCCAGGCTGCGGGGTACGCAACAGTGGGCGGAACAGGTGCAATCGGTGATCGGCACGCTGACGCAGCGTTTCGGGGCGCCGCCCGAACTCGTGGAGATCGCCACCAGGCTGGCGGGCACGGGTACAGATCTGAGTGCCCGCTTCGAGGCGCTGTTCGAGCGCTGTGTCGACCTCGCCTTCGAGCAGCGCGATGAAACGCTTGCTACCCATCGCTTCGCGCTCGGCCGTGTACCGGAAGATCTGGCCGCGGCGGCGGCCGAGGCGCTGGAACCCACCGGGCGCATGGCGGCCGATCTCGAACGTGTGCATATCCGGCTTCAGGAGGCTGTGGACGGTGAGAAGAACTGGGAGAGGGCATTCGAGGCCGAAGACTGGTTGCCTGTCGCGGGGCTGCTGGTGACTCGCGTGCAAAGCATAACCGCCCTGCTGGAGGACTATTCGGTCGCGGCGGGTGAACGAGGACACGCGGAAGGACGTTTTGCGCGATGGGTCAATCGCGGCGATACCGACCTGCATCTGGTCAGCGCCCCCATCGACCCCGGTTCGTTGATCGCGGATCGTCTGTGGTCGCGCTGCTTCGCGGCAGTGTGTACCTCCGCCACGCTCACGGCGCTTGGACGTTTCGACCGTTTTTTCGAGCGCGCAGGGCTGCCGGAGGTAGAGCGCATACGCATTCCCTCTCCCTTCGACTTTCCGCGCGTGGCGAGCCTCACGGTACCGGACATGCGAAGTGATCCCCGCGATTTTGATGCACATACTGAGGAGGTGGCGGTATTGTTGCCCGGATTGCTGGCGCAGCAATCGAGCGGCCTGGTGTTGTTCACCTCCTGGCGCCAGATGCGGGCTGTGACCAATGCACTGGACGATGCGCTCATCGAGCGCATGCAGATTCAGGGAGAAGCCGCCAAACAAGCGCTCATTGGCGAACATTACCGACGTATCGATGCGGGTGAGCCGAGTTATCTGGTTGGGCTGGCAAGCTTCTCAGAAGGTGTGGACCTGCCGGGTGACTACTGCCGCCACGTCGTGATCGTGAAACTGCCGTTCGCGGTGCCGGACGATCCGGTGGATCAGGCGATGGCAGAGTGGGCAGAGGCCGAGGGGCGCAACGCCTTCTACGAGATCTCAGTTCCCGATGCCGCCCTGCGGCTGGTTCAGGCCTGCGGGCGCCTGATCCGACACGAGGATGATTCCGGGATGATCACAGTGCTGGACAAACGCATCGTCACACACGGCTATGGCCGGGCGTTGCTTGACTCATTGCCGCCCTATCGAAGAGTGCTGCCTGCGGCGTAGGTGCGCATCGCCGCCCGTCGGCTACCGGGTCGATGGATGTTCCAGCCTGTTTACCGTTGCCGGGATTAGCGTGCCGGACTCTGGTGTCTGGTCGAACTTGCCGGGCGCGTAAACGATCAGGCGCTGGTTGCGCACCCGCCTTGCCAGCTCCGCGATGAAGGTCTGTATGGTGTCCTGATCGATGCGTTCCACCTGCCTGGCGATCTGCTTGCGCGAGTCGAATGTCGTGATGTCGAGGTCGAGGTCGCGCCAGAAACGTCCTGAGCGCTCGCCGAGATTCTGATCTCTCTGTTTGAGCTCGCTGATCAGGCCCTCGCGGTTGGCAGCGAAGTCGTCGTCGCTCATCTCGCGGATGGCGATGACCTGGCGATCGAGAAACGCGACCGTCGCATCCTCCAGGGAGCGCGGCGAAGCGACCGGGCTCTGAATGATGAAGCCGACACCGGCCTGGTCGCGAAAAGTAGTGTTTAGCGTGGTGACGATGTAACCGAGCTGCTGTTCGGTGCGCAGCTCCTTGAAATAGGGCTGTCGCAGCAGGTGGACGGCAAATGCGCTGAGCGCCCTGGCGGCGAAGGTGGCGTCAGGATCCTGAATGTAGAGCACCATGGCGGCGTCCGAGTGATCTATCGAGATTGGCGCCCGATAATTTCCCTCTATAGGCACAACGACTGGATCGAATTCGTCGATCTCGTCCACTACGAGATGCCGGGTGACGGCTTCGCGCAGATTCTGTGCGTCTCGCGCGGTGACGTTGCCATGCAGCAGCGCGCGCAGACCGTGTTTGCCGATGTGCTCCTCCCGCCAGGTGCGCAGGTCTTCAACACTCATGGCCTCGAGCGCCATCGCGAGTGCCGGGCGTGACCAGCGGGGCTGCAACACGAGTTGAGCCAGGCGGTCGTAGGCCTGTGTGTAAGGCCGCTCGTTCAGGAAATTGCGCCAGTTTCGTACCAGCTCGTGCTGGAAGCGCTCAAAGCGCACCGCGTCGATTTCACTTGTGGCAAACGCTTCGATCACGGCGTCGAGCAGTACCATTTGTTTGTCTGTGTAGCCACTGGTTCGAATCTCGAATCCCTGCATCGTGGGTGTGATCGAAAAGTGCAGGCCCGCCAGATAGGCGGGGTAGGCAAAGGTATTCAGCTCATCCGACACGATGCGGGCGTAGAGGCGCGCTGCGGCATTGTCGTAGACGGTCGCATTGCCCCCCGCCGTGTGCAGAGAGAGCATCGTGTTGGCGCGCGGCGTGCCGAACGAGGTGTCGGTGTCCAGCCAGATGCGGCCGGCTACCCCATCCTGCAACAGCGCAGGCAGCGCCGGATCGTCGGTCGCCAGGTCGAGCGTATCCGGCAGGAACGGATTGCTCGGTGGCAGGTCGAGGTCCGGCTGCAGAAACACCATGGGCGGTGAACCCGGGGTGATGGCATACGGAACCTCGAAGTACTCTTCTACCTCATCGCTTGCCGCATCCGGTCGCATGATCACCATCAGCATGTTTTTCGGCGTGAGGAAGGACAGAACGTTCTCGATCGCGGTGGCGTCGAACTCCGTCATCATGTAGCGCGCGCGCAGCAGGTCACCCGGAGCATAGCGCTGCACATCGCTTGCGAGCAATCGTACGAAGTTGGCCGCATCTCCTTTCTCCTGAAAACGGAAGCCGAGGGTCGAGACGATTGCCTGCTCTTCGTAGCGCCATGCATCGGGCGGCGTACTCTTCAGCAATTCGATGAACGCGAACAGCGAAGATGTGATGTCGTCAATACGCTCGACACCCTCCTCGGTGAGATCGATGTCGATCGTGATGAACGAGTTGGTGGTGTCGAAATCTCCACTGTAAGCACTCAGGCTTTCTATCCACCCAGCGTCTTTCAGCCAGCTGTACAGGCTGCCTTCGCCTTCGTGGCCAAGGAGGTTGGAGACGTAGGCGTCCGGTTTCTTGCGGTACGGGCGAGCGCTGGCAGGAAGTGGGAAGTCGTAAGTGACGCTGCGTATCTCCTTCAGCGGCTCGACCGTCAGGCGCACGGGCAGAGTAGCGTCGGCGAATAGCGGTACAGTGATGGCACCGGAGCCGATGTCACGGTCGGCAATCGGGGAAAATAATGGCACCACCGCGTGCTCGAGATCGTCGAGGCTCTGGCGGCCCAATACAACCAGGGCCATTTGATCTGCTGAGTAGTTTTGCTCGAAGAAGGAGATCAGTGCCTCGCGCACGCCCTCGCCGAGAGTATCGAGATTACCGATGCTGAATCGCGAGGCCGGATGGTTTGGATTCATGAGCTTTTTCTGGGCTGCGGAGACACGCCAGTCATCTGCCTTGAATTGCATCTGGTACTCGGACGCCACGGCCTTTTTCTCTCGATCGACGTAGTCCGCTTCGAACAGAGGACTGATGAAGAACTGAGAGAAACGGTCCAGTCCCTCGATCAGGTATTCCGGTTGCACCTCGAAGAAGTAGTTGGTGTGATCGGTCGCTGTGTAGGCGTTGGTGAAGCCGCCGTGTGAGGCGAGGAATCGCTGGTAGCCGTCGACCTCCGGGAACTTCTTCGTCCCGATGAACAGCATATGCTCAAGAAAGTGTGCGAGGCCCGGATAGGCGTCGGGTTCGTGCTGCGACCCGCGAAAGGCGACGAGAGACGCGGCCGCCTTGTCTGTCTCGGTGTCGGACACCAGCAGCACCCTGAGACGGTTTTCGAGTTCGAGGTAGCGATAGCTTCGATCGTCGTTGTCGCTCTTGTGCACGACGACCTCGCTTCGCGCACCAGCATGGAACGAGGCGTCGGGCGGTTGCGCGCTCTGACAGGCGCTGAGACAGGTCAGGAGAATGAGAGCGCCTGGTGCTTTCCATGGCGTGGTGTTCAATTGCGTGTCCTTAACGCGCGACGAAACGACGTGCGCGGTTGGTTTAACCGGTGTTGGCAGATCTGGCGAGCAACCTACCGGCGTAGTAGTCGAGGCTGAAGTAACGGCCACCGCCGATCATCATGAGTGCGATCAGCATGGCCATGTAGGTGGCCGCGAATTCGATGCCGTTGTTGAGCTTGACGATGGGGCCGCCGCCATTGAGGTAGCGGTAGTTGCCATGCTCACGCAGTATTGATCTGGCGCGTTGCAATCGTTTCGAGGCCTCTATGGTCCG
>DCWG01000037.1:21490-22105 GCA_002327525.1 Gammaproteobacteria bacterium UBA2168 | reverse complement strand
GACTGGTTTCAGTTGAGCCTCAAGGAGGGGTTTACTGTTTTTCGCGACGCCGAATTCACCGCCGATATGCATTCGCGTACGGTGAAACGAATCGACGACGTGAACTTTCTGCGCTCCGTGCAGTTTGCCGAGGACGCAGGACCGCTTGCCCACTCCATACGACCGGATTCATACATTGAGATCTCAAATTTCTATACCACGACCATCTACGAGAAAGGTGCCGAGGTGGTGCGCATGCTGCAAACCGTGCTCGGCGTGCAGGGATTTCGTGCCGGTTCCGATCTGTATTTTGATCGGCACGACGGCAGTGCGGCCACCACGGAAGATTTTGTTGCCGCCATGGAGGAGGCCAATGAGGCGGATCTCGGACAGTTCCGGCGTTGGTACGAACAGGCCGGTACCCCACTGCTGCGGGTAGATGAACGGTGGCGGGCGGGTGAATTCTCGCTGGAGATCGAACAGGTGCGTCGCGATACGCCGAATCAGAACGACGAGCCTCCGTTGCACATCCCGGTGGAAATAGGACTCATTGGCCCATCCGGCGAGGAACTGGTGCTGTCGCGCTTGAATTTCACGTGCGACGCGCCTACCGATCTGCGCGGGACCGGCATGGTG
>DCWG01000037.1:0-21169 GCA_002327525.1 Gammaproteobacteria bacterium UBA2168 | reverse complement strand
ATGGTGCTGCACGCCGGTAGTGAGCGCAGCACGGTACGATTCACTGGGCTCGATGCAAAACCATATGTCAGTTTCCTCAGAGGATTCTCGGCACCTGTAAAAGTCGAGTACCCGCGCCCGGCCGAAACGTTGGCCTTTCTGGCGGCGCACGATCCGGATGGTTTCGCACGCTGGGATGCGCTTCAGACACTTCTGGTTGGCGAGATCACGGGTCGCTCTTCCAATGAGGCATTGATCACCGATCTGTTCGCAGCGTTACTTGAACGCGCGTTGCGGGTCGAGGATCCCGAAGAGCGAACGCTGCTGTCGGTGATGCTCAAGCTGCCCTCCGAGAGCTACCTGTTCGAGCAGGTGCAAACCGTAGAGGTAGATACGCTCGTTTCACGTCGCGACGCGCTGATGGTCAAACTCGCGAGCGAACACCTCTCCGGCTGGCGAGCGATCTATGAGGCGAATATCGCGGGTGACTACCGGCCCGACGCTCATGGCATGTCGCTACGTGCGCTCAAGATCACCGCGCTCGGCTATCTGTGTGAGCGCATGGCGCCGGAAGAACTCGCACGCTTGCTCGAAGCCCAGCTTGAGCAAGCGGACAACCTCACCGATCGTATGGCGGCGCTGGTGGGGCTGTGCAACTCCCTGAGCCTCGATGCATCGGTACGAGAGGCGGCTCTGGCCGGCTTCTTCGAGCGGTGGCAATCGGAGGCGCTGGTGGTTAATCATTGGTTCGCGGTTCAGGCGGGTGGCCGGTTTGCCGACGCGCAGGCGGTGCAAGCCCTTTCCCGGCACCAGGCTTACGATCAGCGTAATCCCAACAAAGTGCGCAGCATCTTTTCGGTGTTTGCGCAGGCCAATGCGCGCAATTTCCATGCGCCGAACGGCCTCGGCTATACGTTGCTCGCCGACAAGGTATTGGAACTGAATACCACTAATCCGCAGGTTGCCGCGCGTTTATGTAAGCCGCTGGCGGGTTGGCGGCGTTTCGAGCAGGCGCGCGGTGGATTGATGAAGGCACAACTTGAGCGCTTGCGGGCGAGCGAGGGGTTGTCGAACGACGTTTTCGAGGTAGTCAGCAAGAGCCTGTAATGCAAGGGCAAGATCTCCAACGCAGTATTAGGGTGCCTCAGTCATCCCCGTCGGGCGTGCCCGGCAAGCACTGTGGCGGCGTTACGGCTCTTGGCAATGCAACAGCCATTCCCGCGCCTTGCCACAGAACTTGTGGGGCACGCTCAAGCCACCTTATTTACCATACGGCCCACTAGGGTAGATTTAGAGCGTCAGTGCTCCGGATAGAGTTCCGGGAGCGGTGATGGACGCCGAGCGGCGCTCCGCGCGGACAGGCTCCGAACCTGCGCCATCACATCCAGATCGGACAGGCTGCCACGTCCATCGTCCGAGTACAGTGCTTCGTTGAGACGCTCCAGCAAGTCGCTTCCCTCGTCTTGCAGACGTGCGGGCACATCGGTGATGGGCACTTTCCAGTAGTCGGCGAGGTATTCAACCAGTGCACGCCGAATGCGCGCCAGATCTCCGCTGCCGCAGGCGGCCTTCAACTGCGTGTGTGGATTTTGCTGTGCCGAGCGCTCCCGGTGTTCCGTATCTGGGGGGGGCGGCGCCCGCCGCCGATAGCGACTCCAGATCAGGGTCACGGCCCAGCCGGCGAGAAAACCGCTTACCAGCAGGGCTATCCACCAGCTCTGAAAAGCAGACTCCCTCTCTACGGCCGGGGTAGAGGGTGGTGTGGGCTCGAGCGGCGGTTGTTCGTCCACGACGGGCTCTCCGGTGACATGAACGGTGCGTTCAGCGACACTCGCCTGGCGCAGCTGATCGTCATCGGTATCCCACCACGTGATAGCGACACCCGGCAGCTGTAAGGGGCCGGGCCGCGTCGGAACCAGCGAATAGCCCTGGATGCGTGTGCCCAGCACGGTGTGTCCCGAAGCATCGTCATCCTGCTGCTCGGGTTCAGGGTACTGCCTGAAATGGCTGTCCGGGACGAGTGCCGTGAAGCGCGGGATGATGGATCCGGTATTGCCGCGGGCATTTACGGTGAGAATACGGTTTATAGGGTCTCCCACCGAGAACTCGACGGGTGTTGGGGACCAGGTTTCTGTGAGTTGCACATCTGATGCGGGCAGCCAGGGCTGATTCGGGGGGTAAACGTCCGGAATCGGCATTACTTCGATGTCCAGGCGCTCGGAGCGTACTCGCACGCCGGAACGGCGTATGCGCCCGCGAGTGCGCATACGGATACTGCTGGTGACGGATATCTCCGGAATCGTCAGAACACCGCTGCGCTCCGGAAAGATGGCGAAGCGTTGTTCCACCACGCCGTAGGTGCGGCCGTCACGGGAGGTGGTGGAGGGGGTGGTCGTGCCGAGTGGAATTACCACAGCGTCCGCGATTTCGGGCGCTCCCGGTAAGTCGCTGTAGATCTGCACACCGCTGGTGTAGAACAGGCGTCTGGTCAGCAGGGTCTGTGCCTGTACGTAGACACGATTCGGTTCGGCGCTGGTCTCGAAAAACACCATCGTATCGATGGCATCGCGTACTTCGGGATCCAGCGCGTGCACGCTGAGCTGCATCGGGTCGCTAAATTCCGAGCCGACCGATAGGGGCGGAATTGTCAGGGTTCCCGTGCGCCGCGCACGCAGCACGAATTGATATTCCACCCAGCTTTCAACACGGCCGTTGACGCTGCGGAATTGGCTATTGGTACTGGTGTTGAGAACTTCGAAGTCCGCCTCCAGCGGCGAAGTGTCCACGCTCTGCACTTGGTTGTCGCCGGTCGCTCTTACGGTGAGAGTCACGGATTCCATTTCATCCACCGTCTCTGCGCTTAGCGAAGTCAGAACGCCGGCGTGTACGGGTGCTGCCCACAGGATGAAGATGACAAGCGCTGGCCGTGTCACCAGGTCTTCTCGGTTTGCCGGTCACGGTAGTTACCCTGGCGCAGACGCTGATTGGTCTCGTACTGGAATTTGCGGCGTAACAATCCTCCCGGGTCGTCAGGCACGCGCCTCAGCCACTGTTCGAGTGCGTCCTGCTTCTCATCCCGGTTGGCAATCTCTTCCTCGCCTTCCATGGGTTGCTGACTCTCGCTCGACTCGCTCTGGTCGGCCTCACTCTCGGACTGCTGCTGTTCCTGCTGGGACTGTGACTGCTCGTCATCGGACGACTCGCCCGGATCGCCTGGGTCCGGGTTCTGCTGACGCTGATTCTCGGCGTCCTCGCCGCCCTGGTTTTGCTGCTCCTGATTGTCCTGATCGTCCGCCTGTTCTTGCTGTTCGAGCAACTTTTCGACCAGGGCCTTGTTGAAGATTGCATCCTCGTGATCGGGAAGGAGCGCGAGTGTCCGATCGTAGGCATCTATCGCCCGCTGGTATTCGCCAAGACGCGCAAGTGCGTTGCCGAGGTTGTAGCTCTCGGTGGTGTCGCGGCCCGCCGCATACGCCAGTGCCGCACCGGCATAGTCCTGCGCGCGGTATTTGGCGGCGGCGCGCCAGTCGGGGTCTTTGAACAGACTCACCGCGCGCTCGGGCTCACCCTCGATCAGTGCCTTGTGAGCCTGCTGGTCCCGTCGTTGCCACAGATCTTCCCAGAGTCCGGCAGAGGCTGGGGGTGCAGGCAGAATCACGAGTACGATCATGGTCAAGAGCCCCCGCTGAAAGCCAAACACCAGCAGCGGCAGCAGCACGACGGCGGCCCAATAGCCAGCGTCGGACCAGGTATCGAATTCCCGCTCGACCTGGATGTTGTCGTTGTCCTGGGGCAGGGGAGTTGCGAGCAAGAAATCGATGTCTGCTTCGCTGACGGAGAGTGTGCGGTAGCGTCCGTGAGTGAGATCCGCGATGTCCAGGAGGCGCTCGGCGTCGAGCCGGGCTATGATCGGATCGCCCTGCTGGCTGGTGAGTACCTTGCCGGGCTGGTTGGCGAAATCCAGAGGAATGTGCCCGCCGGAAGCTGTGCCTATCCCGAGTACCGAGATCGGAAAGAACGGGTCGGCGAATTCCGTGACGTCGAATATCCGGTCCACACCATCGGTAACGAGCAGAATTCTCCCCTGGCTGATGCGGGCGTTCTCGAACAGCGTGTGTGCCGTTTCGATGGCGGAGCGTGGGTTGCTGCCCAGAATCGGCATCATCTCCGGGCTGAGAGATGCAAGCAGATTGATGATAGTGCGCGTGTCATCGGTCAATGGAGCCACAGCATGGGCGTCGCCCGCGTAGACGACCATGGCGGTGAAGCCTTCATCGCGGCGCCGGAGTACGTCGGTAATCTTGTGACGTGCACGCGTCAGCCTGTTTGGAGACACATCCTCCGTGAACATGGAAAGAGACAGGTCCAATACGATCACCATCGCGTCATTGCTTTGCTCGACCGGTTGAGGCAGCCTTTCCCAGGTGGGACCCGCGAGGCCCAGGGTGGCAACTGCCAGCGCGGCTGCGATTATCCAGCCCAGGCGGCTGGCGCTATCCTCGCCGCCGGGTTCCAGCAGTACCGTCAGCAGTTCGGGCGCGATACTTTGCTCCCAGTGTGAAGCACCCGCCTGGCGGCGGGTCCAGGCGATGCCGAGCAGGACGATTGGTATGAGCCCCAGCAACCACCACGGGCGGAGAAAGTGCAGTTCTTCCATCAGGATGCCCCGCCGGGAGAGGGAGGGCCTGACAGCGTACCGCCACGCCAGTCGAGCACGAGCAGCCACATTACCGCAAGCCAGCAGAGGGTGAGAGGCCATCGATAGAGTGCGGCAATGGGCCGGTAAGTCTCCGGCTCCTGCTCGATGGGTTCCATCTCGTCGATGAGCTGGTAGATCTCCACCAGTTTTTCGGTGTTCTGGGCCCGAAAATAACGGCCGTTGGTCTTGCTCGCGATGGCCGACAACGTCTCTTCATCGAGTTCCGAGGAAGGGTTGATGATCCTCGAACCCAGAGAGCCGAAGATACTGGGCATTCTGAGTTCGTTGGCACCAACACCGATGGTGTAGATACGGATATTCTCTTCCGCCGCCAGTTCCGCTGCCTTGATGGGCGCGACCTCACCAACGTTGTTGGCACCGTCGGTCAGCAAGACCAGCACACGGTCGCCTTCGGGACGCAGCCGCATACGCTTGATGGCGAGTCCGATGGCGTCACCAATAGCCGTCTTGCCCCCGGCTATTCCGACAGGCGCTTCGACCAGAAGTTGGTTCACGCTGGCGAGGTCGAACGTGAGAGGTGCCTGTAGATAGGCGTTGGTACCAAACAGGATTAGTCCCACACGATCGCCGTCCCGCGCCTCGACAAAACTGGCGACGACGCGTTTTACCACCACCAGACGGTCGACGAGATTGTTGCCGAGCTGCATATCTTCCGTACCCATGCTGCCCGAGATGTCCACGGCCAGCATGAGATCGCGTCCGGCAGTGGGTAGCGTGACCGATTCGCCCGTCCACTGGGGCCGTGCGGACGCCGTCACCAATGCAATCCAGGCGAGCGAGAGCAGAATGATGCGCCATGGCACTCTGCGGCCCGCGAGTTCCGTACCCGCTGCACCGGGGACCTGGAACGCCGCTACGTTCGGCACCATGAGGGCAGCTTGCTGGCGCTCTGCGGAGGGCAGCAGCAGGCGTACGGCCAGCGGGACGGGCATCAGTAGAAACATCCATGGCCACACCCACTCGATCATGAGCCGGAGTCCGCGGGTTTCCAGAAGCGAGCGCGCTCGCCGCGAAAATAACGTGAAAGCAACGCATGCAGGGCTTCCTGATCGAAAACAGGCTCAAGGGTGAACCGGGTATGGTCCAGGCAGCGCCCAGGGCCGCTGGAGAACGCGTTGCTCCCATGACGCTGGTCGAGGTAGCGGAGCCAGCCAGTGCCGGTGAGAGGCCGGACACATCCATGTCCGCTTCCGAATATAGCCAGGCGTTTCAACAGCGCATTTGCCGCGTGCAGATACTGGCCGGGCGTGATCTCGTTGTGAGCCAGGTTTGCGTAGACGCGCCGGTACAGTGAACAGGCCTCCCGCGCGGCAGCAAAGCGGCGCCAGCGCCGAATCAGACGCCAGAGCGCATAGCAGACGAGGCCAACGGCGAGTGCGGCCAGCAGCCACCATCCAGGTGCAGGTGGCCAGAAGTAGGGCGGCAGGGGCGCATGAATGTCGCGCAGCTGTTGCAGAAGATCGTTATGCATCAGAACCACACCGGTGTATCGGGGCTCTCCAGCGTTGAGCGGCTGATGAAGCGCGCCGCGTGGCCGTTGCAGAGTGCGCGCAGTTCGTCGTCGCGAGTGACGAAGCGTCGGCTGTAGGTACGTCTAAAGTCTGCATCGCCCGAGTGAAACTGCCAGCGGCTGTAACCGTCGGTTACGGTGTAGCGATCGGCCGGAGGCAGGTCCTGCTCGAGGGGGTCGTAGATGCGCAGCATGGTCACTTCGTTGTGGCGGCTGACTTCTCTTAACGCGTCGTACCATAAATGCGGGTGCGTCGAGAAATCGGACACCATGAGGACACGATAGTTCGTGCGCACCAGACGGCGCAGACCAAACAACGCCTCGCGAAGCCGGTCTTCGTCGGGTGTGCGCGTATGGCGGGAGAGGGCCTGGTTCTGGGTAGCTACATCGGCCAGGAGCCGTGCCACTGCTTTCACGCTTCTCAGAGGTTTGTGGGAGGGTGCGCTCTGATTGCCGATGACGATACCGCCGACGCGGTCGTTGTGCGCCAACGCTTGCCACGCGGCAATGCTGGCAGATTCAGCCGCCGCCACGGACTTCAGGCGAAGGGAACTGCCGAAAAACATGGTCTGGGTCTGATCCACCACGATCAGTGTGGGGCGTTCGCGTTCCTCCCGGAACACTTTTGTGTGAGGCTTGTTTTTACGCGCGGTGACACGCCAGTCGATGGTACGAATGTCGTCGCCCGGCTGATAGAGGCGCACTTCCGCAAAATCCACGCCGCGGCCACGCAGCTTCGACAAGCGCTGACCGGCGATCTGTGCGCGGCTGCGAGGCGGCTTTCGGCCGCGGTTTACGCGCCAATGGCGTAGCGCCAAAAGATCTTCGAGCGCCGCGTAGGCGCCCTTCAGAAGTTGTGGCTCGCCCGAGCTTGCGTGCTGTGGTTCAGACATGCGCCATCAGGGAACGGCAACCTGCTCGAGCAACGCTCTCACGGCATCATCCGTGGTTACACCCTTCGCCTCAGCGGAAAAAGACAGGATCAGCCGGTGGCGCAGCACATCGCCGAGGATGGTCTGTACATCTTCGGGGGTGACGTAGTCGCGGCCGTCCAGCCACGCTAGCGAGCGCGCACACTGGTCGAGCGCGATGGTGCCGCGCGGGCTGGCGCCGAAATCCAGCCACTCCCGAAGCTCTCCGGTCTGCTGACGAGTGGCCATGATCAGTTCGACGATATAGCGCTCGACCGGTTCCGCCATATGGATTGCGAGCAGGGACTTGCGTGCGGCGAATATCGTGGCCTGTGACAGTCGACTCGGCGGTATGGCGACCGAGGTGCCAGAGGCCGTTTCGCTGCGCACCAGTTCGAGAATGCGGGCTTCGGATTCGGCATCTGGATAGTCGACCTTGACGTGCATCAGAAAGCGGTCGAGCTGTGCCTCGGGTAGCGGGTAAGTGCCTTCCTGTTCGATGGGATTCTGTGTTGCCATAACCAGGAACAGTTCAGGCAGGGAGAAAGTCTCACGCCCGAAACTCACCTGGTGTTCAGCCATGGCTTCGAGAAGCGCGGATTGCACCTTGGCCGGCGCTCGATTGATTTCATCAGCGAGGAGCAAGTTGTGGAACACGGGTCCGGGCTGGAATTTGAAGGAACCGTCCTGCGGACGGTACACCTCGGTACCGGTGACGTCGCTCGGCAACAGGTCAGGGGTGAACTGGATACGATGGAAATCTCCCTCGACAGCGCTCGCGAGTTCTTTGATGGCGCGTGTCTTAGCGAGCCCGGGCGCTCCCTCAACCAGCAGGTGACCACCGCATAGGAGCGCCATCACCAGCCTCTCGAGCAGTGCTTCCTGCCCGATGATGCGATTACGCAGCCAGGACGTCAGCTCGCGCACATGATCCTGCGGACCGCCAGCGATTCCGTTCAAGTTCATTACCTACAGCCAAAGGAGGCGTATTGTAACGGCCCGCCGAATGCAGTCCAGGTTGTGCCAGGCCCGCTCTCGAGCTCCTTGACAACTTCAGCCACATTCCAAGTGGGGGGGTCAACCCCAAAACATCAGCTCATCGTCGGGTGAGATTATGGAACAGAGAAACCGCAAACTTCCGCCGGAGCTGGCATGATCACGCCGGTGTCTGGATTCGTTGGTCCGGGCGGCACCCTGATCATCATCCTGAAAGTCGCAGCTCTCATCGTCTCCCTTCGGGTGGAGGACGATCAGGAAGTCGAAGGCCTCGATCTCGTTTTACACAACGAACGTGGCTATGACCTGTAGTTCCTGTGATCGATGTCGCCGGCTTCACCGGGGCAGTCAATCCTGCAGGCTCGCGCGCGCGACGGCGCTGAGCACCAGCCGGTCCATCAAGGTGGGAAAGTCCATGCCGAGCGCCGCCGCGCCATCCGGATACAGGCTGGTGGGCGTCATGCCGGGCAGGGTGTTGACCTCCAGCAGGAAGATCTCGTGACTGTCGGTGACCAGGAAATCTGCTCGGGACAGGTCTCGAAGTCCGAGCGCGGAGTGCGCGCGCATGGCGATTTCCTGGAGGCGTTCGTTCACCTGTGCATCCAGAGGCGCCGGGATGAGGTGTTCACTGGCTCCTGCCTTGTACCGGTTTTCAAAGTCGTACCATTGATCGGCAGCCGTGCAAATCTCGATAACGGGAAAAGCCCGAAGGGATCTGCCCTCTGGATCGTGGGGGTCGAAAACACCCACCGTGATCTCCCGGCCCATGATGAACGGCTCAACAAGCACCGAACCATAGGTCTGTGCCTGTGCGATCGGGGCGCTGAGGTCACCGCCGTTGGCGAGCCGCGTGACACCGATTGCCGAGCCCTGGTTCAAAGGCTTGATTACGACACGATCGCCCAGATGCTCGCTAACGCGGTGGGCGGCCTGTGCTGGGCGCTCGCTCGGGCCGACGATCACTTCGTCAGCCACCGGTAAACCCGCGCCACGGAACAGCATCTTGGCGATGCTCTTGTCCATGGCAACCGCGCTGCCGTGCACGCCGCTACCGACGTAGGCAAAGCCGAGCAGTTCGAGAAATCCCTGAACCGTGCCATCCTCGCCCGGTGGACCGTGCAATGCTGGAAACACGACATCCGGATTTAGTTCGAGCAGCCCGAGGGCGGCTTCGTGGTCGAGTTCGACACGCGTCGCGGCATGTCCGGCACTCTGGAGTCCGGCAACCACTTCCCGGGCGGAGTTGCGGGAGACACCTGCCTCCGCGGACGGTCCTCCCATCAGCACGGCAACGCTCAAGCGATCGGTCATAGGTTCTTGATCTCGACGTCGGACATGTCTTCCGGTCGCGGCAGGTCGAATACCGTGCACAGAAACACGAACTCCGATTCGATGGCGTGCACTATGTTGGTGGCGTCTCTGAAACCGTGACCCTCCTCGGGAAACTCCACGTACGCCACGGGCAGTCCTTTCGCCTCGAGGGCCGCCACCATTGCCTGCGCCTGATTGGGCGGTACGATCTTGTCCTCGCCGCCCTGGAAGAAGATGGCGGGGCAGTTGAACGAGGCCAGATGCCGTATGGGAGAGCGGTCAGCCAGCGCCTGTTCGGAGCCTATCAGTCCTTCCAGGTAGCGCGACTCGAATTTGTGCGTATCGTTCACCAGTGCCCGCAGATCCCCGATGCCGGAATGGCTTGCGCCTGCGCGAAAGGTCTCCGTCTGCGCGAGGGCGGCCAGCGTCGTGTAGCCACCGGCACTACCGCCACGAATCGCGATACGCGCTGGGTCTGCCAGCCCCCGGGCAATCAGGTGGCGGGCACCGTCTTCACAATCGCTCACGTCCAGCTCGCCCCAGCGTCCGTCGAGCGCGCGCCGATAATCGACGCCGTAGCCCGTGCTGCCGCGATAGTTGACATCGAGCACCGCCCACCCGCGGCTGGTGAAGAATTGTCTGGTGAGGTTAAGCGCCCCGCTGGTAGCCCCGGTGGGGCCACCATGACTCATCACCATGAGCGGACAGGCGCCGGATCGTAAAGCATCAGGACCATTGCCTGGGAGCGAATGTCCGGTGGCAGCCGGAGCGTAGTAGTAGCCGAACGCCCGAGTTCCGTCCCTCGCGGGAAATGCGATGTGTTCTGCGCATGCCAGGGTTTGCGTCTCGATATCCGGCAGCGGAGGCCGCGTGATCACACGTTCTTCCCGTAACGCGAGGTCCAGTGCCGCGATAGTGGGTGCCTGTGACGCATACTCTGCGACAAAAAAGAGCTCACCGTTACTCGCCACGGGGTAACTATAGGTGGCACAGTCGTCGTGCAACGGAGAATGCAACCCGCTTAGGAGGTCTATCAGCACCATCTCCTGCGCACCCTGTTGTTTGCGAATTGCGGCCACGAACCGCGCATCGAGTGGTGCGTAGTCGCGAAGTCCGAAGACCCACGGAGGCGAACCGTACTCCGCATCGTCTTCGCAGACCTGGTAGGTGCCGCCCTGGTCATAACGATAGAGGTTCAGGTAACCGCTGACGTCGGACACGAAACATAGCGACCCGTCAGGCAGCCATGTCGGCTGCATCACGGCTTCGTTGGCGCCGCCGGCGAGAACCGTTTCGTTTCGCAGCTCCAGGTCTTCGTCGAGATCGAACAGGAGAAGCTGCGTACCGTCCCAGGGCATACAGGGATGATCCCAGGCGATCAGAGCCACTTTCGAACCATCGGGCGAGAGTCTCGGACTGGCACAGAAATCACGGCCCTCGTGAATGAGACGATGCTGGCCGCTTTCGAGATCGACGATCGCGAGTGCGTTAGAAACGTCCCCCTCGCAGACATGATCTTCCACTACGCACAGAATACTGTCTGAGCCAGGAATGGGTGCCAAGTCGGCGTAGCGCAGTGACACTGGTGTATCCGTCACGCGGGAAATGTCCCCGGATTGGATGCGGTAAAGATTCTGATCTGCAGCGTTGATGAATACGACCGCATCGTGTGTGACACAGAAGGTGCCGCCGCCGTATTCGTGGACACGGCTACGTACGCTGTATGGCGCAGGAGTCAGGTCGATCGGCGCATCGGTCGCAGCCTGAGTCGATCGTATCAGCGTGACGCGGCCTCCCTCGTCGGGACGGTTTTCCAGCCAGTACAGATCACTGCCAACGGCTGTGAGTTCGCCGAAGGAAACCACACCCGCTACCACATCCCTGGCCGATATCGGGCGCGTGGGTGTAACCGTTGCGCTCAAACCACCAGTCCCCGGCGCTTATCTATGATCGTCCAGCGTTCGTGATCACGCCATTCACCATCGATGAACAGATATCTGGGGGAGAAACCCTCGTGCATGAAACCACAGCGCTTGACGAGGGCGAGCGATGACTCGTTCCCCGGTTGGATGTTGGCTTCGAGGCGGTGCAGTCCAAGGGTTTTAAACGCATGTCTGATGACCAGGCGCATACCAGCGGTCATGTAACCTCGTCCCGCGAACGGCGCACCCGCATAGTAGCCGAGCGAACCGGACAGGAAGGAACCACGAACGATGTTGTTGATGTTGATCACGCCGGCGATAGCGTCAGTGCTGCTCTCTACGACAAGCAAGCCCACATGATCGTCCCGGTTGGCACGCTTGAGGTAATGTTTGTACAGCGCGTTGCTCAAGGGTGGGTAGATCCATGGCTCGTGCAGGTGGCGGCTCGCCTGCATCAGGTCGAGAAACTCCTGGCGGTCGTTCGCCGTGACCGGCCTGAGGTGCACGGGTTCAGTCATCTTCCGGTCGCAGCTCCAGAAGAAAGATCTCCCACAGAGTGGGCGGGATCATGGCGAGTCCAAGCACAGTCATGATCAGCGGGTGGGGGCCGTTACCGAAGCGCCACAGGTCCGTCAGAGCAAAGTCCTCGGCGTGCCACAGGAGCAGGCCTGCGGTGGCCAGCGCGAAGCCGAACATCAGCAATAGGAAGCGGACGAGGTACTTCATACAGGCACGATATACGTTGCACCCCGGTATGCAAGCCAGGCTCTCGAGAACTCGGTAATGTCGTAACGCTTCCTGACATCCATGTCCTCGGGTGCTGCCGGGTCGCACACCAGCACTTCTTGATGCTCTATGCCGTAGAGAACCACCAGGTGTCCGCACGTGTATTCCAGCGGTGCTCCGGTGAGCTGGCCTTTTGCGAATTTAATGCTGGTCACGAGCGCGACTCCACGTTCGAGTAGGCGGCAGGCAACGTCCCAGTCCGCAAGTGCCTCCACGCTGCCCAGGTGACCCTCCAGTGTGGCGGCGCGCAGCGCCAGGGGCCATACGCCGTAGAGCCTGGTCCGGGGGTCGTAGCAGCGTTCCACGAGACGCCGCCAACGTTCATCGCGACCTTTGCAGCCGATCACCATGGCCATTGCGGTGGGCGAGCAGATGCGTGAGCGGATCCGGGGAGGGGCCTGCATCTGGCTGATACCTGCGGGCGCCCGATCGGTGGTGATTCGACATGTGCAGGCCGTTATCGGCGGATCAATTTCAAGTGGGCGGATGGAGATCGTCAACAGATAGCGCTTCGGGGGGCACGATGCATGAACGACCAGTCTGACTTTGGTATCCACGCATGGTTGTTCGGTGTGCCAGCAGTCGATGTGCATACTCACCGCGCCCGCTGAGTTCGTTGGAGTATTCGCCGTCTGATAGCCGTCTATCGTGGTGGGTACGCCGGGTAATTCCGCTACAGCATCGCCGAGCAAGCTGAATACGAAGCGGGTGTCTGATGCTGCACTTGCGAAACTCGGAATGACGATGTGGTGCTCCGGTATGGGCGGCAACCGGATCGTACAGCTGAAGCGGTCGCTGGCTTCAACTACCCACCCGGCAGGCCCCGCAACTTCCAGCGGAAACGACCCAGCGGTAAGCTCATCGGCGTATCTGACGGAGTGCAACAACATTGGCGATGATTCTCTATTCCACAGATCACTGCTCGCTATGCGAGGAGGCGTTGGATCTACTCCTCAGTATGCCAGAACTGCAGGGCCTGGCTCTTTCGGTGATCGACGTGGCCGGCAGTGACCGGCTCACTGCCACGTATGGCGAACGGTTGCCGGTGCTGCGGGCTGGACTGCGTGAGTTGGACTGGCCGTTCAAATCAGCGGAGGTCGCCGAACTCATCCGGGCGAGCGGTTGATTGCCCGTTAGCTCACGTGTTGACATCGGAAACCGGCAGTGAGAATAGCGCCCGCGCATTGCTCGTTGTCGCGGCGGCAATAGCGTCTGAATGCACATTGCGCAAGCGGGCGATCTCGTTGATCACATAGGGTAGCAGACAAGGTTCGTTGCGATGCTTTCGACCCGCCGCCGGTGCTGACGCACCCGCTGGAAAAAGAAATGGGGCATCCGTCTCAACGAGCAGCCGGTCGATGGGAATGTCGGGTACCAGAGAGCGCAGTTCATCGCCGCGCGAGGGATCGCAAACCCAGCCCGTGATGCCGATATAGTATCCAGCTTCGAGATAGCGTTCGAGATCGACCCGATTACCGGTAAAACAATGCACCACCACATCGGGTACCGTAGGTGAACGCTCGGCGAGCATTTCGTACACGGCTCCTCCGGTATCACGGTCGTGGACGAACAGAGGTTTGCCGAGATCCCCGGCCAGGACGATTTGCCCGGCAAACAGGGCGCGTTGCGCCTCTGGTGGTGAGTAGTTGCGATTGAAGTCGAGCCCCGTCTCGCCGATGGCGCGAACCGCTGGATTTGCGGCGAGGGTGCGCAGGCGATCCGCCCAATCGTCCGGCGCGCCTGCGGCGTCGTGAGGGTGGATGCCGGCCGTACAGAACAGATCACTGTGCACAGCACACAACCCGATCGCGGCTGCACTGCTGTCCAGATCGGTGCCGGTGAGCAGTAGTGGGCTCACGGCATGCGATCGCGCCCGCTGCAGCACCGCCGGGACATCATCGCGGAACCGTCCGTTTGTGAGATTTACACCGATGTCGATCAGGGGACCTGTTCCTCGTGCTTGGCAAGGAGGGGAGGCGAATCGCCCAACAGCAGCCCGTAAACCTGCATGAACGCAAGCACGTTCTTCACGTAGTTGCGGGTTTCGCGGTACGGAATGTTCTCTATCCAGACGTCCATCGGTGTGCCGCTCGCATCTCTGATCCAGCGATCGACCTTGTGTTCACCAGCATTGTACGCGGCGATGGCGATTGGGAAGGCGTCCTGGTAGCGCCGGAGCAACCAGGCGAGGTGGTGTCCCGCGATCTGTATGTTGGTTTTCGGCTGATAGAGGTCGGCAAGCGCCGGTTCGGGGAGCTTGGCACGTCTGGCGGCGAGGCGCGCGGTCGAATGCAGTATCTGTATCAGCCCACGGGCGTCGGCGCCGGAACGCGCGGTGGCGTCGAAAGCGCTTTCCTGACGGGCCATTGCCATCAACCTGGCCACGGGTACGCCGGTGTCGCTCGCTGTTTCTGCGAATGGATCACGGTACGGTGTGGGAAAGCGCACGCGAATGTGATCGTGCAGGTCGAAAGTATTGGCGGACATGATCGCGAGGCGGGCTTCGTCTTTCGCCGCGAGGAGATAAGTCCACAACAGCCCTTGCTCTTCGGTGAGTGTCGGCGTCAGGCTGAACCACTCCCTGCGCGTGTTGACCTCGTCACCGGCTGCGATGAGTTCCTCGGTTCGGCGAACCGCCGCAATCCGGCGAAACGCGATCATGCTCTGGGAATCGATTTCTGCCTGCACTTCGTTGAGGCGCGGCGGTAGTCGCAGGCGATGTGCGGCTAGAAATCCGTAGTAGGAGCGTTTGGTGGCGAGCCCCGCATAGACATCGCGGGTGACCGGGGTGATGCCGAAGCGGCTCTCCAGCGAGCGGGCATACCAGTAGCGCCATCGGCCTCTTTCACGCTCATCGACCGGCAGCGCTTCCACCCATCTGCCGATTTGTTCCCAGTTCTCCCGCGCCACCGCGGCGTCGGCAATTGCGGATACTGTGGATGGCTCCCAACGTGGATCGGCGTCCTCGGGAAAACGGCCTTCCTCGGCGTTTGCGATCAGCAAGTATTGTTTCAGATGACCCAATGTGGCCGGTGCAAACGCGTGAGTCGTTCGATAACGCTGAAAGGTCTCCGTGGCGGCCTGCGCATCCCGTGCTGCGAGGCGTCGGATGCCGTGAGCGATCACGCTACGCGAGAGCTGGCTATCGATCGAGTAACGGCGGTAGCGTCTCACGAGGTGGGGGTTGGTATGGACGTCGTAGAGCGCCTTCCCCCAGATTTTGTATTCGTCTTTGAAAAAGCGTTGCAGGTATCGCGCCAACAGCCGCTGGTTGGCATCTAGAGCGAGGTTGAGCCGGCGCCACACCAGAGCCTGAGTCAGGCGTGGTGTTTGCAACCACACGGCGAATAGTGGATCGCATACTTTTGGCTGCGAGCGGCCGACCGTCCACAACGGTGCGACCTGATCGAGCGCCGCTTCGCGTTTGCCGGTTCCATACATTGCCCTGAGATACAGGCATTGCAGATCGGCGCTGTCGCGGGGTTCCCAGAATTCGAGAAAACGCTTCCAGCGCCGGTTCACGCCTTGTCGGTACATCCAACGCGAATACAGACGCTCACCGACCGGCACATCCGGCCATTGCGTTCGAAAAACCCTGATCTCAGCACCCGTGACGCGATTCAGTCGTGAGCGGTAGTCGTGATAAGTCAGGTAGGGATACAGAGGATAGTTCTCGAGACTTTCCCGTGTTGCGCTGAAAGCGCTGCGATTGCCCCGTGCCAGCTCATCCAGTGCCTGCTGATAACGCGCGCGCTGGGTGAGACGTTCGCTGGAGACATGCAGCGCTTGTGTCTGATGTGGCCATAGATCGGCGTGTGCGCTGCCCGACGTTGACAGCGCGAGTGCCACGGCGATTGAGGAGGCGAATCTGGACATCGTGCGATTTGTCATTTGTACGAGGCGAGGCGGGCGGATGCCCGACGCACGCTCATGCCTTACCGAAAGGAGTTACTCCGTTACCAACAGACGCAACAATGTCACAGGCTCGTGGGGTGTACTCAAGTTATCTGTCTACCGCATGGACCACTAGCGATGCTTCTCCCGAGTACCAACGCGAACCGCAATCACATCGCAGGTTGCTCCGTGGAGTACTCCATTCGCGGTGGATCCCAGCAGCAGGGCGATTCCGTGTCGCCCGTGGCTCCCGATGACGATGGCATCTACCTCCCGACTTTCCGCAACCCGGTGGATTTCGCTCTCGGGCCGGCCGAAGATCAGGTACCGCCTTTCCGGCAGCACATCGAGGTTCTTACAGAATTCGGCGAGGTGCGATTTTGCCTGCTCGTGAATCTGGTCCTGTACGGATGACAGATCCATCGGGATGTCCCCGCCGTAGGCGAGGCTCAGGGGTTCGATTACGTGTACCACGTGCAGTTCGGCTTTGAAAGCTTCCGCTAATGCGGTGGCCCGCTCCGCGACAGCGTTGGATTCTTCGGTAAGATCCACTGCGAGCAGAATGCGTCGGTAAGCTGGCATCTTGTTGCCTCCCAACCCGAATTGCGGCGACCATACGTCAAACATCCCGACGGCTCAAGAGCACCTGTGCAAAACGGATGAAATGTCTCGGAGGGACACATGGTCTGGGTGATTATCATTGTAGTGCTGCTGGCTGCGTTCGGTCCGATTTTGTATCTCGTGCCATCCCGACGAGACCGGCGTCTTGCGCGTGTGAGGCAACAGGCGCGGCTCAGCGGTTTCGTCGTCGAGCTGCACCCGGTCCGGCAGACCAATCCCGAGCTGGCTGACCGCGTGAGTGCCGGCGGCGCGGTGAAAACGCCCATGCACCAGAGCGTGGGCTATACCCTGATGCTGCCTTCGAGGCTGGATTTTCTGTCCTCGTGGCGCGTGTTGCGGGATGATGAGGCGACGGTTCCGGTACCGGGATGGCAACTCGACGAGGGCGGTGTGAAATCACTCGTTGGGTTGCCCGATCTGCTCGCCGAACTGCCCGGGGATGTGGTGGGAGTGGAACTGAAAACACAGACACTCACCGCATTCTGGCTGGAGAGTCCACCCGCCGCGGAGGCCGAGGTGCAAGCCTTGAAAACGGAGATGGAGCGCATCATGAAACGCTTAATATCGGCAGATGAGCTCCAGCGCGCGGCGGCCGATGATGATGAGATTCCTTGACACGGCTTTTCGCGAGGCCGTATAAACGGCGCCACTCGGGACTGACGCAGCAGATCGCGGTACCCGACACTCATAAGGATGTTACGAGGAATATGTAGTTGGCAAGATCGCTGGTCATTGTCGAATCGCCCGCCAAGGCGCGAACCATCAATCGATATCTCGGTGACGACTACATCGTGAAGTCCAGTGTCGGACACATCCGCGATCTTCCCACGGGCGGAAAGAAGGTCGATCCGAAGGAACGCGCACGTGAGGCGGCCAAGACGCGCAAGCTACCACCGACCAAGAAGGCCGCGTACAAGAAGAAACGCGCCCGCGAGCAACTCATTCGACGCATGGGCGTGAATCCGGACGGAGGCTGGGAAGCCACTTATGAGGTGTTGCCGGGCAAGGAGAAGATCGTCAGCGAACTGTCCAGGCTCGCGGAGAACGCAGAAACCATCTTTCTCGCCACCGACCTCGATCGTGAGGGCGAGGCCATCGCCTGGCATCTGAGGGAGACCATAGGCGGCGATCCACGACGCTACCGGCGTGTCGTGTTCAACGAGATCACGCACCGGGCTATCCAGGAAGCATTCTCTGACCCGACCGAGTTGGACATCAACCGGGTCAATGCACAACAGGCGAGACGTTTTCTCGATCGGGTGGTTGGATTCGAGCTCTCGCCTTTGTTGTGGTCGAAGGTGGCGAGGGGCTTGTCCGCAGGCCGCGTACAGTCAGTCGCGGTACGTCTGATTGTCGAACGTGAGCGAGAGATCCGTGCTTTCGTTCCGGAAGAATACTGGGAGGCATTCGCGGACCTCGCACGAGGGGGCGAGGAAGACAGTATTCGTTTTCAGCTCGCCAGGGATGGCGGCGAGAACTTTCGTCCGAACAGCGAGGCGGCCACCAACGACGCGCTAGAGCGCCTTCGACAGCGAGCTTTTGTGGTCAAAACGCGCGATAACCGACCCACGCGCACAAAACCCAATGCACCCTTCATCACCTCCACGCTGCAGCAGTCCGCCAGTACGCGGCTCGGTTTCAGTGTCAAGAAAACGATGAACATGGCACAGCGTCTGTACGAGACCGGGTATATCACCTACATGCGTACCGATTCCACCAATCTCAGCGATGATGCGGTGGCTTCCTGCCGTAAGCACATTGGCCAGAAGATCGGTGCGAAGTATCTGCCGGGACAGCCGCGTATCTATACGAGCAAGGAGGATGCGCAGGAGGCGCACGAAGCCATTCGGCCATCCAACGTCGCCACGCTCCCTGATCATATCGCGGGTGTTGACGATGACGCGGTGCGGTTGTACGACCTCATCTGGCGTCAGTTCGTCGCCTGTCAGATGCCGGATGCGGAGTATCTGAGCACGACCATTGTAGTTGAGGCGGGCGAATTCGAGCTGCGCATCCGCGGTCGCATCATGCAGTTCGACGGTCATACGAGAGTGTTACCGCCTGCCTCGCGCAAGGAGGAAGACACACCATTGCCCGATCTGGTGGTGGGGGAGGCGCTCGGGTTGCGGGACGTGGAGGGTGTGCAGCATTTCACCAAACCGTCGCCACGCTTTGGTGAAGCGAGTCTGGTACGTGAACTCGAGAAGAAGGGCATCGGCCGTCCTTCCACGTACGCTGCGATCATCTCCACGATTCAGGATCGCGGCTATGTCACGCTTCAGAGCCGCCGCTTTCATGCCGAAAAGATCGGGGAACTGGTCACCGACCGGTTGGTGGAGAACTTCGATAATCTGATGGATTACGGGTTCACGGCGTCCATGGAGGAGGAACTCGACGAGATCGCCGAGGGCGATGCCGAGTGGCGGGGCGTGCTGGATGAGTTCTATACGGGATTTACCTCCAAACTAGAAGCCGCGCAAGCGGCAGATGGCGGCATGCGGGCAAACCAACCCACCGACACCGACGTCGAATGCCCGACCTGTGGGCGCCACATGCAGATCCGCACGGGAGGTACGGGTGTGTTCCTTGGCTGCTCGGGGTACGCACTGCCGCCGAAGGAACGTTGCACGACCACGTTGAATCTGGTGCCCGGCGAGGAGGTGGTAGACGCTGAGAAGGACGACGAAGGTGAGTCGCGTCTGCTGCGCAGCAGACACAAGTGTCTGAAATGTGCCATGCCGATGACCAGTTTCCTGGTCGACGAACAGCGGAAGCTGCACGTTTGCGGTAACAACCCTGACTGTGACGGCTTTGAACTCGAGGCGGGACAGTATCGGATCAAGGGCTACGACGGTCCGGAACTGGAGTGTGACAAGTGCGGCGAAGTCATGCAGCTCAAATCCGGTCGCTTCGGTAAGTACTTCGGTTGCACGCAATGCAAGAACACGCGCAAGTTGCTGCGCAGTGGTGAACCGGCACCACCGAAAGCGGACCCGATTCCGATGCCGGAATTACGCTGTGAAAAAGTGGACGATCACTATCTGCTGCGTGATGGGGCGGCAGGAATCTTTCTGGCCGCCAGCCAGTTTCCCAAGAACCGTGAGACCCGCGCACCGCGAGTAGCGGAGTTGCTGCCCTACGCTAACGAGTTGGATCCCAAGTTCAAATACCTGCTCGACGCTCCTGTGGCAGATCCTGAGGGGCGCCCCTCGGTGATTCGCTACAGTCGAAAAACGAAAGAGCAGTACGTTCAATCGGAAGAGGGCGGCAAGGCGAGCGGCTGGAAGGCGTTTTACCGGGATGGCAAATGGGTCGTGACTGCGGCCCGGAAAAAGAAGACATCCGCCAGGAAGAAATCTGCTAGCAGGCGCAAGACTAAGGCTAGGTCCGACTGAAGCACTGCGTTTCCCGGCCGGGCGGCCTGTCAGCACGCCTTGCGAGAGTTCCGGCCGTCGCAGGCCGGGATGCATGAGTTGCTGAGCTGCCGGCCTCAGTGGCGGCGGATCACGCCCACACTCAGTCCTTCGATTTGAAATGGCTGTTCCGAAAGATCTACCTCGATGGGTTCGTAGGCGTCATTCTCGGGGAGTAATGTCACGCGCGCGCGCGCGTTGCGCTGAAAACGTTTGACGGTTACTTCATCCTCGATGCGTGCCACGACGATCTGACCGTTGCTGGCATCCAGGGTTTTGTGTACGGCGATCAGGTCGCCGTCCAGAATACCAGCGTCCATCATGCTGTCGCCGTGCACCCGAAGGAGATAGTCCGCGCGGGGGTGAAAGAAACTGGCGGGCATGTCCAGCCGTTCCTCAATGTGTTCTTCCGCCAGAATAGGGCTACCCGCGGCAACCCGTCCGACGATTGGTAATCCAGAGTCTTCAGGCAGGCGGATGCCGCGCGAGGTCCCAGGAATCATCTCGATGGCGCCTTTGCGAGCCAGCGCTTTGAGGTGCTCTTCCGCAGCATTGGGTGACTTGAAGCCGAGCTGCTGTGCGATGTCGGCGCGTGTGGGCGGATAGCCGGTATCGGAGATATGTTGCCTAATGATGTCGAGTACCTGTGCCTGACGCGTGGTCAGATTGGGCAGGGCACGGGCGTTCTTGTTGCGTTGGGTACGTGGCATGTGACACAACCTGTGTGAATATACAGTGCGCTGGCAGTATATACAGTATCTAATGCAAAGCACAACCGGTGATTGCACCGACAGGCAGGCTTCCTTAGACTGCGGCCCGATGCTGGCACGATTTAACGTGGTGTCTCAAGTAGTGGGTGCTTACGGTTTGTTAAACAAGGACTTTTCATTCCGGCTCTTCCTCGGTGTTCTGTTCAGCGTGCTGTGGCTGGGGCAAGCCTGGGCAACACCTGAGTCGGAGGGACTGGCCATTTTCGAGGAGGCCGACCGGCGAGAAACCGGTTTTCAGGACTTGCAGGTGAATCTGACCATGATCCTGCGCACCAGCCGCGGTAACGAAAGCAGAAGGGCTTTGCACATCAAGCAGCTCGAAATGCCCACCGACGG
>DCWG01000104.1 GCA_002327525.1 Gammaproteobacteria bacterium UBA2168 | reverse complement strand
CACCTTCGATGAACGAAAGCTCGCCTTTTAAGGATACCGGCTGGCTGGTAATGACGACCTGTTAGACCCAGTCCGGCCCCGCTGCTCGAAGGCCTCCACATCCGGCAGATAGACGTTGCTGGCGTCGTCGTGTGTATGCGCGATCATGACGTCCATGAACACCGGATGTGCGCCCGCCGGGTGTTTCGGTGTTCCCGCGGTCGTGTCGTGTGCCCTGATGGTCAATTCAGCACATCGTCAGGCCGCCCGACACGCTGATCGCCTGCCCTGTGACGAAACTGGCGTCGGGCATGGCCAGAAACGCCACCAGTGCTGCGACTTCCTCGGGCCGTGCGGGACGCCGCATCGGCGTGAGGCGCATGAACGATTTCCACCCTTCAGGGGACATCCCAGGCGGCGGCTCTGCGGATTCGCGGGTAGGGCCAAGGCAAACGACGTTGACAGTCACCTGGTGTCGGGCCATCTCCCTCGCGAGGGATTTGGAGAACGCCACGACGGCGGCTTTGGTGCCGGACTGAGCGGTCTCCATGGTCGCGCCGATCTTTGCGGAGTCGGAGGTCAGCGTGACGATGCGCCCGTATTCTTGCGGCACCATATAGCGCAGCGCCTCGCGGGCCGCGATCATCAGACCCTTGTAGTTCACGGCAATGAGACGGTCCCAGGTTGCTTCATCGTCATCGAGAAACCGGCGCAGGTAGTCGGCTGAAAAACAGTTCGCCAGAACGTCGACACGTCCGAAACGGGCAGCGGTCTGATCCACCGCGGCCGCGACCTGTTCCTGGCTGGTCACGTTCGCCGCGACAAAGTCCACATCGAATCCTTGAGCGCGTAGCTGGGCGGTGAATTCCTCGCCCTCGTTGGCACGTCGGGCGCTGAGCATGACCGATGCGCCTTCCTCACAGAACTTTCGCGCCACCGCGCGGCCGGCGGTGCCCAGGGCTCCCAACACCAGCGCTTTCTGACCTTTGAGATCCATGCAATTCTCCTTGCCTTCTTATCGGTTCGTGGTGTTGGAGTTGCACCGTTGCCAGTTTCTCGAGTCTCCATACGCCACCATGTAAATCGGGTCGATTGGGTCCTGGGTGCGGCGTACCGAAGCATGAGGCTACTCAGCTGTTCCGGCTCGTTCGAGACGATCAGCGCGACATCCAAGATGTGGCGTGGTTGATCATATCGAGGCCGGGCCACTCCCACGGGCAAAGGTGCCTTACCCCTCATCTGATCTGTGCGCGGCAGAAAAGCCCGCCGTGACCACAACTCCCAAACACACAGACACCATACTCCAAAACGCACCGGATGTTTCCGAGGGAGCAGGGGCTACACCTCATAGGGACTGGTCTTCGAGACCGATACGATCATGGCCACGAATAGCACCGTGGATGCACGCCTGTATCGGTGTGTTACACACGGCGCGCGCAAGACAAACCCCCGGTTCCAGGTGCTGCCGGCGCGTGCATTGGAGGATACCGGCATCCGTGCGGGTACGGTGTCCGTAGGGCATGCCTTTTCAGGGTTGGCGTCGCGAGCGTGCCTGCCCCGGCTTGTGGCTGCCTGATCAGATATTCGATCCTCCCATTGTCGATCGCCGGCCCAGATGTCAGGGCTATCCGGTGGGCAATTCCCCTTAAGCCTTCCCGCCTGCAGATGGCCTCGGGCAGGCCCACTGTAGTGGGTCATCATTTTCTCGCCAAACGGCGTGCCCAGCACCAGATCCAGGCCACACTCCGCCAGCATGGTGCGGCGCGGCCCCGTGGAGAGGATGATATCCACACTGTCGAATCCGACTGCATGGCGGGAATAGGCCCCGTGGCCACCCGCAGCGAGCACGATCTCGTGTTCGAGACGGCCGCCGGCGAGGTCGCACCCGACATAATCGATCCCGCAGTCATCGACAGGATCCTCACCCACAGCAAAAGCGCCCGAGCACCACCCGCGCGCTCGCCGAAGCCATCCAATAAGTACAGCCCAACTCCCCATACATCCCGTGCATCCTGATTCGCGCCCGGTGTCTTGCCTGCGAAAAACCACCATCAGAATGCGTCAAACCAGTGCCTCAGCCCTCACCCATATTCCGCGTGAGCGAACTGCCTCGCTACCGCCTCCCACTCAATTCTGAGCGCTCAGAACCGCTCGACCACCCCGCTGTGCCGTTGACGACACCGCGATATCGAACATCCCTGTTATATTTCCTATCCGTGACAGACCTACGAATAACGAGGACATCATCGGGGCATCATGCCGCTAAGTCGCCCGGCTATCCTCCAGGCGGGCTTGGTTCCGGTGGCACTGTGGTGGTGAACCGCAATGCCGAGAACGCCGCCTGCATCTCCCATGGCCTGGTTGGCGCCGGAGCAGAGGTTCATGGCCACCTGCGCCCACCGTCTATCCAGTCCGGAATGGTCGCCGGCACCTCCAAGCGATAAACTGCACCCCACTACCACATGAATTGGATCATCAAGGAGTGACACATTGAAACTCAAGGGTAGAGTGGCCGCAGTCACCGGCGGCAGCGCGGGCATTGGCCGCGGCATCGCCGAGGCTTTTCTGGCAGAAGGCGCAAACGTCACCATCATGGCGCGCAATGCGGACAAGGCAGCACGCATGTTGGACGAGATTGGCGCGGGTGATCGGCTCTCGTTCATCGGCGGTGATGCAACCTCGCAGGTCGATGTCGAAGGCTTCATCGATCAGACCATCGATCGATATGACGCGCTCGACATTCTGGTGAATAACGCAGGCGGCGCGGGTAATTTGCAACCCATCGCCAACCTCAGTGATGAAGCGTTCGATCTCGCGATCAAGTGGAACGTCTATTCCACGTTCTGGGCAACCCGTCGTGCGATCAAACCGATGATAGAGCGACAATGGGGACGTGTGATCAACATCTCCTCAGTGGAGGGCAAGCAGGGGAAAGCGGTGTTCACGGCCTACAGCACCGCCAAGCACGCGGTAAACGGCATGACAAAGTCAGTGGCACAAGAGGTAGGCACCGACGGTGTGACTGTCAACGCCATTTGCCCTGGGCTGATCATCACCGACATCGTCCGGGAAAACGGCGTGGCCACCGCAGAGGCCATGGGTGTAACCTTCGATGAGATGGTTGCCCTGTTCGCCGAAGATGCCGCGATCAAACGCCCCAACACCATCGAAGAAGTGGCCGCCATGGCAGTACTTCTGGCCTCGCAAGAAGGCGGCGGTATCACGGGCGCCTTGCTCAGCGTGGACGGCGGTACGACACAGTACTGAGCCGGCGCTGCCCAGCCGCCGTCGTGCTGCGATCGCCCGGGGCCATGCCGTGTCCGCGAGACTATTCAGAAATTACCCAGCCAAACGGGCTCGCTCTCACCCGGTACAAGGGTAGGCCCCTGCCAGGCAGGGGCCGTTTCGGACATTTGGATTACCGGTTTCAACCGTTGTAGTTGCCCGTAAGACGATTCATTGATTTCAGAATAGTTTGCGAACATCTCCCGGAGTTCGTCCTGAGGTGGCGCGTCATTCGGATCGAAGGGCGTACCCAGGCGCATAAACCATCTGGCGGTCTGATTGAGTGAGACCTTTACGTGCCAGGAACCTCCCACCTTTGCGCGGTTTTTGAGGGCCTGCAATACACCATAGGCTCCCCAGCAGCCGGTGCCATAGTCATGCATCGCGTAATGAAGCCTTTGGGGGTCGATGGGATCTCCTGGCTGTTCGTGCACTCGCAGGACGCCGCTGACTGCTCGCACGTTGCTGTCATAGCCGCGCTTGTGTAGCCAGGGGCCGACGTGGCCGTAGCAGTTTTCTGAAACGTAGATTATTCCGGGTTTAGCCGCGGCGACCCGTTCAGGCGCGAATCCACGTTGCGCCAACCGGCCAGTTCTGTAGGACTGACTGAAAACGTCAGCGCCTTGTACGAGTTCCCAAAGGCGCCGTTCATCGACTTTCTTATCGATATTCAGGTGAGTTCGCCTCTTGCCGTGCCCCGTGTCTATCTGAGAAGAGTTCAGGTCCGGGAGATGGGGTGCACTGATATGCAGCACCTCGGCGCCGAACTGCGCCAACGTGCGTGAGATGGTCGGACCGGCCAATACGCGGGTCAGATCCAAAACGCGCAGACCTGCCAGAGGTCGTTCACACTCTGGTAGCTGCGAAACTGGTGCGTCACCAATACACTCCAGTTCCACGACCGGCAGATCGCTGGTCGCGGCACCTTGAGGATGGTTCAACCACTCGTCTTCAGAGCGAACGACAACGCCGGACAGATCCTTCTCGGTTAACGCCTCTTCCAGCTCGAAGCTCTTCCACCGAGCGATCGCCTTGACTGCCGAATCGTGATCCGGCGCACAGCCAAGTACCTCGAGTGTTCCGTTGGTGAGTGCCGGAAACACGCAACTGATTGAAATCCACTTACCGTCAGCACAGTGGAAGAGTCCTTCAACAGGGAGTGGTCCCAGATTGTCTGTCGTAGTTGCCGCTTTGCCGTCGACTTTGAGTAACCACATGCTGCTCATGAAGAGCGCGGCATGGTTCAGATCGATCTCGATTTCCTGACGGCGTCCGGTGCGTGCGCCCCAGATATCATCTATGGCTGATCCGACCATCGCCAGGGCGGAGCCCATACCTGAAGCGAGGCACATGGGTGATGGAAATACCGGATCACCACCGAAAAAAGTGATGCTGGATTGAGGCAGCCGTTGGCCGGCGGCATCGATTACTCTGGCAAATTCTGTTCGCGTCATCAAACCGGCAGTCCTAACAGTGTAGATCCATCATGGAGTTAATGTGTGTCGTCG
>DCWG01000049.1 GCA_002327525.1 Gammaproteobacteria bacterium UBA2168 | reverse complement strand
GGACGCCAGTGCACTCGCCTGCGACTCATCTGCGCCCTCCTCGTCGATGCTGCCAGTCACACCTTCCTCGTCGCCCTCACCGCCCTTGGACTTGCCGTGGGCGATGTAGTTGACAACGTCGATTCGGGCAATGTTCTGCTGCTTAAGAAAGTAGACGGACTGGCTTTCCTGTTCGGAGAAGATCGCAACGAGCACGTTGCCACCGCTGACTTCCTTTCGCCCGGACGACTGCACGTGAAACACCGCCCTCTGGAGTACCCTCTGAAAGCCGAGTGTCGGTTGCGTTTCACGCTCTGCATCGCCAGCCGGGATCAAGGGGGTGGTGGTCTCGATGTATTCCGTCAGATCGGCGCGCATTTTTTCGATGTCAGCGCCTACTTTGCGTAACACCTGCACCGCCGCCCCGTTGTCGAGCAGCGCAAGCAACAAGTGCTCAACCGTCATGAACTCGTGGCGCTTGATACGGGCGTCACGAAAGGCATCATTCAGGGTGGCTTCTAACTCTTTATCCAGCATTCCGGTTTAAGATTTCCTGTGTCGTTGCTCTCATCAGCACTCTGTTCAGCCTGGGCGATCATCCTGACCACCCTCAGTCGCCATCAGTCGCCATCAGTCGCTTCGATGGTCGACTTCAGTGGGTGTTGGTTCTCCTGAGCATATTGATTCACTTCATCGGATTTAGTTTCAGCAATATCCCTCGGAAAGATACCTACCACCGCAGCGCCCTGCGTGTGCACGGTCAGCATTATCTGCGTTGCTTTCTCACGGTCCATCGAAAAAAAATGTTCGAGTACATGCACCACGAATTCCATGGGGGTGTAGTCATCATTCAGCAACACCACCTTGAACATCGGCGGGCGTTTCAGCTTCGGCTTCGCTTCCGCCGTCACCAATCCACCTTCACTATGTCGTTCCGGCTCGTCTCCGTTTTGCGCTCGCGCGCCTCTAGCGCGCTTCCGTACGCCTATTTTCGCGCCAGGCTCCACGCGCATGCGCACACACGGATATGTCAGTTCACCCATACTACGGATTGAATACAACTATTGGGCCGAATCTCCATAATACAAGCTTCCCTGGCCCCTTGTCTTTGCGGTAATCCGCGCACCGCGGCTCAGCCCGCAAGCAGCGCCACGCTTGACTCTACGGGCAAATGAGGTGACAGTCGGCTAGGGGAGCGTTCCATTGCGCGCCAAGCTGTAGGAGGACCGCCGCCATGGCAACGGGAAAGGTAAAGTGGTTTAACAACGCAAAAGGATACGGATTTATCCTGCCCATCGAAGGCGGAGAAGATCTTTTCGCGCACTATTCTTCCATCCACATGGATGGCTATAAAACCCTCAAGGCAGGACAGGAGGTCGATTTCGATATCCTGGAAGGCCCCAAGGGGCTGCACGCCGTGAATATCAGGGCCCACGAAGGCGGAGATGGCGCCGTTGAATCCGATTCGGACACAGACGACGGCGATACCGGAGCAGACCACACAGACGATGCCGACCTGTCCCAGGCCGATGCTTCCTGACCAGCTCCGGTACAAACCTTCTCTAGAATGCACAAACGACCGGTAATCCGGCCGTTTGTTTTCCTGACACAGCGCCAAATGGCACCAAAACAGCACTAATCCATGGCTGCAATCATAGCGTCGCCGAACTCCGAGCATTTGAGCAACGTGGCGCTGTCCATCAGGCGCTCGAAATCGTAGGTAACGCTACCCTTCGAAATAGCACCCTCCATACCCGCAATAATGAGATCGGCCGCCTCGCGCCAGCCTATGTGACGCAGCATCATCTCCGCGGAGAGGATCAGGGAACCCGGATTTACCTTGTCCTGGCCTGCATACTTCGGCGCGGTGCCATGCGTGGCCTCGAACAGCGCAATGGTGTCACCGATGTTGGCACCTGGCGCGATCCCTATACCGCCTACCTGAGCAGCCAGCGCATCCGAGATGTAATCGCCATTCAGGTTCATCGTCGCGAGCACGTCATACTCGTCCGGCCGTGTGAGGATCTGCTGCAGCATGGCATCCGCGATGACATCCTTGATGATGATCTGCTTGCCCGTGTTGGGATTGCTCAGCTCGTGCCAGGGGCCGCCATCGAGAGGCGTTGCACCGAACTCGCTCGCCGCCAGCTCGTAGCCCCAATCCTTGAACGCACCCTCGGTGAATTTCATGATGTTGCCCTTGTGTACGAAGGTCAGCGAATCACGATCCTCATCGATGGTGTACTGGATGGCCTTACGCACAAGACGTTGCGTGCCTTCAACCGAGATCGGCTTGACACCGATTCCGCAGTTCTGCGGAAAGCGAATCTTGTGTACGCCCATCTCGTCACGCAGGAAGGCGATCAATTTATCGGCCTCCGCGCTGCCCGCTTCCCATTCCACACCGGCGTAGATATCTTCAGTGTTCTCCCGAAAGATCACCATGTCGGTCTTCTGTGGGGCGACCACCGGGCTCGGCACGCCTTGAAACCAGCGCACCGGGCGCTGGCAGACGAAGAGGTCGAGTTCCTGGCGCAGCGCCACATTCAGCGAACGGATACCACCACCGACCGGCGTCGTCATGGGACCCTTGATACCGACAACGAACTCGCGCATGGCGTCGAGCGTCTCATCAGGCAGCCACTCGTCCTCGCCGTAGATTTCGAGCGATTTCTCGCCGGAATAGATCTCCATCCAGGCGATTTTGCGCTCGCCCGAATAAGCCTTCTCCACGGCCGAGTCGACCACCTTGATCATGACCGGTGTGATGTCCACACCGATCCCGTCACCCTCGATGAACGGAATGACGGGATTGTTCGGTACGAGCAGTGCGCGGTTCTCACCCACGGTGATCTTCGCGCCCTCTGCTGGCACCTGAATATGCTGATAAGCCATATGATATGTCTCCAGACGCACGCAACCTGTACTTCGAGCGCCGGTTACGGCGTGCGAATCTATGGATCGAAAATAATGAAGCGCGCGATTATAACGCCCAGGATGCCAAACGCCCAGTGACCAACTTGTGACACAGCTGCTCGCCCTTTACAAACCCTATCAGGTGCTCTGCCAGTTTTCCGACAACGGCAGCGGAAAAGCGACTCTGGCAGATTACGTGGACGTTGCTGACGTCTATCCGGCGGGACGCCTCGATTTCAAATCCGAGGGCCTCGTGCTGCTCACCGACTCAGGGCGGCTTCAGCACCACATCAGCGCTCCCCACCATAAACTCGAAAAACGCTACCTAGTCCAGATAGAGGGGCAGCTGCGACAAAGCGACCTCGATGAGCTGATCCGCGGCGTTGCCATCCGCGAACACGGGCGCTCTCACATCGCACGGGTACACGCGGTTTCGCTCATCACCGAACCACGGCTACCACCTCGTGACCCGCCCGTCATAGCGCACAGGCAACACCGCTCGAGCTGGCTCGAGCTGGTGTTGCGAACAGGGATAAACCGGCAGATCCGGCGTAGCATCGCAACCCTCGGTTTTCCGGTGCTGCGCCTCGTGCGCACCGCCGTGGGTCCCTGGCAGTTGGGCGAACTGCGGCCCGGTGAGTGGCGTCGACTAACGGCCCCGCGAGGCTAGATCGTCCTGATCCCACTCCTGTTGGCGTTCCCGGTCGCCGAGCGTGGCCTCCACCCAACGGCTGCCCTTCGACGATGACTCGTTTTTCCAGAACACCGCGTCGGTTTTTAGGAAGTCCATGATGAACTCACATGCGGCGAACGCTTCTGCACGGTGCGAGGAACTCACCATTACCAGCACGATGGGATCGCGCGGCAACAGCGCGCCAACCCTGTGAATCACCAGCACGTCATCCAGTTGCCAGCGTTCTTTGGCACGCACCACGATCTCGCCGATGGTACGCTCCGTCATGCCCGGGTAATGCTCAAGTTCCAGCACATCACTGCCGTCGCCCGCCACATCGCGCACCAGTCCCATGAATACGGCGATCGCCCCCGTACAGCCGTCGATGCGCCCTGCGAGCGCGGCCCATTCCGTTCCCACGTCAAAGTTCTCGGGCTGCACGCGGATCGTAACCGAAGCGCTCACCTCAACCTCCGGTGACAGGCGGCAGGAATGCGATTTCGTCTCCGGGTACAACCTCCACCGGGTGCTCCAATAGTGTCTGGTTGATGGCGATGCGGATATTTTCCGCCTGCAGCTCGCGTATCGCATCCACGTCGAGCTCGTTGGCCAGACGCGCCATGAAGACATCGAAACCGAGCGGCTCGTCCAGTTCCAGGTCGATCCGCTCGCACCCCAGCCGTTCCCGTAACTGGGCAAAAAACAACACTGTCGTCATGCCCCTTCCTGCTCCCGAACGCCCTCTTCGCGTAACCAGGGACCGCTCTTACCGCCCTCCTTCGCGACCAGACGAACGGCCGAGATCTCCATGCCCTTGTCCACCGCCTTGCACATGTCATATACGGTCAGCGCCGCGATGCTCACCGCGGTCAGGGCTTCCATCTCCACGCCCGTGGAACCCTCCACCCGACATTCCGCCTCGATACGAAGTACCGTCTCCGCAATGCGTTCGAAACGCACACTCACGCGAGTAATGGGTAGCGGGTGACACAGCGGTATGAGATCCGAACAGCGTTTGGCTGCCTGAATACCCGCCACCCGCGCCACAGCCAGCACATCACCCTTGGCGAGCGTTCCGTCGTAGATTTCCGCCATGGTCTGGGCACGCATTTCTACCGTCCCCTCAGCGAGCGCGGTGCGTCGTGTGACATCCTTGCCCGAAACATCGACCATGTTGGCCTCACCGGCCTCATTCACATGTGACAATTTACTCATCGCTGCAGTATACCGTCTGGCTCCCGTGACGGATAAAATATGCGCCCTTTTTCCGCTGCCAAACGGAAGTGTCATGCGTCCAGGAGCCACGATCATCGTCGGGATGTCCGGAGGGGTGGATTCCTCCGTCGCTGCCTGGCTGCTGTTGGAAGCCGGATACGCGGTGGAGGGTCTGTTCATGAAAAACTGGGAGGAGGACGACGGCACCGAGTACTGTACCGCACTGGTTGACCTGGAGGATGCACAGCGCGTGGCGAGCCGCCTGGGCATTACTCTGCACACCGCAAATTTCGCGGCAGAATACTGGGATGATGTCTTCGACGCCTTTCTGCGTGAATATCGGGCCGGACGCACACCGAATCCGGACATACTCTGCAATCGCGAGATCAAGTTCAAACAGTTCGCCGATTACGCACGACATCTCGGCGCGGACGCCATCGCCACGGGACACTACGCGCGTCTCGAAGGCTGCGCAACGGCGCTCCGCCTTAAAAAGGGCCTCGACCCGGACAAAGATCAGAGCTACTTCCTGCAAGCCGTCACTCGGCCGCAATTCGAAAACTGCCTCTTTCCGCTCGGTGATCTGCTCAAACCGGCTGTCAGGGCGCATGCCAAGACTCTCGGTTTCCACAACGCGCAGAAAAAAGACTCCACAGGCATATGTTTCATCGGCGAACGGCGATTCAGCGATTTCCTCGAACGCTACGTAGCGCGCGACCCCGGGCACATGTGCGATACTGACGGGCGCATCGTCGGCGAACACATCGGGCTTGCGTACTACACTATTGGCCAGCGCCAGGGGCTCGGTATCGGCGGGCTACCTGGTTACCGTGAGCGGCCGTGGTATGTGATGCGCAAAGACAAAGACGACAATCGGCTCATCGTCACCCAGGACGAGGGAGATCTCGCTTCAAACTGGCTATCCGCGGGCGAGGTCAACTGGCTGGTCCCCGAAGCCGAACTGCCACTGCGCTGTCACGCCAAGGTCCGCTACCGGCAACCCGACCAGGTGGCTACCGTGAGCGCTCGTGCCAACGGCACCCTGCGCGTCGCGTTCGACGATCCCCAGCGCGCCGTCACACCTGGTCAGTACGTGTGTTTCTATGACCATGACGTGTGCCTTGGAGGCGCAGTGATCGAGAGCGCCGGATCATGCTGAACGAGAGCGACTACCAGCTGCTCACGCTGGCCGCCATGGCCGAATGTCTGGCGCGCGTGGATGCCACGGCGAACGGCCGCGGCGACCACAGCGAGCAGGCACTCGCCCCCCTCACCGCGGCTCTTTTCAACCGTGACGCCGCAAACCTCGAGGCGCTGTTCCCCGACCCGCGCCAGTTCAACGAGGGGCTGACTATCATCATGGATACGCTTCGCGGCAGCAGCAAGCGTTCCGCGGTGGTCAGATACCTGATCAGCGTACTCGATCTCACAAAGCGCCTGAAAAGGAACGACTCCGTGCAGCAGCGCATTGCCACACGTATCGATGAGATCTCACAGCTTTCATTCGAACGACGCATCGAAGTCGTGGGGGAACTGTATGAGGCGACCATCGCGACCCTCGGCCGGCGGGTCCAGGTGGTCGGCAATCCGTCAGCCCTCCAGCGGGAGGGCAGCGCCGCAACCATTCGTACGCTACTACTCTGCGCAATACGATTTGCCTGGCTCTGGGATCAGCTCGGGGGCCGTCGCTGGCGCCTTGTGGTTCGGAGTAAGGCACTGCTCTCATCACTACAGGACCTGCAAGCGAGAATATGAACGACATACACCTCGACGAACTGACCGCCATCTCACCCGCTGATGGGCGCTACCGCAGCAAACTCACCGACCTGGCACCGCTGGTGAGTGAGTTCGGCCTCATCCGCTACCGGGTGCATGTGGAGTGTGAGTGGCTGCTGTGGCTCGCCGCGGCACCTGGTGTCAGCGGGCTACCGGCACTCGATGAAAGCGACATCGCCCGGGTACGCCGCATCCATGATGATTTCTCACCCGCCGAAGCCGCCGAGGTCAAGGATCTCGAGCGCACCACGAATCACGACGTGAAAGCGGTCGAGTATTTCATACAAAATAAGCTTAAAGCACACCCAACTCTTAGCAATCGTATTCCCTTAATCCA
>DCWG01000115.1 GCA_002327525.1 Gammaproteobacteria bacterium UBA2168 | reverse complement strand
ACCAGCATCGATCTACGCGATACCCTGCAACGCGCCAATCACTGGCGGGAGAAGATGAGTTGAGCGACAACGTCGACAGCGCGGAAATCGACAAGTTCGATGCCCTGGCCCATCGCTGGTGGGATCCCGAGGGTGACTTCCGCGCGCTGCACGACATCAATCCAGCCCGGCTGCAGTTCATCCGCGAACACGCCGATCTCGGCACCGGCGAGGTGGTGGACGTCGGCTGCGGAGGCGGCATCCTGAGCGAGAGCATGGCCCGCACAGGCGCGGTGGTCACGGGCATAGATCTCGCAACCAGCCCGCTGACGGTAGCACGCCTGCACGCACTCGAGTCCGGTGTCGAGATCACCTACCAGGAGTCTTCTCCGGAACAGCTCGCCGCCGAACGACCCGGCGCCTTTCACACCGTGACCTGCCTCGAGATGATCGAACACGTACCAGACTACTCGTCCGTAGTACGGGCCTGTGCGGACCTATGTGTGCCGGGTGGCCACGTATTCTTCTCCACCATCAATCGCCATCCCAAGGCTTACGCGTTGGCGGTGCTGGGCGCTGAATACGTCCTCAACCTGTTACCCCGCGGCACCCACAACTACAGCAAGTTCATTCGCCCCTCCGAACTCGCGCATGCCGTCCGTCACGCGGGGCTCGGGGTTCGCCGGATGGCCGGTATGTTCTACAACCCCATCACCCGACAGTGCACTCTCACCCGAAATCTAGATGTGAATTACCTGCTCCATGCCACCAAATCCTGACCGGGTTCACTATCCGGAGCTCGAAGAAGCGCGCGTCGGCTGGCGCTGGCAACCGCCTGCCGATTGTCTCGACGGACGCACCATCGTCGTAACTGGCGCCGGGGCCGGCATCGGGTTGACGGCAGCGAAAACCTTCGCCGCCCACGGCGCCAACGTCGTGCTACTGGGCCGTACACGCGCGAAACTCGAGGCAGCGTTCGACTGGATCAGTGCAAATACGGGAACATCACCCGTCATCGTACCCTGCGACCTCGAAGCCTTGAGCGATGACAGCACGCAAGCACTGCACGACGCCATTCTCGATGCCTACGGCTTGCTGCACGGCGTACTGCACAACGCCTCGGCCCTGGGGCCAAGAGCCGCGATCGCGCACTACCCGCGCGATCAGTGGCGAAGCCTGATGGCGGTCAACGTGGAGGCTCCCTTCGTCCTGACAAAGGCCCTGCTGCCCCTGATGGAACGCAGCGGTAGTGCGTCCATCCTCATGACATCATCCTCGGTCGGCCGCCAGGGGCGGGCGTACTGGGGAGCCTATGCGGTATCGAAGTTCGCTCTGGAGGGATTGACGCAGGTACTGTCTGATGAGACCGAGCATGCCGGCATCGTGCGGGTGAACAGCGTCAACCCCGGCGGCACCCGCACCGCCATGCGTGCGAGTGCATATCCGGCGGAGGACCCCTCAAGCGTCCCCCCGGGCGAGGCACACATGGATCTCTATCTGTACCTGATGAGCGATGCCAGCCGTGGCGTCACAGGCAAACAGTTCGACTGCCGAAGCTGGACCTCGCCAGATTAGCGGAGCGGTTAGTACCAGAGCGCGTCCCCACCCGGCGCGTCGACATTCGTAGCGGCACTAGTCTTCGAATGACACCATGACGGCGGCATTGGCAATGGTAATGCCGTCGCCGTCCTGTTCGGCCGCAACGTCCAGACCACCTTGCACGACTTCCACCCGCACTTCGCCGTAGGGCAGTTCCGCCGCCACCGCTGCCGTATCCACGCCTTGCGGATCGGGCACACCGAGTCGCACCGTGACCTTCATGTCATGCGGCGATTTGTCCAGCACACCGAAGAAATTGAGGCTTGAGTGGCGAACGGCGTCCGACACGGCCCGTCGCGCGGCCTTGGTCTGATCCCGCCCGTGTAGGTCGGCACCCATACCCAGTTCCGTCACGTATCGATTGAGCGCCATGGCGTCTCCGTGGATTACAAAAAGATGACCGTACCAGATAGCGATGATGTGACCACCCCTATCGTCGACCCGAGTGCCGCGACCTAGCTCCGGGAACGCAGTTGCGGATAGGGAATGAGCAGGGATTTCTGTTTGTTCCGGCCTGGATCCCGTATGGCGTTCAGCGGCAGTTTCAGAAGCCTGTAGAGGGCTTTCAGATCCTCGTAGCCAAGTTCCGCCACCTTGCCAGCGGCGAGCCGCGAGGGCAGGAGTACGGGACCGTAACGAACACGCTTGAGGCGACTCACGGGAACACCCACGCTCTCGAACAGGCGGCGTACTTCCCGGTTCTTTCCTTCCATCAGCACCACGTGGTACCAGTGGTTGTGCCCGCGTCCGTCATAGTACTGCACATCACTGAAACGATGCAGCTGTGAATCGATCATCACGCCCTCGCGCAACACCTCCAGCGCATAGTCCTCCAACCGGCCTCGCACGCGCACCGCGTACTCCCTGTCGAGGCCCGTCGAGGGATGCATCATCTTGTGCGCCAGCGCGCCGTCGTTCGTGAGCAGCAGCAGTCCCGCGGTTTGGATATCCAGCCGGCCGATCCCGATCCAGCGTCCCGACTTGAGTCTCGGCAGATCGCCATAGACGGTGCGCCGGCCTTGCGTATCCTTGCGCGTGCACACGACACCCGCAGGTTTGTTCATCACCAGCACACGAGAGCGTTGACCACGATTCGAGCCCCGCACCGGCTTACCGTCCACCACCACACGATCGCGTTCGAAAACGCGCTGACCCAGCTGAGCGGGCTCGCCGTTGACCACCACTCTTCCTTCACGGATCCACGCCTCGAGTTCGCGGCGCGATCCGTAGCCGAGACCGGCCAGCCACTTCTGCAGCCTGGGGGCATCCGGAGTCATCAGTTGGCTAGCGTTGTGAACTGGGAAGAAGCGGAACCACCTGTGCGCTTGGACGATCGTCCGCCTCCACGACCCCCGGGTCCTGCGCCTCGGTCTCGACGGAGTCGATTTGAGACCCCTGTTCGTCCACGGTAACGGAGACTTCGATGGACGACTCTCCCGAATCCTTGTGAAGCGCGGGATTCGTACCCACGACGTCCTGAACCCCGCCGTCCCCATCGCCACTCTGCGCCGCATCCTCGATGAGCAGATCTCCGTGTCGCTCGTCCGCAGTTGCCGAATCGTCCGCGGACGGCAGTTCTTCCTCTTCTACCACCAATGGCTCGATCAACGCCTTGATCTCATCGAGCGGTGGCAGTTCGCTCAGGCTCTTTAGATTGAAGTAGTCAAGAAAAGCCCTCGTCGTGCCGTACATGGAGGGCCTTCCAGGTACCTCACGTACCCCTACTACTCGTATCCAGCCACGCTCGAGCAAAGTGCGCATAATATTCTGCGAGACGCTCACACCACGTACCTGTTCGATGTCACCTCGCGTCACGGGTTGTTTGTATGCGACCAGCGCCAGCGTTTCCATCAGCGCACGTGAATAACGCGGTGGCCTTTCTTCCCAGAGACGGCTGACCCAGAGACTCAGATCCTGGCGTACCTGATAGCGGTATCCACTCGCCACACGCTTGAGTTCGTAGCCACGCATCTCCAAATCCGCCTCGAGGCTCGCCAGCGCTTCACGGATCGCGGCGCGCGGTTCCTCGGGCGGCAGCTCTCCGGCTGCGAACAATTTCACCAACCGCTCGACTGTCAAAGGCGTGTCCGCTGCGAGCAGTGCAGCATCCACGATGTTGCGAATATGACGGATGTCCAGCGCGCCTCGGTCCAGTTCGCTCATACCGACCCTCCCGCGGCACGCAGATAGATGGGGGCAAAGGGCTCGTTCTGCACCAGATCCAACAGTTGCTCCCGAATCAGTTCCATGATCGCCAGGAAAGTCACGACCACTCCCCGGCGTCCCTCCTCTACTGTGAAGAGCTTGGCGAACGGCACGAAGTCCGACGCCTCGCTAACAGCGGCCAACACGTTGCTCATGCGCTCGCGAACCGACAGCGGCTCGAGATGCACGGCGTGATGCTCGAAAAGCTCCGCACGCTGCAACACGTTCGCAAAAGCGACCATCAACTCCCTCAGGTCAACCTCGGGATCCGCGCGCTGACGTACAAGTTCCGGCTTCTGCACATGCACGGCGAACAGGTCGCGCTCCCAGCGCGGTAGTTCGGTGATACCCTGGGCCGCACTCTTGATCTGCTCATACTCCTGCAGGCGTCGAATGAGCTCGCCACGCGGATCTTCCTCGTCGTCCACCGATTCCGGGCGCGGTAGCAGCAGGCGCGATTTGATTTCCGCGAGCATGGCCGCCATCACCAGATACTCACCCGCGAGTTCGAGCTGCATGAACTGCATCAGGTCGATGTAGCGCATGTACTGTTCGGTTATCTCCGCCACGCTGATGTCCAGGATGTCGAGATTCTGGCGGCGGATGAGGTACAACAGCAGATCCAGCGGCCCTTCGAAGGTCTCCAGAAAAACTTGTAACGCATCCGGCGGGATATAGAGATCCACGGGCAGCTGCGCCACGGGTTCACCATCTACGATGGCGAGCACCGGGACACCACTTGTGTCAGCAGGCAACCCGACGGGTCCGTCCTCGATGGCGGTGCCCGCGGAGTGCTTGCGCTCTTCTCTGGATTCTTCGCTCACAAGCGTCTCACTTGTAAGAAATCCCGATCGAGGCGCGCACATCATCGAGGGTTTCGCGTGCCTCGTCGCGTGCCTTTTCCGAGCCTTCCTGCAGTATGGCGTGCACGACGTCCGGTTGATCCTCGAACTGCTGAGCCCGCTCACGCATCACTTTCTGTTCCGTGTTGATCACATCTATGAGGGGCTTTTTACAGTCCAGACACCCAATCCCCGCACTGCGACACCCCTGCGCCACCCAGTCGAGACATTCGGGGTCCGAGTATACCTCGTGCAGTGTATACACAGGGCAAACTTCGGGATTCCCGGGGTCGTTACGCCGCGCCCGCGCGGGATCCGTCTTCATCGTTCGTACCTTCTCATCCACCACCTCCGGCGCCTCGCGCAGGCGTATGGTGTTCTGGTATGACTTGGACATCTTCTCGCCATCAAGTCCGGGCACCTTCGCTTCCCGGGTCAACAGTGCCTGCGGCTCGGGCAGAATGATGCGCCCCCCGCCCTCAAGGTACCCGAACAAACGCTCCGAATCGCCCACCGAGAGATTCTGCTGGGCCGTGAGCAGCGCACGAGCGCGTTCGAGCGCGTCGGCATCCCCTTTCTCCAGGTACCGGCGCCGGAGGTCAGTGTACATGCGCGCCGCCTTTTTACCCATCTTCTTGATGGCTGCTTCTGCCTGTTCCTCGAACCCGGGCTCGCGGCCAAAGATGTGATTGAAGCGCCGCGCCACCTCTCGCGAAAGCTCCACGTGCGCGACCTGATCGGCACCGACCGGCACCTTGCCCGCGCGGTGGATAAGGATATCGGCCGCTTGCAGCAACGGGTATCCCAAGAATCCGTAAGTGGTCAGGTCGCGGTCGTTGAGCCGTGCCTGCAGATCCTTGTAGCTCGGTACGCGCTCGAGCCAGGAAAGCGGCGTGATCATGGACAGCAGCAGGTGCAGTTCGGCGTGTTCGGGCACCCTGGATTGCACGAACAGCGTCGCCGCCCCAGGGTTCACCCCGGCGGCCAGCCAATCCACCACCATGTCGAAGGTGTGCTGCTCTATGTCGCGCGTGTCCTCGTAGGCGGTGGTGAGCGCATGCCAGTCCGCCACGAAAAAGAAGCACTCGTATTCGTGCTGCAACTCCACCCAGTTCTTGATGACGCCGTGATATTGGCCGAGATGAAGACGCCCTGTGGGCCGCATGCCGGAGAGGACTCTCTGGCTCGCATCGTTACTGCTCAATGCAGTGCCTTTGTCGTTAGTACAAGGCGCCGGATTATAGGGCACCTCCGGAGGCCTGGCACCTGCTCTGCTCAGCCCTCGAAGATCCCGAGTCCCTGTCGCACCACCATGGGCGAGTCCGTGAGGTCCACCACGGTGGTCGGCTCGATGCCGCCCCAGCCGCCATTTATGATCAAATCCACCTGATGCTCCAGCGTGCCGCGAATGTCCTCCGGATCGGTCAACGGATACTCGTCTCCGAGCAGACGCAACGTAGTAGTCATCATGGGCTCGCCCACGGCCTCGAGCAGGGCCTGGGTCACGCGATGTTCCGGAACCCGCAATCCGACGGTCTTGCGCTTGGGATTGACGAGACGCCGCGGAACTTCACGGGTCGCCGGCAGCAGGAAGGTGAACGGTCCCGGCGTGTAGTGCTTCAGTATCCGGTAGCTGGCGTTCTCTACGCGCGCGTAGGTGGACAGTTCAGAGAGATCGGAACACGCAAGTGTGAGCAGATGACTTTTCTCAAGCCGCCGTACCTGCCGGATTCGGTCGAGCGCGCGCTTGTCGCCGATATGGCAACCCAGTGCGTAGGTCGTATCCGTGGGGTAGGCCACCAACCCTCCGGCCTGCACGATATCCGCGGCACGCCTGATCAGACGTTGTTGCGGATGGGACTCATGTACGACGAAATACTGGCTCACGACTCACCTCGGATGTGCGCTTCCCGATACCCAACTTGGGCGTCACCCGATTATCACCTATCATCCGGCCCCGATGACCATCCTCGGCCCCCATACGTGAACCAGCTTTTGGATTTTCTGCCCATAGCGGTGTTTGTCGCCGTCTTCTTCACCACCGACATCTATTGGGCCACCGGCGCGCTTATGATCGCGGTGAGTGTGCAGCTGCTCGCCTACAAGATACTAAAACGGCCCATCGGCCGCGAGTTGCAGCTCACCTTCTGGGCCAGCATGGTGTTTGGCGGCCTCACGCTCGTACTGCGCGACGAGACCTTCATACAGTGGAAACCCACCATCATCAACTGGACACTTTGCGGTTCTCTGATCGTGGGCCATCTCATGGGCCGCAATCTGGTCGCGAAAGTGCTCTCGGGCCAGCTGCAACTACCCGACGTCGAGTGGGCGCGCCTCAATTTCGGCTGGGCATTCGGCTTCTTTCTGGCCGGCGCACTCAATCTGGTCGTCGCCTACAATTTCTCCATGGAATTCTGGGTGACGTACAAACTGGTTGGCGGCTTCGCTATCACCTTGCTCTACATCATCATCACGCTCGCGTACCTCACGAAAAATGGCCTGATCGAGTCACAGGACCCGGGCCGCGAGAAAAACGCCGCCAACAAACAAACAATCGAAGGCTAAGGAACGCATCCCGACATGACTTTGCGTTGGATACTGCTAGGCACCCTGCTCACCACCGCGGCTGCAGTTAACAGCGAAACCCGCTGGATCTCGGATGAACTGAGGGTACCGCTGAGAAGCGGCCCTTCGAACAACCACACAATCCTGCACCGCGGGCTGCCCGCGGGCACCCGGATGGAAGTGCTCGAGCGGGATACTGACGCCGGATTCGCCCGGATTCGCACGTCGCGCGGGACCGAAGGTTGGGTACCGATCCAGTACCTGGTGGCAGAACCGATCGCAAGAGATCGTCTGCCCGCACTGCAGCGTGAGATAAGCAGACTCGAGACAACCGTTGCCGAGTTGCGTGGCAATCTCACCACCGTAACTAGCAACCGGGACGAAACATCCAACGACAACGCCTCGCTGCGCGAGCAGGTGGCGAGCCTCGAGACCGAGCTGGGAGAAGTGAGGCGCATCTCCCGCGAGGCGCTGGAACAGCACGCCGAGAGTCAGCGCCTGATCGCGCTGAATGAACGACTGCGAAACGAACTGGAAGATCTCGGCGTGGAAAACAGCATGCTGCGCGACAACCTGCAACAACGCTGGTTGCTGATCGGAGCCGGCCTGGTGCTGGCGGGACTATTGCTGGGGGTCCTCATCAAGTCGCGGCCGCGCCGGAGCGCCTGGTCGTGACTGTGCTGAGCGTAAATCTCAACAAGGTCGCACTCCTGCGCAATTCCCGTGAAAGCGGTTCTCCCAGCGTCGTCGGCGCGGCAGAAACGGTGCTTGCCGCGGGTGCCCACGGCATTACCGTCCACCCACGGCCAGATCAGCGCCACATCAGACCGCACGACGTGTTCGACCTGGCGCAGCTGCTGGAAGACTACCCCGGCATCGAGTTCAACATCGAAGGCAATCCATTTGCCGGTCCCCGACCCGGAGCGGCCGAGCCCTATCCTGGCTTCGATGCCCTGATCGAAAGCACGCGTCCCGACCAGGCCACCCTCGTACCCGATACCGATGATCAACTGACTTCCGATCACGGTTTCGACCTCATCGGCGGCGATGTGGGACCGCTCGCGGCCAGAATCCGAATCTATCAGACGTGGGGAGCACGGGTGAGCCTGTTCATGGATCCCGTGGCCGAGCAGATCACCCGCGCTCGCGACATCGGCGCAGATCGCGTCGAGTTATACACCGGTCCGTTTGCCGATCTGGCCGCACAACACGGTATCGATCACGATTTGAGCAGATCCTCCTACGAGACCTATCTGCAGGCAGCACGCCATGCCACCCAGCTCGGCCTCGGCGTCAATGCCGGCCACGATCTGGACACCAACAATCTGCGTCTGTTCGCCGGCATCACTGAGGTGGACGAGGTATCCATCGGCCATGCCCTGATCTGTGATGCGTTGGAGTCCGGACTCGCGGATACCGTGCGGGCCTACCTCCGGGCGCTGCACCACGACATCTGACGGGCGCATCCCTTTCGAACCCCGATCACCTCGCTACAATGCGCTCATGAAAAACCTGATCCTCTCGCTACTGCTGTTGATACCTATGTCAGGCGCTCCCGCGCTTGCCGCCGACGCACCGCGCGTCGCTATACAAACCACGGCGGGTCAACTCGTACTGGAACTCTACCCAAGCCGAGCCCCCGAAACGGTGCAGAACTTTCTTCGTCTGATCGACCAGGGTTTCTACCGCAATCTCATCTTTCACCGCGTGGTTCCAGGTTTCGTCGTGCAGACAGGCGGTTACGATGAAAAACTGAACTACAGAAAACCGCCTCGCAGCGTGGTCAACGAATCCGCCAACGGGCTGTCCAACAGACTGGGCACCGTCGCCATGGCCCGCCTGGCCGACCCCGATTCCGCGGATACCCAGTTCTTCATCAATCTGAACAACAACAGCCACCTCGATGGCAGCAGAGCCCGTCCGGGCTACGCTGTCTTCGGCCGGGTGGTGGAAGGGATGGATGTCGTGAAAGGAATCGAGGGTAAGCCCACCCATCTGGAAGGCGGCATGCGGAACGTTCCCGTGGAGCGGGTTGTGATTACCTCAGCGAAACGTCTTTAGAGCGTTCTTTCGAAACAGGATTTACCATTACTTTCAGCGGATGCACCCAACGGAGGCCGTGCTAAACTGCGTGGCTTTTCATTCGCGCCCCAATTCGGGCACTCGAGGATCAGACCATGCGCACTTACTTCATCGCGCTGATCAGCGCCATTCTACTGGCGGTCGCTGTCACCGAACTCACCAACCGCCTGTGGCCCGACAACTACCTGGCACTGTTCATCATCGCCGCTGTCGCACTCGTCGTGAACGGGTTGTTCAATGCCCGGCTTGCCGGTGTTTCGCCGCAGGGCATCAAGCCTCCTCCGGCCAGGAACCGACAAAGATCCGATAGCAAAGGCAAAACCCGGGTGCGCGCCGACCGGCAGGATCGCCCCCAGCGCGCGCGCAACGGCGCGCGCGACAAGCAGGGTGCCGAGCACGGCAAGGTGAAGTGGTTCAATCGCAGCAAGGGCTACGGTTTCATCATCCGCGGTACAGGCGAGGAAATCTTCGTACACCAACACAGTATCAATACCGGTAACGGTCAGCGACGCCCGACGCTTCACGATGGACAGGCTGTGGTATTCGACGCGGTGCAAGGCGACAAGGGCATGCAGGCGGAAAACGTCTCACCGGCGTCCTGAATCACGATGAACGTTCGCGATCTTCTGAACACCCGTGTTCAGGCAGCGCTCGATGCCTGCCATGCCGAGGGCACGGCCGGAATTCAAACGGCCGGAAAACCCGAATTTGGAGATTATCAGGCCAACGGCGTGATGGCGGCTGCCAAACGCCAGAAGCGCAATCCAATGGAGCTGGCGGCAGATGTGGTGGGCGCGCTGCAATTGGACGACGTTGCTGACAGCATCGACATAGCGGGCCCCGGATTTCTGAATATCCGGCTTTCCACCAACTTCATCGCGGACAACCTCGTTCTCGGCACGCCACTACTCGAGGCACAGGATCCACCGCAGCACACCGTGGTGGATTACTCATCCCCGAACCTCGCCAAGGAAATGCACGTGGGACACCTGCGCTCCACGGTGATCGGTGACGCCGTCGCGCGCGCGCTGGAGGTCCTCGGACACCGGGTTACGCGCCAGAACCACGTCGGCGACTGGGGCACACAGTTCGGCATGCTGCTCGAGTATCTAGAGGAAACCGACGGTGCAAACTCGGCCTCGGACGAACTGAAGGATCTGGAGGAATTCTATCGACGCTCGCGCGAACGCTTCACCGCCGACGACGCCTTCGCCCAGAGAGCGCGTGCGAAAGTGGTGGCACTACAGCGTGGTGACGAAAACGTGCTGGCACAGTGGCGGCATTTCATCGATGTGTCGCTCTCGCACTGCGACGAGGTGTATCAACACCTCGGAGTGACGCTCTCGCGTGCAGATGTGATGGCGGAAAGTGCCTATAACGAGGATTTGAACAACGTCATCAGCAGTCTCGCCCAGCAAGGACTACTCACCGAATCGGATGGCGCCCAGTGCGTGTTTCTCGATCAGTTCAAAAAAAAGGACGGTGAACCGCTGCCGGTGATCGTACAGAAATCGGACGGCGGTTACCTTTACGCCACTACCGATCTGGCGGCAATACGCTACCGCACGCACAAACTCGGTGCATCGCGCGTGCTGTACTTCACCGACACGCGCCAGGTACTGCACTTCAAACAGGTGTTCGCCGTCGCGCGAACCGCTGGCTTCACAACGGATGATGCAAGCCTCGAACACATGCCCTTCGGCGCCATGCTCGGCACCGACGGCAAGCCATTCAAGACACGCGAAGGCGGCGTCGTACACCTCACGGATCTGTTGAACGAGGCGGAGCAACGCGCATTCGAACTGGTGAGCGAAAAGAATCCCACGCTCACCGAAACCGAGCGACTCGAGATTGCCCGCGTGGTCGGTGTTGGTGCGGTGAAGTATGCGGATCTCTCGAAAAATCGCGGTAGCGACTATGTGTTCGACTGGGACCAGATGCTCGCCTTCGAGGGCAACACTGCCCCATATCTGCAATACGCCTATGCTCGCATCCAGAGCCTGTTTCGCCGCGGAGACATCTCGGTCCAAAGCCTCGACGGTACTCTTCGTCCATCTGAGCCGGCAGAACGCGACCTGGCCATAGCCCTACTACGGTTCCAGGAGAACGTGGAGCTGGTGGCTCGTGACGGCTATCCGCACGTACTGTGCGCCTACCTATACGATCTGACCACGAAGTTCATGCGCTTCTACGAGCAATGCCCGATTCTCACAGCCCAATCACTCTCGGCTCGAGACAATCGGCTGCGGTTTTCTCACCGCACCGCCGAGACGCTGAGAGCCGGACTCTCGCTGCTCGGCATCGAAACCGTGGACAGAATGTAGACTCGTTCACATTTCTCACGCGCACCGGTAAAAACCCGCGTTGTAAGAGCCGTTATAGAATTTTCCTAGTCGCGAATGCACAGTACCAAATATGCGTAATGCCGTCGGATTTACACTCATCGAACTGCTCGTCGCAGTGCTCGTCCTCGGGGTAGTGGCATCAATTGCCATCGCAGCCTATGAGACCTACGTGGAAGAATCACAGTCAACGGTAGTGTCGGACAATTACAAAGCAGCCATCCACTATGTGCGAAATCACTATCTCCGGGCCGAAAGCGCGCTCGCCATGGGCATGTCGACGAACGAGGCCGTAGCCACTGATGCCACTGGCTGGGTTTCGTTACTAAATCCGAAAGGTCACCCGGCACCCACGCTAGCCGGTTCCGCTTTCACGGAGGGTGCAGGAGATGCGGCCCTCGGTTCTATCGGTATCGACGTGACGGGCGACTACGCCGATGGGGACTACTCGGTAACCATTACACAGCCCGCGTTCGCAAGCCTTCCGCCGGTGTCGACGGTGGTTGCCTAGTTAGATATCTGAACCAGTCCAAGACTTATGCTCTCACCAATTTCGTGGCGCTGTAACTCTTCAGATCTTCCACGAACTCACGAAGGGTAGACATACCCGACTCCTGCGCGCGGACACACCAGGTTCGCAGGGCATCCAGCAGTTCTTCACCGCCGATGAGAATGCCCCACGGCAAGATGTTGGTCGCCGCATCGGGACACGCGAAATTGCGATAGCCCCGGTAATGGCCCACGCCATTGAGCATGCCCGCCACGAGGAAGGGAATCCAGATGATCTGCACCGCCCACACGGTTGCCCCATTGGCGCCAAACAACATCAGATCGACCACCAGCATCGAGGCGACACCGAACGCCGAGGAACGTGCGTACAGATTGCGCTCAATCCAATCATCCGGACAGCCCTTGCCGCAGCGGGTGAGGGTCTCCTCGTTGGTCGCTTCGCTGCGGTAGGCTTCCACACCGCACAACATGATGTTCGCAAGCCCCTGTATCACCGGACCGTGAGGATCATCCTCTGTCTCGCACTTAGCATGGTGTTTGCGGTGTATGGCGATCCATTCGCAAGTGACCATGCCCGTGGTCATCCACAACCAGAAGCGGAAGCAATGCGCGAGCGACGGATGCAGATCCAGCACGCAATGTGCGGAGTGACGGTGCAGATACACCGTCACGCTTACGACGGTGATATGCGTGAGGATCAGTGTGTAGGCAAGGATGCCCCAACCAGAAAGACCCCACACCCCGTCAGCAAGCAAATCCAGAAGACTCGATTCAGCAATTGCTCATCAAAGTGACGTCGAGGTACCGTGACCCGGTAAGATGTCCCAATGAAGTGTCCCTCTTGCTGAGGGTGCTGAGCCGCGGGCGCGATTGTGACAACATGATATTGACAATGCTAGCTTGGAATTCTGCACGGATTCGCAAGTTATAAACAAGCAAACCGGAAGTTTTCAGTCAAGAAAGTGTCTTCTTCGCCAGCGTTTACGACATTGATCTCGACCGCTCAGCTAGAACGGATACTTGACCAGGCCTGCGTGCTGGATTGTCGCGCCAGCCTGGCCGACCCGCTGTTCGGAGAGCGCGCCTTCGCCGAGGGACACATTTCGGGTGCCCAGCGGGCCGATCTCGATGCCGATCTGGCTTCATCGCCCGGCTCCGGTGGCCGGCATCCCCTGCCCGATGCCGCTGATCTCAGTGATTGTCTTCGCCGCAAGGGCCTGAATGAGGATGCGCAACTCATCGTCTACGACGATGCCGGGGGCGCCTTCGCAGCCCGCGCCTGGTGGCTGGCGCGCTGGCTGGGACACGAGAACGCGGCGGTACTGGATGGGGGCATCTCCGCCTGGCGAGGCCCGCTGGAAAAGATCCGGCAAACACCCAATCCCGGTACGTTCCGGCGCCGCGAAGCGCTGACGCGGATCGTGCGTGTCGATGAACTCACCGCACCACACCCCTACCAGCTGATCGACGCCCGCGCGGAGAACCGCTTCCACGGCATCGACGAACCCATCGACCCCGTAGCGGGGCACATCCCCGGCGCGATCTGCCGTCCTTTTCAGCAGAACCTGGACACCGGGGGGCACTTTCTGCCGCCTGCAGCGTTGCGCCAGCGCTTCTCCGAATTCGAGCGGCCGGTGTGTTACTGCGGATCGGGCGTCACCGCTGCCCACAACGTACTGGCCATGCGTCACGCTGGGCTGCCCGAATCCGCTCTTTATCCAGGATCCTGGAGCGAATGGATCCTGGATCCGACCCGGCCCGTCGCGACGTGATCCGACCTGCCCACATCGTCTGGCGCAACGGCGTTCCGTACTCGGAGGATTTTCAGGACATCTACCACAGCGCGGACGGCGCATCTGAGGTACAGCGCGTGTTCATGCAACCGGCGGATGTCGCGGGGCGTATGGCACGTGCCCACGACTTCGTGATCGGCGAGTTCGGCTTCGGGACCGGGCTCAATTTTGCGGTCGCGGCGCACACGGCGCTCGAACTGAGCATACGTTTGCACTTCATCAGCTTCGAAGCGCAGCCGTTGTCCAGGAAGGACTTCGGGCGAATCACTGCCGAGCGGCGTCACGAACTACCGCTGTACGACGAACTCGCCGCCGTGCAGCCGCCGCTCTTCTCCGGCTGGCACCGCCGCCGTCTGGCCGATGGGCAGATTACGCTGTCCTTGTACCTGGGCGACGCGACAGAGGGCCTGGACGACATCTCAGGCCGTCATCCCCGAGGGATCGATGCATGGTTTCTCGACGGTTTCGCCCCGGACCGTAATCCGGCTCTGTGGGAGGAAGCGACGATGAAACGCATCGGCCCATTGTCCGCATCAGGAGCCACCGTCAGTACCTTCACGGCAGCCGGGCGCGTACGCCGTGCCCTGACGGCAGCCGGCTTCGAGATGCGCCGAGTCGACCAGCGCCCGCACAAGCGGGAGTCGCTGACCGGCGTGATGTCCGTCAGCACACCCTCCCCACCTGCTGCACCCGGCCAGGTAGACATCGCGGGTGCCGGAATCGCGGGTGCCGCACTGGCCCGGCACCTGGCCGAAGCCGGAGTGCCTGTCACCGTGTGGGATCCGTATCCGGCGCCCCTCACCGGAGGATCCGGGGTTGGCTGCACCACCCAGCACGGACGCTTACTCGGCGCCGCCAGCCCGCAAGCAATGCTACGGGCGCACGCCTATCACTACGCGACCACCAGCACGGCATCGTTTCCCGGCGTCACCGCCAGCGGCGCGATGCAGCTGACGGGACCCAACATGAGCGGTGCGAAGATGCAGCGTATCGCGAGTACTTACGAGTCGAGTGGCGACTGGATAGAGCGACTCGACGCCGACGCTGCCAGTCGATTGGCAGCCTGGCCCATTGACGATGACGCGTTGTGGTTTCGCGGTGCGGCGGTGGTCGACTTACCGGTTTTATGCGCAAATCTGCTGGATCATCCAGATATCGAGCTGCGTTCTTGCGAGCTGCCATGCGCGCTCCGAGGCATAACCGTGCTGGCCAACGGCTCCGCCGCTCGCACTCATTCCGGGGCATCGACACTGGAATTGGCCGACGTCTTCGGCCAGCTGGAACTCGTTTCCATGGCCGAGCGTCCACGTGTGCCCCTGGTCGGCAGGGGCTATCTGGTGCCGCTCGACGAGAACGTCCTCGCGGTGGGGGCGACATACGAATACAGTGAATGGGATACCTCAGACAGCAGGCGCTCCAACCTCGACCGCCTGCAGGGCCGTCCTCATACCTGGCGGGCCAGCATGCGCGGCCCACGTTGCGTGACATCCGACCGCACGCCGGCCGTCGGCCGCCTACCATGGGAGGGACATCCGCTCTACGTCTCCACCGGGCATGGCTCAATGGGAACCACCAGCGCGCCGTTCGCGGGCGCGGTCATCGCAAGCACGATCACGGGGCACTTCGAACCCCTGACCCGGGATGCTTTGTCACTCCTGGATCCTCAGAGGTTCGCCCGGCGCCAGGCGCGCCGGGGCATTCGCCACGGTATCTCACGCCGGACGCATTGACCTCCCGAAGATCGCTTGCGTGCGGGTAAGCAGATGCTGAGAACGGCGGCACCGGGCTATCGACATCGACCGAGCGATGTGCCGCCATCCGCTCGTCACGCATCACCACAACTCAGCTGACCGGAGTCGCCCGACCATGCTCTCGAAAATCCCGATACTCATCGCCACAATGCTGCTCGCATCCTGCGGCGGTCCACTGGCCATATTCCCGGGCGGAAAGCTCCAAGGGGAGGTGGTCCATACCCGAATAGAGGACTGGTCGTTCACCGACACGCCCTACCTCGAACTGGAGACTCGACCCAGCGATCCGTATTCGGTGCAGATCAACTACGCGGTGCGCGATAAAATGCTCTATATAGACCCGGCCGAGGGGCGCAGGTGGTTCCAGCATCTGAAGAAAGACCTCAGGGTGCGCGTGCGCTTTGGTGAGCGCATCTACCCGGTGACCGCCGTACTGGTCGGCCGTCCCGGAGAGTTACCCGGATTCGACCCAGAACGCTACATCTACCGCCTCGACAGCCGCGATCCGGAGTCGCCCCGGTCGTAGTCGGTTAAGATCCGTTTTCGAACTCGCGAACATTGATCACGCTCTCGATGGCACGGATATATTCGATCAGCTCCTGCCCGGGTTTCTCCGCCAGATCGATGAGGTTGTACGCCACTTCTCCCCGGCTCTTGTTCAGCATGTCGATCACATTGATGCGCCGCTCGGCCAGCACTGACGTCATCTGGCCGAGCATGCCGGGCACATTGCGGTTGGTCACCGCCAACCGGTAGCCCTCGTTGACCTCGAGGGTCACGACCGGGAAGTTCACTGAATTGTTGATGTTGCCGGTCTCCAGAAAGTCGATCAGCTGGTTGGCGGCCATGACGGCACAGTTCTCCTCAGCTTCCTCGGTGCTGGCACCGAGGTGCGGCGTGAGACGAACCCCGGGATGCCCGGTGAGCCCGGGCACCGGAAAATCCGCCACGTAGTGCGACACGTGACCGTCGTCAAGCGCCCGCTCCAGTGCAGCCGAGTCGACGATCGGCTGACGGGCGAAATTGAGCAGCACGCTGCCCCTGCGAAAGGAACGCAGGCTCTCCTCATTAATCAGGCCCCGCGTTTCCTCGATCAACGGTACGTGCAGCGTCACGTAGTCCGATCGCGCAAACAGGCTCGGCAGATTCTCCATACGCTGCACCTCGCTTGGCAGCCGCCACGCGGCATCCACCGAAATCGCCGGATCAAAGCCGTAGACATCCATGCCGAGGTCGAGTGCGGCCCGCGCCACCAGAGAGCCAATCGCCCCGAGACCCACCACACCGAGAGACTTGCCATACAGCTCGTGTCCCTTGAAACGCTTTTTCTCTGCCTCGACCAGCGCATTGAGTTCCGCCTCGTCGTCCATGCCCGCCAGCGAATTCACGAACTCGATGCCACCCACCAGATCACGCGAAGCGATGAGCAGGGCCGCAAGCACCAGCTCCTTCACGGAATTGGCGTTGGCACCCGGTGTGTTGAACACCACGATGCCGCGATCTGTACAGGCTTCCACCGGTACGTTGTTGTAGCCAGCACCAGCCCGCGCCACCGCTCGTACGCTGGCGGAGAGTTCATCGACCTGCAGCTTGTGGCTGCGCAACAGAATTCCGTGCGGGCCCGAAATCTCGCTCCCGACCTCGTACGAATCCCGGGCAAAGCGGTCCAGTCCCCGTACCGCTATCTGATTGAAAGTGCGGATCTTGTGCATGTGTCCTCTGTCGTCTTCTGTCGTTCGGTGCCTGCGCCCTGAAGGCGCAGCAGTTTAGCTCAACGCTTCTCCCTTCCCCAGCACGTCGTCGAGCACCTGCACCAGACGCACCTCCGCTTGCGGTCGTTCGAAGCGCTCGAGCGAACGTAACCAGTCCGGGCGAGCGCGAAAGATCTTCTCCACGCACTCACACAGCGATGCCGCATCGAGTTCGCTTTCCGCGATCACTTCGGCATAGCCATGCACACGCGCGAACTCGGCGTTCTCGATTTGATCGCCGCGACTTGCTCTGGCCGGCAGAGGAACGAGCAACATCGGTTTGGCGAGAGTCAACAATTCGAACAGGGCATTGGCCCCGGCCCGTGAAACCACCACATCCGCTGCAGCAAGCAGGTCACCCCATCCCTCACCGACGTATTCGAATTCGTGATACCCACGCTGCTTGAGACCGGTCGCTTTGCCTTCTCCGCACACGTGCACCACATCGAAGCCTTTGAGCAAAGCATCGAGCGCCTCGCGCACCACTGCATTGAGCGCATCCGCGCCGAGGCTACCCCCCGTCACCACGAGAACACCGCGATCGGGGGGAACGCCCAACCGTTCGCGAGCGCGTACGGCCGATCCCTCCATCAGCTCCCTGCGCACCGGCGTTCCGCTATGCACCACGCGACCCTTAAAGCGAGCGGGACAGGTCTCCAGAAAGTTGGTACACAGAACCTCGATGAAAGGCATAGACAGCCGATTGGCAAGCCCCGGCGAGTAATCGGATTCGTGGGCAACCACCGGAATCCGCCGCAGCCAGGCCGCTATTACCACAGGAAAGCTGACGAAGCCACCCTTGGAAAAAACCACATCGGGACTGATCCGGCCAAGCATCCGGAACGCCTGCCAACAGCCACCCAACACACGAAAGGCATCCACCAGGTTAGCGACCGAAAAATACCGGCGCAGCTTGCCCGTGGTGATGCCGTGGTAGCGCACACCCATGCCCTCTACGAGCCGCTGCTCTAACCCGCTATGGCTGCCGATGAAATCCACCGTGTCTCCCCGGTCGAGACAGGCGCGCACGACCGGCAGAGCCGGAATCACATGCCCGGCACTACCCCCACCCGTAAACAGGATGCGGCTCACAGACCGAGCACCTGTTTCACCAGCGGCACCGTAACGCGGCGCTGTTCACTCAGACTCGCCTCATCGAGACGATCGAGATCGGCCAGCAGGCCCGTGAAACCGCGCCTTGCACGGCGCATCCAGTAACTCATCACGGCAGCGTCAATCAGCATGCCGCGCTCCGCGGCACGTTGGCGCAGAACCCGCGCCTTGTCATGGTCCTCCAGTTCCTCGAGCGCGAAGGCCTGACCGCCCCGAAGACGCGAGGACAGATCGTCGAATGCGCATTCGAGCTCGGATGGAGACCTATCGCTCGTGAACAACAGAGCCGCGTTACGTTGCTGCAAAGCCTGATAAAGACCGATCAACCCACGCTCCAGGGGCACAAATCCGAGCCAGGATTCCAGGTCGTCGAGCGCCACCACGCCGTAGCGCTCAAGGCCCGACAGCATTTCCGCATCCGCGGGCGCCACCGCCAGCGGAAGGTAGGCCACACGCCGATCCAACCCCGCATGGTGATGGCAGGTGGCCTGCAGGAGATGCGAGCGACCGCTTCCAGGTTCACCGTGAATACAGGTGATGCTGAACCCTTCGGGCAATCCACGGCAGCGCTCCACCAGCTCCTCGTTACGCCCGGGCACGAAGCTCGAAAATGTGCAACGCGGGCTGGGTTGCAGCGACAGGGTGAGTTGACGGGACATCGGGAAAAACTAACCGAGGGGGTGCTTGTTGCGCCAGGCCTTGCCACTCCACGTGATCACGTAGTCTCCGCCCGACATGAGCGCCAGCACGGCAAGCAGATAGAATCCCCAGGGATCCACCACCAGACCCGCCCATGCACTGATCGTTGTAAACGCGCAAAGTTCCACCAACAACAGGAGAAGCAGTACGATCTGAAGGGCCGTATTGATCTTGCTGATGAATGTGGGGGACAGTTCCAGCTCGTGAAACCAAAGCCAGTAAACTCCCGCCCCGCCCATGATGACCACATCGCGCAGCACCACGATCAGCACCAGCCAGGTGGGAATGTGGCCCTGCAGGAAAAAGATGACGAACGCCACCAGCACCAGCAGTTTGTCGGCCACCGGATCCATCACCGCACCGAAGCGGCTCATCCAACCGAAATGCCTTGCGAGCACTCCATCCAATGCATCGCTCAAACCCGCGATGAAAACCAGGATGAACACATCTACATAGCGTGTCTCCCACAGTAACCACGCGATAGGGCCAACCAGCAGGATGCGGGCGATGGTGATGATGTTGGGAATCTGCGCCAGCAACGTAAACCTACCTCTGCCAGACTACCCGCGCGCCGAAGGGCTCATCCTGATCACGTTTCAGCTGTCCGTCCCGCTCCAGGAGATCCAGAAACTGTTCCTGATCGGCCCGGGTGAGAATGCCCACCGTGACGGTATGCGCTGACATCGCGAGCAGCCCGTAATCAGTGACGAAGTCCAGCCGCGCGAGGTAGTCGAGCAAGTCGGAAAACGCCTTGATAGCGTCAATCCCCGTCACGCTCAGATGTATCTGCCCGGCTTTGGCGTTGCGCACCGCGTATCGTGCAGACAATTCACCCGCCACCCAGGCGACCGCACCTTCACCGGCCTCCTCGAACGTCACCTGCTCCATCTCGAGACTGAGTTCCTCGCGTTTCATCCAGATCTCGAAGTTGCCATCGTAGGCACCGCTCGCGGTTTCCGTCAGGCGGCCCACCATAATGAAATCCGCGCCATAGCGCTCGGTAGCAGGGCGCAGCACGGAAGACAACCGTCCCCAGACGGCCCCTTCGTTCACATTGATCTGATCCTGGAGGTCCATCAACGGCAATCGCAACGGCATCCCCCGCCCCCGCGCAGCCTCAAGCATCGCCTCGGCCAGAGGATGTTCTCCGTGCACTATCTCACGCCCCGAACCCCGTCGAACGACGATCCAGCCAAGCATCTGCGGGCGATTGGCCGACCAGAGCGGCAGACCGGCACGATTGACCAGTCTGAGCACACTGTCCGGTTCGAAGTAGATGCGCAACACCTCGGGTTCAGGATACTCGAAACGATTGTAGTAGGACTGAGGAGAAGCCAACGCTGTGTTCAACATCTGGTCATCCGGCGGCAGCCGGAACACGCCGCTGATCCGCAGCAGCATTATCTCGAGCGCCTGCGCGGACGCGGATGCCACCGCTCTGGCGCTGCGTTCCGCCACTGGCACGTCCACGACATAGAGCCAGTCCACCGCGCTGGCAAAACCCATCCTCGGAAGGATTGCAACGAACGCCAAAACCAAGACCGGCGCCAGTCGTTTTCGGACGAGCCCCAAGCGAGCCTCCCACAGAAATTCCATGCGGAGTTTACCGCGAAAATGCATTCCGTTGGATCCACTCAGTCGCGTTGCCTTTTGCTAAACTGCCGCACCCTCTTGTGAACTGGCGACCAACACGCATCGTGATGTGCATACACATGGTTTCTGAACATTCGGTGGCGATCCTCGATGTCTAAAGGAATGACTTACCGCGACGCCGGCGTGGATATCGACGCCGGCAACGAACTCGTCAATCGCATCGCGCCCGCATGCAAGGCCACCCGGCGCCCTGAGATGCTGAGCTCGATCGGCGGTTTCGCCGCCCTCACCGAAATCCCCGGCGGCTATGAACGCCCGGTGCTGGTCACCGGTACCGATGGCGTCGGAACCAAGCTGAAGCTCGCCATCGATTACGACCACCACGACACCGTGGGCCAGGATCTGGTGGCGATGTGTGTCAACGATGTACTTGTGACCGGTGCGGAGCCTTTCATCTTTCTCGACTACTACGCCACCGGCGCGCTGGATGTCGACACGGCAGAGCGCGTAATCAAGGGTATCGCGCTGGGATGCGAACTCGCGGGTTGCACCCTGGCGGGTGGCGAAACGGCGGAGATGCCCGGTTTCTATGGGGCCGGTGACTACGACCTCGCGGGATTCTGTGTGGGTGTCGTTGAGCACGACCAGATCGTGGACGGCACGTCACTCGGGATTGGCGATGCGCTGATAGGACTGGCCAGCAGTGGACCGCATTCCAACGGCTATTCCCTGATTCGCCGCGTGCTGGATCAGGCAGGTATCAACCCGTCCCCTACCCTGCTCGACCAGCTGCTCGCACCCACCCGCATCTATGTGAAGTCCGTTCTGGAGATGCTCCAGACAGTACCGGCCCACGCCATGGCGCACGTGACGGGGGGTGGCTTCCTGGAGAATCTGCCTCGCATGTTCTCGGGATCCGAGCTGGCGGCATGTATCGATCTCGACAGCTGGCAACGCCCCGAAGTGTTCTCGTGGTTGCAACAGGCCGGCAACATCGACGAGACAGAGATGCTGCGAACGTTCAACTGCGGTATAGGTTTCGTGATCGCAGTCGCCGGGGCCGATCTGCAGGCAGCAGTGGACACTCTGACGCGCCTCGGTGAAACGCCGCTGGTCATCGGCAGGATCGTGACACCGGAAGCAGAAGCGGAAAGCGGGCAGCTACTCGTCAGCGGCTGAGCACCCGCACGATATGCCTTCCACCTCGGTTCGAGCAGCGAATACAGATGACTACACCGCGGTAGAACGACTCTCCCGCCAGACCAATCGTCATCACGTCGCACTGGAACCGAAATTGATGGGCGAGATCGGTGTGTGCATGCCGCGCGGAATTCGAGCAGGTTCTGACCGACAACCGGCAGGATTTACTCCTGTGCGAAAACGGGGGTCGGGTCACCGGGGCTGCCTGGATCGAACAGAGACCTCATGAGGGCCGCACCGCCATTCCAATGGCGGGCAGATTCATCCGCGAAATCTGCGTCGATGAGGCCCGTCGAAGCATGGGTCTCGGACGCACGCTGATGAACGCCATCGAGGCCTGGGCGAAAGCACGGGGCCTGACACGGTTAGAACTCAACGTCAGGGCCGCCAACGCCGGCGCGGTACGATTCTACGACCACCTCGGCTACGCGACCACACTTCTGGAGATGAGCAAGCGGCTCGACCCGGTAACGTGAGCGACGCGAATCCGGGATGGATGCCGTTGGTTGTTCCCCTTGTCAGGGTCTCGGTAGCGTAACGCCACGCTGGCCCTGATACTTGCCACCGCGATCCTTGTACGTGACCTGACAGCGTTCGTCGGACTGAAAAAACAGCATCTGCGCAACCCCTTCGTTGGCATAGATTTTCGCCGGCAGGTTGGTGGTGTTGGAAAATTCGAGCGTCACGTGGCCCTCCCACTCGGGTTCGAGCGGCGTGACGTTCACAATGATCCCGCAGCGCGCGTAGGTGGACTTGCCGAGGCAGATGGTGAGCACGTCTTCCGGGATGCGGAAATACTCCACAGTGGATGCCAGCGCAAAAGAATTGGGTGGGATGATGCAAACCTCATCCTCCACATCGACGAAGCTGCGTTCATCAAAGGCCTTCGGATCCACGGTGGCCGAATAGATGTTCGTGAACACCTTGAATCGTGGCGCACAGCGTACGTCGTAGCCATAACTCGAAGTACCGTAGGAGATTACTTTGCGGCCGTCCACGGTTCGTACCTGACCCGGTTCGAACGGTTCGATCATGCCGCCTGCCGCCATTTCCTGAATCCAGCGATCGGATTTGATTGTCACTCTTGCTGATCCTGTTCAGTCATCGACGATGGCAATGGTCGGCCCGCCGGCCTGGTCACCAACCCAAAGCCGCGCCGCCATGTGACGGGCGGCGTCCGCGTAGATGCCCGCAATCTCGCCATCCGGGTCTGCCACGACACTCGGCCGTCCGCCATCCGTCTGCTCCCGGATGCTGAGATCGAGAGGCAACTCGGCAAGCAGCGGCACACCAAACTCCCGGGCCACCCGCTCGCCCCCGCCTTCTCCGAATACATAACTCCTGGCGCCGCACTCAGGACAGCGATACAGACTCATGTTCTCCACCACGCCGAGCACCGGGATGTCCACCTTGCGGAACATCTCGATGCCTTTTCGAGCATCAAGCAGCGCCACGTCCTGCGGCGTGGTCACGATGACCGCGCCCGAGACCGGCACCTGCTGTGAGAGCGTCAGCTGAATGTCTCCCGTGCCAGGCGGCATATCGACGATCAGATAGTCCAGATCTTCCCAGAGAGTCTGGTTGATCAACTGCTGCAGCGCGCCGGAAGCCATCGGACCGCGCCATACCATGGGCATGTTCTCATCTGTCAGGTAGCTCATCGACATGGTCTGCAACCCGTGCGCCTTCACGGGTGCGAAGTGCTGCTCATCGACGATCTCGGGTCTGCATCCCTGCGGCACACCGAGCATCATCCCCTGACTGGGACCGTAGATATCCGCGTCGAGCAGCCCCGCCTTCGCGCCCTCGCGATCGAGCGCCAGAGCCAGATTCACGGCGGTGGTGGACTTCCCCACGCCACCTTTGCCGGAGGCGACTGCGATGATGTGGCGGATACCACCAAAGCCCTTGCCCTGCGGGGAAGCGAAACGCAGTTCGAGGTCCACGTGTTCACTTGCGAGATATTCGGCAAGCTGCGCGCCCAGGGACTTTTTCAGACCCTTTGCCGGATAGCCCAGTGTGATCGACACACGGTTCCCGGAGGACAGCACGCGTGCGCCGAGTTCCTCCCACGTGCGGCCAAGATAAGGATCTCGGAACCGTTCCAGTTTGATGGCCATAGCTTGCCCTTGAATCTCCTTGAACGTCTTGCCAGCAAAAGGCGCGCCATTATATGGCCGCATTGCGCGTCGAGGTAGCCGCTGAGCGCATCTGGTTCGTCCTTTTTTTACACCCATGGCCACACCCCGTTCGAACGGGGTGTGCCTCCCGGCGACCGCGGTTTGCGGTATAGTGCGCGCCTCTTTTTTTACTGAGATCTCGGGACGACATGGCACGGCGTATTCTGGTTACCAGCGCACTGCCCAACGCAAATGGATCGATTCACCTCGGCCATCTGTTGGAGCATATACAAACGGACATCTGGGTTCGTTTTCAGCGCATGCGTGCTCACCAGTGCCTGCACGTCTGTGCCGACGACACGCATGGCGCCGCCACCATGCTGAAAGCCGAGGTCGAAGGCCTGGAACCCCAGGTGCTGATAGAGCGAATTCGCGAGGAACATGCGGCGGACTTCCGCGGATTTGGCGTTACGCATGACAACTACTATTCGACACACGCGCCCGAGAACAAACAACTCTCCGATCTGATATACGAACGGTTGCACGCGCGCGGTCTGATATTCACACGCGAGGTGGAACAGCTCTACGACCCGGAACGCAAGATGTTTCTGGCCGATCGTTTCGTCAAGGGTATCTGCCCGCGTTGCGGTGAGGACGACCAGTATGGGGACAACTGCGAATCCTGTGGCGCTACTTACGAAGCGATCGATCTGGGGTCTCCGCGGTCGACCGTCTCGGGCGCCACACCACAGCTGAAGGCCTCGGAGCACTACTTTTTCGACCTGCCGCAGTACACGGACATGCTGAAGGACTGGACCACCTCCGGCGCCCTGCAACCGGAGGTTGCCAACAAGCTGGCTGAGTGGCTGGATGGCGGCCTGAAGGCCTGGGACATCTCACGCGATGCGCCTTACTTCGGCTTCCTCATCCCGGGCAGCACCGACAAGTATTTCTACGTGTGGTGGGATGCACCCATCGGGTACATGGCGAGTTTCATGAACTACGCCCAGGAGCGAGCCGACCTGACGTTCGACGAGTTCTGGCAACCCGAGAGTAACACCGAGGTGCATCACTTCATCGGCAAGGACATCGTCAACTTTCACTGTCTGTTCTGGCCATCGGTGCTGGATGGCGCGGGTTTTCGGAAACCCACGAAGATCCACACCCATGGTTTCGCCTCGGTCAGCGGTGCGAAGATGTCCAAGTCGCGGGGTGTTTTCGTCAACGCCGCCACCTGGCTTGAACACCTCGATGCCGAGTACCTTCGCTATTACTTCGCGGCGAAGCTCAACGGCACCATCGAGGATATCGACATAAACCTTGAGGACTTCGTCACTCGGGTAAACTCGGACCTGGTCGGGAAGATCGCCAACATCGCGAGCCGCACCGCCGGCTTCGTGACCAAGCAATTCGACGCAACCCTGAGCGCTCAACTCGAGGACGAGGCGCTATGGCAGCAATTCGTGGATGCCGGATCGCGCATCGCTGAATACTATGAATCCTGCGACACCTCGAAAGCCGTGCGTGAGATAACGGCACTGGCCGACCTGGCCAATCAGTACATCGCCCACCACGAACCCTGGAAAATGGTGAAGGATGAGGCGCAGCGGGAGCGCCTGCATCTCGTGTGCAGCGAGAGCATCAATCTGTTTCGCGTGCTGGTCATCTACCTGCAACCCATCGTGCCCGCATTCGCCGAGCGGGCGCGCACCTTCCTGAACGTCGAGGCGCTCGCCTGGACGGACGCCGCCACCCCACTCGGTGAACATGCCATTGGCAAATTCAAACCACTGATCACGCGCGTGGACCCGAAAAAGGTCGACGCAATGCTGGAGCACACCGAGGCCGAGGAAACGGAATCAGCCGATGAAGCCGGCAATGCGTCGCCTGATCCCGAATGGATCAGCATCGATGAATTCGAGAAGGTAGAACTAAGAGTGGCGCGCATCGTGGCGGCGGAAAAAGTCGAAGGCGCCGATCGCCTGCTGGCACTCACGCTCGATGTGGGTGATGAGCGGCGCAATGTGTTCTCCGGAATTCGGGAGGCCTACGATCCGACGGATCTGGTTGGCCGCCTGACGGTTATGGTAGCCAATCTCGCTCCGCGGAAGATGCGCTTCGGCGTCTCTCAGGGCATGGTACTGGCCGCCGGTCCGGGTGGTGCGGACATATTCCTCCTGAGCCCGGACTCCGGCGCCGAGCCAGGCATGCGCGTCACCTGAAACCCCCGCCGTGAGCGAGCTGGCCCTCATCCTGATCGGCGCGTTGCTCGTCAACAATTTCGTACTCGCACAGTTTCTGGGATTGTGCCCGTTCATGGGCATGACGCGCGGATACGATACCGCGCTGGCCATGGGACTGGCGACCACCTTCGTACTCACGCTGTCAGCGACTCTGTGCCACGCTCTCTTTCACTTGCTGCTGGTTCCGCTATCGCTCGAGTGGCTGCGCATCGTGGTGTTCATCGCCGTGGTTGCTTGCGTCGTACAGCTGACTGAGATCTATCTGCGCAGCCTGAGTCCGCTGTTGCATCGCCTGCTCGGCATCTATTTGCCGCTCATCACCACCAACTGCGCCGTGCTCGGTGTCGCGCTCATCGTGATCGGCGCGAACTTCACCTGGCTGCAAACGCTCGTCTTCGCCATTGGCGCCGCAGGTGGATTCACGCTGGTGATGGTGCTGTTCGGTGCCATTCGCGAACGCCTCGAAGGTGCCGACGTGCCGAAGCCCTTCTCCGGCGCGCCCATCGCACTCATCACCGCGGGCATCATGAGCCTCGGCTTTCTCGGTTTCGCAGGGCTCGCAAGCTGATGGACCTGATCAGCGCACTGCTGACCCTGGGTGGTCTGGGCCTCGCGGCCGGCACTGCACTCACGCTTGCCTCGAAGCGCCTGCCAGAATCGCCGGATGAAGTGGCAAATGCGGTGAACGCCCTGTTACCGCAGACTCAGTGCGCACAATGCGGCTACCCGGGGTGCAAACCCTACGCAGAAGCCGTGGCGCATGGCGAGGCCATC
>DCWG01000127.1:19117-44849 GCA_002327525.1 Gammaproteobacteria bacterium UBA2168 | reverse complement strand
CTCCGGCACCATCGGCATGTAGATGATTACACGATCCCCCTTTTCCACCCCGAGCGAGCGCAAACCTCCGGCTACCCGCGCTACCCAATCGCACATCTCGGCATAGGAGAAGCGCGTCTGTTTTCCCGTTACCGGTGAATCGTAGATGATGGCAGCCTGCTCTCCGCGTCCATCGTCCACATGGCGGTCGAGCGCCAGCCAGCAGGAATTGGTCTTCCCGCCCCTGAACCATCGCCACGCACCGTTGTCATCCTGATCGAGGATGACCGGTGGGAACTCATACCATGGCAGCGCACGCGCCTGTTCCGCCCAGAATGTTTGTGGATCTTCGAGCGAGCGGGCGTATTCCTCCTGATAACTCATAGCCGCCTCTCGCTCTCAGCCAGTCACCGCGCCGGATTCTTGCAGCGCAGCGATCTGATCCGGGTCGAATCCATAATCTGCGAGTACGGCCTCGGTATCTGTCCCCGGGGCCTGTGCACCGTGAGAAATGCCCGGCTCCGTGCGACTAAAACGCGGCGACGGCGCGGGTTGCATCACGCCATCGACCTCGACAAACGTCTGCCGGGCTGCATTGTGCGGATGAGTGGGCGCCTCGAAAATGGACAGTACGGGAGCAAAGCAAACGTCCGTGCCTTCCATGATCTCGCACCACTCATCCCTGGTCTTCATCTTGAATACCCGCGTCAGCTCCGCCTTCAGATCAGGCCACCTGACAGCATCCATCTGTGGTGCGAAACGTTCGGCGTCCACCCCCGATTTTTCGACTAGCAGCTGGTAGAACTGCGGTTCGATGGAGCCCAGACAGATGTACTTACCATCGCCGGTTTCGTAGGTGTCGTAGAAATGCGCGCCGCCATCGAGCGTGTTGGTGCCCCGCTGATCGGTGAACCCACCACCGGCGGCAAAACTGAAAAACATGGCCATGAGACTGGCCGCACCATCCACCATCGCTGCATCGACCACCTGACCCTTACCGGAGTTCTGCGCTTCGAGCAGCGCGCACACCACACCGAATGCAAGCAACATGCCCCCGCCACCGAAATCGCCGACCAGATTGAGTGGCGGCACGGGACGCTCACCCTTACGTCCGATGGCGTGCAGCGCACCAGCCAGCCCGATGTAGTTGATGTCATGACCCGCCGCCTGCGCCATGGGCCCATCCTGTCCCCAACCGGTCATGCGCCCATATACCAGTTTCGGGTTGCGCGCCATGCACTCCTCTGGTCCGAGGCCGAGCCTTTCGGTAACACCCGGACGAAACCCTTCAAACAGCGCATCCGCACTCTCAACCAGCTTCAGAACGGTCTCGACCCCTTCCGGCGATTTCAGATTCACTCCGATGGAGCGGCGATTGCGCGCCAACACGTCTTTCGGCGCTTTCGCGCCCGGCGCGATACGGTCCACGCGGATGACCTCCGCACCCATGTCGGAAAGCATCATGCCGCAGAATGGTCCCGGCCCGATGCCGGCGAGTTCTATGACACGAAATCCGGAAAGTGGTCCCATTGCCTTTATCTCCCAGAACACATTGAGTTGTTTGAAACGAGTTTAGCTTCTTTTGGCATGTCGCGCGCTTGCGCGCGACATGCCTAGTCCAGGCTAGCTGCCGGCACGCAAGCGTGCTGGCAGCGCGCGCTCACGCGCGCCAAGGTAAGGAGACTCGAACTGTATCCGTGCAAAACGCGCGTACAGTTCGTTGGATCGCACCAGTTCTTCGTGTGTGCCCTGAGCTGTCACCCTTCCTGAGTCCAGGACAATGATGCGATCAGCCTGGCGCACCGTGGACAACCTGTGCGCGATCACCAGGATGCTGCAGCTGCCTTTCAACTGATCGATGCTCTCGCGAATGTGCTGTTCGCTCTGCGCATCCAGAGAACTGGTCGCTTCATCCAGCAACAACAGCTGTGGTTCGGTCAACACCGCTCGGGCTATGGCAAGGCGTTGTTTCTGCCCGCCTGACAGGCCGACGCCCCCTTCGCCTACACTGGTGTCGAGACCGTCGGGCAAGGTCGCCACAAACTGCGCGGCGTGCGCGCTTTCCAGAGCCGCGCGCAGCGCTGGTTCTTCGGCTTCGGGTCGGCCATAGGTGAGATTGTCCCGCAGGGAACCGGCGAACAGCACTGGATCCTGAGGGACGAATCCAATTGAACCGCGAACCTGCTCCAGACGCATCACGCGCAAGTCCACGCCACCCAGCCGCACGCTTCCGGATATGGGATCATAAAAACGCTGTATCAGGTCGAATATCGTGCTCTTGCCAGCCCCCGACGGGCCCACGAGAGCCACCATTTCGCCGGAACGGACAACGAAACTCACATCCGTGAGTACCGGCACTTCCGGGCGGGATGGGTAATCGAACGCCACATCCACCAGCTCCAGCACCTCGGAATTGGCACTGCCATTCACGGCGGAAACGCCTGGTTCCGGTAACTCGCTAGGACTGTGCAGCAACTCTATGAGGCGTTCCGTCGCACCCGCCGCACGTTGTAAATCGCTGTAAACCTCGCTGATCGCGCCCACGGAACCGGCCACGATAAAGGCATAGAAGATGAAAGCGGCCAGTTCTCCCGCGCTGGTACCACCGGCAATGACATCCTGACCACCCACCCAGAGCATGAGTCCGATCGCCACCATCACCAACAACATGACGACGGCCACTAACCACGCACGCTGTCTGATTCGCCGCACGGCCACGCTGAAAGCGTGCTCCACACGGTGGTCGAAGGCCACCTCGTCCACAGGTTCGTGGTTGAATGACTGCACCACCTTGATATGCCGCAGCGATTCACCAGCATAGCTCCCTACCTCAGCCAGCGTATCCTGGCTGCTGCGCGAAAGCCGTCTGACCCTACGACCGAACCACAGTATCGGAAACACCACCAACGGCACACTGAGAAGTACCACCAGCGAGAGCTTCGCATTGGTGACGAACAACAACACCACGCCGCCCAGAAACATCAGCATGTTGCGCAGCGCGATAGACACCGATGAGCCGATCACCGTCTGCAGCAGCGTCGTATCGGTAGTAATGCGCGATTGTATTTCCGTCGGCAGGTTCATCTCGAAGAAGCCCGGATGTAGCCGAATCAGGTGCCGGAATACGGCCGTGCGCAGATCGGCACTGACGCGCTCGCCAATCCACGACACGTAATAGAAGCGTATGAACGTTCCCGCCGTCAGCACGACGATGAGTGCCGCGAACACAAGGATGCTCTGCACCAGCGTGTCGGTCGTGCCCTCCAGTAAACCTGCATCGATGATGTAGCGCAGGCCCTGTCCCACGGACAGCGTCACGCTGGCCGTTACCACCAGAGCGGCACTCGCGATGACCACTTGCGGCCAGTAGGGGCGCAAGAAGCCGAGTGCAGGTTTGAGCTGTCCCAGGTCCCTGGAAGCTTGTCGATTCATCCCATCGTCCATCGCTTCATTATTGCAATAAAGCGCGGTTGTCCGATACTTCCCGCTCCCAAAAGAGCGCGGCTACTCATGACATTGGAAACCCTGGAAGTCGAAACCGGCGACGGCACCACCGGTAGCGTGATCTGGATGCACGGCCTCGGCGCGGACGCCACCGATTTCGAGCCCATCGTCCCCATGCTCGATCTGAACACCAACTTGCGGTTCGTGTTTCCCAATGCACCGGTACGCCCTGTGACCATCAATGCCGGTATGGAAATGCGTGCCTGGTACGACATCGATCCCGGCGCACCGCTCTCAGGTGAACAGGACATCCAGGCGGCAGCCGACGCGGTGGCCGAACTAATCGAGGCGGAAGCCGCGAACGGCACGCCCTACGAGCGTATCGCGCTCGCCGGATTCAGCCAGGGCGGGGTCATCGCCCTGCAGCTCGGCCTCAGCTTCAACGAACGGCTAGCTGGTATCATGGCGCTGTCGACGTACGTTCACGACCACGAACACCTGTCCGATCGCGTGAGTTTCGCCAACATTGACATACCGATCTTCATGGCCCATGGCCAGATGGATCCGATGATACCGATCACACGCGCCATCACCTCGCGGGAAGCCCTGCTGGCGCTGAACTACCACGTACAGTGGCGTGAGTACGGCATGGGGCACCAGGTATGTCCGGAGGAGATTCGCGACATCGCCGGGTGGCTCAATCAGGTGTTCGCCTGAACATCGTCCCCACTCACCCCGAATGGCTCGATGCGGTCATGGCCGATTTTGACGCCTTTCTCAGGGACCATGCGTCCTGCGAGAAAAAGGCATCCGGCATGGCCTTGAGCATCGCCTCACACTATCCGGATAAACCCGTTCTGCTGAACGCCATGGCGGACCTCGCCGTCGAAGAACTCGGCCACTACCGCGAAGTCGTCCGGCTACTCACCGCTCGCGGTATTGCACCCGGGCCCGATACCAGGGACGCATACGTGCGTACGCTGAACGACCTCATTCGGCGTGGGCCGGAAAAATTCCTGCTGGATCGCCTGCTGGTGGCGGCGGTCGTGGAACGGCGTGGACACGAGCGTTTTGGTCTCGTCGCCGAGGCGCTCCCCGCCGGGGACGAGAAGCGTTTTTTCGAAGCCATTACGAAGAGCGAGGGGCGCCACTGGCAACTCTTCATCGATCTGGCACGCTCGCACTGCGATCCGGACGCGGTGGATGCGCGCCTCGCCGAACTGGTAGAAGCCGAAGGCGCCATCGTCTCCCGCCTGCCGTTTCGCGCAGGCCTGCATTGACCCATACATATCTGAAGCACTATGCCGCACCCGAGTGCAAGGCCATCCCAAAAGCGCCCCTTTCGCGCGCACGCGCCATCGTCGTGCCTGTTTACGACGAAAAACCCGGCTTTCTGGACCGGCTCGCCCCTGCACTCGACGATACGTTACTCATCGCTGTGGTCAACGTACCGGATGACGCACCCGCCCCCGCTGTGCAACGTACCCAGGAGTTGCTTCGGAATCTGAGACGTCGGGGAGGCGGCCACGGGCAATCGGTGGAACTCGTGAGACGTGCACGCTACGACTTGCTACTGATCGAGCGCGTCTCCCAACCCATACCTCGACGCGAGGGGGTGGGCGGCGCACGCAAGATAGGCGCAGACATAGCCGCCACACTGATCAGGCGCGGGGATATCGAAAACCCGTGGATCTACGTGACCGATGCGGATGTGTCGCTGCCCGAATCCTATCCGCCGAGACTGCCCGGCCAGGCAGGCACAGCCGTGTTTGCCTTTCGACACGAGCCCGACTCGGGACTCGAAGAGCGCGCCCGCACATACGACTGGCACCTTCATTATTACGTGGAACGGCTCGGCTGGGCGGGTTCACGCTACGCATTTCACACGCTCGGCGGCGCGCTCGCAGTCAGGGTGGACAGCTACTGCAAAGTGCGGGGATTCCCTCGCCGCAATGCAGCGGAGGACTTTTACCTGCTCAACAAACTGGCCAAGGTGGATCCCGTTTACCTGTCGCACACACCGGAACTGTCCATACGAGCCAGAGCATCCCACAGGGTTCCTTTCGGCACCGGACCCAGAATCGCCGACATGCAACGCCCTTTTCTGAGTTACGCCTCCGAGAGCTTCGAACTCCTGCAGGACGCCATCGGCTGGATCGACGCGCTGGCACACGAGCGTGAGGTGCGCCCGCAGGCCGAAACTGTCGAACTGATGAAGGCGCTCGGCTTTTCGAGCCTTCTCGCAAAGACCCGATCGCAGTATCGCGCTGGCAGGCCACGATGGCGGGCCCTGCATGGGTGGTTCGATGCTTTCAGAACGCTACGCTTCATCCACGAGGCGCGGCGCTATCACCCGGATTGCCCCATCGAGCCGACGTTGCAGGGGCTCTATGGCGCAGGCGATCATCGAACCCGAATGATCGAAGCACAACGTACGCGCGGACCCTGGCGCGGCCTGCCCACCGGAGCCTGATTATGCTGGACATCGACACCCCGGCCCGTCGCGTGACGATAACCGTGATCCTCGTTGCCGTCATGGCGATTTCCTGGCACGGCGGTCTCGACCGCTCCGCGATAGCGCAAACCGATGCCACCTTCACGCGGGCACTGGCCACCTACGCCATCGCGCGCACACTCAATGGCGTGATATCAGTAGCACAGGGTACTGAGATCGCGGTTCAACCGGTCGGAGTCGGAATGACCATCACTATAGGTGAGATTCTCGATCCGCTGAACGACCTGGTGGAGCGCTTCTCGTGGCTGGCGCTGGCCGCCAGTGCCTCACTCGGTACACAGGCGCTGATGACCGATATCCTCGCCGGCACATGGCTCAACATCACATTGACGGCTGCGGTGCTGATTCTGCTCGCCGTCATCTGGATCCCGGCTGCACGCCCCTGGCAGAGCCTCATTGCAAGGGTGTGCGGGGCCATCGTCTTCACCCGCTTCCTGTTCACGCTCACCGCCCTGGTCGTGGTGTGGGCAGATGGTACCTTTCTCGAATCACGCCAGAACGAGGCAATCGAGAACATCACCGAAATCAGTGACCAGCTCGCCAACACCCGAAATGCCGCCACCCGGGAAGACAGTGGATGGTTTGATTGGCTGGGTGAGCGTATTTCGGCGCAGGAGCGCGTGAACTCGCTGCAGCGCGAGGTGCAGAGCAGCATCGGTGAGATGGTCAATCTCATGGTCGTGTTCATCGTGCAGACCCTGCTCATTCCCGTGGGCACTCTGTTTGCGTTCTGGTGGTTGTTTCGGTGGTTCTGGCGCTCTGTGTAAATCCACGCTCCGTCTAACCCTGATTGAGCCGGAGGTGCTCTGGGTGCGTAGATTTTGCTATATCAGGGCTAATGGCTCGTACCGGTACCGAGCGCAGCTCCTGTCCCACCTGCCGGACAACCTGCGCTGCCGCCCACAGATTCAGAGATGCAATGAGCGTGGCAACCAGCAAATCCGGCCACCGCGTGCCCAGCGTCAAAACACCAGTCGCCGCCACCATCACCGCTATGTTGCCGATGGCATCGTTGCGGCTGCACAACCAGATGGAGCGAAGATTGGCATCACCGCTGCGATAGCGATACAACAAACCGGCCACCCCGAGGTTCACGGCGAGCGCCAGTATCGCGATGCTGCCCATCGTGTACGGATCTGGTGCAGAACCGGTGATGGCGCGATGCACGGCGGATGCGATCACCCAGAGCCCGAACAGCGCCATGCTCAGACTTTTGAAAAGCGCCGCATACGAGCGCATGCGCAAAGCCATGCCCAGCACGAAGAGGCTGATGGCATAGTTGGCGCCATCACCGAAAAAATCCAGCGCATCCGCCTGCAAAGCCATGCTATCGCCCCACCAGCTCCCGACAAGCTCCACCGCGAACATCCCAAAATTCGCAATCAACGCGATCCACAACACCCGCCTCAACGAGGTTTCGCCGGCATCGAGTGCGTCTGAGGCACAGCTATCGCAGTCCGCCATCAGTCCGTCTCCTCAGTGGGTTCACCAATATGAGCCACCATGTCACCGATTACACATTCAATGTGGTCGTCCGCCGCACAATAGAACATCTGCTTGCCGCGCCGCTCCGCTCGCAATACCCGGGCCGCGCGCAACAGCCTCAGGTGGTGGCTGACAAGCGATGCGGACAGGCCCAGCCGCTGTGCAATGTCCCCGACACTGGTCGGTCCTTTAAGACAGACCAAGATGATGCTCAGTCGGCTGGCGTCGCCCATGAGGCGGAACATGTCTGCAAGCTGGACAATGTCCTCGCTGGAACTCAGATTCTCTACTTCAGCTCTCATAAAATAACAACATATGAATAGATGTTCATATGTTGTACCTGTATTCCAAAAATGTCAACCAAGCCGGGCGTCCGGCATGAGAGCATTCCCGCGACAGAACGCATAGAGTCGCCGTTCAATCAGAAAGAAACAGGGGAAAGTATGCAGGACGTAGAAGGCAAGGTGGCATTCATCACCGGTGGTGCCAGCGGCATGGGCCTCGCTATGGCGCGTTCATTCGCGGCCGCTGGCATGAAGGTGGCGATAGCCGACATCGAACAAGCCGCCCTCGACGTCGTTGCGAAGGAATTCGCCGAGAGCAACGCAGACGTGATCACGCTTCAGGTTGATGTCACCGACCGCGAGGCCATGGAAAATGCCGCCAGGGCCACGCAAGAAGCCTTCGGCAAGGTGCACGTTGTGTGCAATAACGCCGGTGTCGCCGTCGGAGGCACGATCGACGAGATGTCCTACGAGGACTGGGACTGGGTCACCGGCGTTAATCTCGACGGCGTCGTCAACGGAATTCAGGTGTTCACCGATCGTATCAAGGCGCACGGAGAAGGCGGGCACTTCGTGAACACCGCCTCGATGGCCGGCCACATCGCCATCGGCGGCTTGTCCGTTTACACAGCCACCAAGTTCGCCGTCGTCGGCATATCGGAAACCATGCGCGCGGATCTGGAACCCCACGGCATCGGGGTATCCGTTCTGTGCCCCGGAGTGGTCGATACTGGCATCTTCGATTCCGGCCGTAACCGTCCCGAGGCGCTTCAGAGTGAAACCGATACTGCGTCGATGGTTTTGAGCGACGCCAGAGACGAAACCGCAGGCTTTGAAGACATGCAGAACCTCCTGGCCGGCGCCCTCGACCCCGCCGTCGTGGGCGACATGGTGCTGCACGCGATACGCGAAAACGATCTCTACATATTCACACATCCCAATATTCAGGCCATCACGGACAAACGCGCGGGTGCGATCAACTCAGCATTCGAGAAGTGGCGCGCATACCGGCAGGAGCATGGGGTGTAGTAGCCTGAGGACATTCCCAGGCTTTTATGCGACCGCCCAGGTAGCGCTGAAGCGCCACCTTACTTACAATGCCGCGCCCCTAGAAAACTCACTCAGGACACGACAGTGGCACGCGTATTCATCGATGGTCATGTGGGCACCACCGGCCTCGAAATTTTCAGCCGCCTGGAGCAGCGCTCTGACGTGCAACTCATCCGCCTCGCCGAAGACGTGCGCAAAGATCCCAGCGCCAGATCAGAAGCGCTGACCCGGGCTGATGTCGCCATTCTGTGCCTGCCCGACGACGCTGCACGCGAAACCGTGCAACTTGCAAGGCAGGCAGGCGCACAAACCCGTTTTCTCGATGCGAGTACCGCCCACCGCACGGCCTCGGACTGGACCTATGGACTGCCGGAGCTCGATGCGGACCAGCGAGACGCCATTGCCACCGCCCGGTACGTTTCTAACCCCGGCTGTTACCCTCAAGGGTTCATTCTCTGCGTGCGCCCGCTGATCCGTGCCGGATTGCTGCCCGCCGACACCCACCTGTCCGTACACGCGCTGTCCGGCTACTCTGGCGGTGGACGCTCCATGATCGAGGCATACCAGTGCGACGGAGCCGATCGCCAGGCGTGGGGAGCCAGGCCCTACGGGCTGACCCTCGCCCATAAACACCTGCCTGAAATGCACCTCTACAGCAGTGCCGCGCACGCACCTGTATTCAGTCCCGCCGTTGCCTTTTACTACAAGGGCCTGATCACTCAAGTACCACTGCCGGTGGCAGCGCTGTCGGGTGGCGCCACGGACGTACACGCGGTGCTTGCACACACTTATGCCGGTGAACCATTCATTCGTGTCCTCGAACCCGGTGCGGCTTCCGCTCTCGACGGCAACTACCTGAGTCCCACCGCGCTCAATGGCACCAACTTCATGGAGATCATGGTGTTCGGCAACGACGAACAAATACTACTCACCGCTCGTTACGACAATCTCGGCAAGGGTGCCGCGGGTGCAGCCGTGCAGAACCTCAATCTCATGCTGGGAGTGGACGAAACCACCGGACTTGTCTGATGAAGCTCGACCAATACAGCCGAGAGGCGCTGGAAAAACTCAATTCCGAGCTGACGCAACACCTGGAACTCGCACAGGGCAACAGGATGGCGCTGGATCTGAGTCGTGGCAAACCCGCCCCCGATCAGCTCGATCTGGCAGCGCCGCTCGATCAACCACTGCAATCCTACATCGCAAGCGATGGCACCGATGCCCGCAACTACGGTAGCCTGCGGGGCTTGCCGGAAGCGCGTGCACTCGGCGCAGACCTGACGGGCGTACCGGCCGAAAACCTCATCGCCACCGGCAACTCCAGCCTGTTTCTGATGTACATCGCCTCACAGACAGCTCTCAATCAGGGGCTGTGGGGCGATAAACGGCGCTGGTCGCGAACGGCCACACCGAAGTTTCTGACCCCGGTTCCCGGCTACGACCGCCATTTCACCATGTCGGAAACACTTGGCATCGAGATGATCAACATCCCGATGACCGACTCCGGTCCCGATATGGCACGTGCCGAAGAACTGGTGAGGCAAGACCCGGACATCAAGGGTATATGGTGCGTGCCGAAATACGCCAATCCCACAGGCTGCATCTACAGCCCTGAAACCGTTCAGCGTATGGCCATGCTGCCTGCAACGTCAGCCGCGGACGACTTCGTGGTGTTCTGGGACAATGCCTACGCCGCGCACGACTTCACCTTCCCTCGCGCACCGCTGACCGACCTCTATCAGGCCGCTCTAGAAGCCGGCACCGAGGATCACGTGCTGCTGTTCGGCTCCACTTCGAAGATCACGTACGCCAGTGGTGGCGTGTCTTTCGTCGGTGCTTCCGACAGCGTGCTCGATACCCTCGAGAAGCACTTGAGTGTGATGCTGATCGGCCCCGACAAAGTGAGCCAGCTACGCCACGCGCGTTTTCTGGGTGGGCGCCTTGAAGAACACATGGCCGAGCACGCGAAGCTGCTCACACCCAAGTTCGATCTTGTGGAACAAATACTCAGCACCGAGCTCGGCGATCTCGATATCGCCAGTTGGACCCATCCGAGCGGCGGCTACTTCGTCTCTCTGGACGTGACACCGGGCACCGCCACCGAAATCATCGACACGGCACGCGAAGCAGGGCTCGCGTTGACACCAGCGGGCGCCACGTTTCCCTACGGCCGAGACCCTGACGACAAGAACATACGCATCGCACCAACCTTCGCAACCCTTGAAGATCTTCAACTCGCGCTGGAACTGCTGACGCTCTGCGTAAAACTCGTGACCGCGCGGAGACTTCTCGAAGCGTCGGCAGATTTGGAGGAATAGTGGACTGGAATCCCGCAAAGTTCGACGTGCCCGAAGCACCTGACAAAGACCGCTTTCATGATTTCGCGCTGCCCGAGACGCTGATGCACGCGATCCACGACCTCGAATATCAGTACTGCACACCCATTCAGAGTGCTGTATTGCCGATGAGCCTGGCCGACTATGACGTGACCGGCCGGGCTCAGACCGGTACCGGCAAGACCGCCGCCTTTCTCATCACCATGCTCACACACATGTGGGAAAAACCGCTGGAGCGCCCGCTGCCACCCGGAACGCCCCGAGCCCTGGTACTCGCGCCGACCAGAGAGTTGGCCCTGCAGATCGAGAGCGACGCCAACGCCCTCGGACGCCATATGGACATCAACGCACAGTGCGTGGTCGGAGGCATAGACTTCCAGAAGCAACGAGAACGCCTGCAACGACAACCCGTCGACATCCTCATCGCCACACCGGGCCGGTTGCTGGACTTCATCAATCGGCGCGACATCCATCTTCGACGCGTCGAGGTGCTCGTTATCGACGAGGCCGATCGCATGCTCGATATGGGATTCATCCCCGATGTACGTCGCATCGTCTATCAGACACCTCACAAACGTGAGCGTCAGACACTGTTCTTCTCCGCCACGTTCAATGACGACGTCATGCGTCTGGCATCCTCCTGGACCATCGATCCGGAACACGTCGTCATCGCACCGGAGTCAGTCGCCACGGACGCGGTGGATCAGAAATTCTGGCTCGTCAGCGCAGACCGCAAGGCGCAGATCCTCACCGAGTTTCTGCAAAATGCTCCTCCGGAACGTGCACTGATATTCACCAACCGGCGTGATCAAACACACCACCTGTTCCGTCTGCTGAGCCGAAAAGGCATCAAGTGCGAGCCATTGGCCGGGGACGTGCCGCAGCGCAAACGCTTGTCTACGATGAACAAGTTCAAAGAGGGAGAACTGGCCTACCTCGTGGCTACCGATGTTGCCGGGCGCGGCATTCACGTGGACGACATCTCGCATGTCATCAACTACGACCTGCCCGAGGATGCGGAAGACTACGTGCACCGGATCGGCCGAACGGGACGCGCCGGCAAAACCGGAACCAGTATTTCCTTCGTATCGGAGGATGACGCTTTCAACCTGCCTGCCATTGAGGAATACTTGGGCGAATCGGTGGTCTGCACCCAGCCCGAGTTCTGATACTCCGCGGTCACCCCCATGAGCAAAGCGACTGTCGTTGCCGCACTGCAGCTGTGCGCAACGCCCAACATGGACGATAATCTCGACACCACGGAGCACCTGGCCCAGAGAGCCCGCGAGGCCGGCGCCGAGGTGATCATGCTCCCGGAGGCCTTTGCGTTCATCGGTCCAGACCGAGAAAAACAGCAGATTCTCGAACCCCTGCCAGAAGGCGGCCCGATACTCGAACGCTGTCAGCGATTGGCGAGGGATCTGGCCTGCCCGCTGATTCTCGGCGGATTTCACGAGCAGGGGCCCGAACCCGGCCGCAGCTACAATACCTGCGTACATTTGGATGCTTTGGGTGAGGTGGTGGCCAGCTACCGTAAGATCCACCTTTTCGACGTGAGCCTCGACGACGGCACACGGCTCTTCGAATCGCGAGGCACGGCTCCGGGAGAGCACGTCGTGACCACCGACCTGCCGTTCGGCAAGCTGGGCCTCACCGTATGCTATGACATGCGTTTTCCATACCTGTACCAGGCATTGGTGAATGAGGGCGCTGTGGCGATCACCATCCCATCGGCATTCACCGCCACCACCGGCAAGGCGCACTGGCACGTGTTGCTGCGCGCACGCGCGATAGAGACGCAATGCCACGTCATCGCACCCGCCCAACACGGCAACCACTACGGCAAACGCACTTCCTACGGACACAGCCTCATCGTCGATCCCTGGGGCGAGATCGTTGCCGAACACGCGGAAGGTGACGGGTTCGCGCTCGGCCTCATCGATCCGGAGCGGGTGAGAAGCGTGCGCAAGCAGCTACCGAGTCTCGAGCACAGAACGACCATCGCATGACGGGACCCGCGCGCAGCATCATGATCTTTGCAGCACTCGTGGTGATCGCCGCTGGTATCAAGGCGGCGGAAGACGTGGTCGTTCCTTTTCTCCTCGCTATCTTCATCGCCACCATTGCCTCCACTCCGATGATCGCCCTGGAAAATCGCCGCTGTCCCGGGTGGCTCGCCATCGCGCTGGTGATGGCGGGTATTGTGATGATTCTCAGTGCCGTGGGCGCCCTGGTGGCGCAATCGGCGGGCGCATTCATGGAGAAGCTACCCTTCTACAGCGAACGCCTGACCGACATGTTTGATCAGGCCATCCGTATCGTCGACCGCTATGGGTTCGACATCTCGAGCGCCTCCCAGTACTTCAATCCGGCGACCGCGCTGTCGATGGCCGGCAACACGCTGTCGGGACTCGGCAGTGTACTCAGCAACAGTTTCCTCATTCTGCTAACGGTGATTTTCATCCTGGCCGAGGCCACCAGCTTTCCGGTGAAGTTGCGCGAAGTGTTGAAGGACCCGGACACAGACCTGCCCCACTTCGGCAAGTTCGCCGAAAACGTCAATCGCTACATCGCGCTGAAAACGACCATCAGCGTATTTACCGGTCTCACCATCACCATCTACCTCGCGATTCTCGGTGTGGATTTCCCCGTGCTGTGGGGCATCCTCGCTTTCCTACTGAATTACGTACCGAACATCGGCTCCATCATCGCGGCGGTCCCTGCGGTACTGCTGGCACTCGTCCAGCTCGGCTCCGGCTACGCGTTGCTCACCGCTGGTGGATACGTGGCCGTCAACGTCATCATGGGTAACGTGGTCGAACCCCGTTTCATGGGGCGCGGGCTTGGTCTTTCCAGTCTGGTGGTTTTCCTCTCCCTGGTGTTCTGGGGATGGATGCTCGGTCCCGTGGGCATGCTGCTGTCAGTCCCACTGACCATGACCGCGAAAATCGCGCTGGAGGTGAATCCGAATACGCAGTGGCTTGCCTATCTGCTCGGACCGGCTGCAAAGCCTGAAGAAGCCACGACCCCGAGTACCGAACAACCCGGCAGCGACCCGGGCGCCAACATCGACGCATGAGCTACGAACGCGACAACATCCAGCGCATGCAGGGTTACACCTCGGGCGAACAGCCAGCCGATGGCGATGACGTCATCAAGCTCAATACCAACGAAAATCCGTATCCACCGAGCCCACGGGTGGATCAGGCGCTGACGAATATCTCAGGTGAAGATCTGCGCACCTATCCGCCGCCGACAGCCGCCCAGCTCAGGCGCGCCATCGCTGATCGGCACGCACTCGATGCCGGGTGCGTGCTGGTGACCAATGGCGGTGACGAGGCCCTGCGCCTGGCAATTACCACGTTCGTCAATCCAGGTGGCCCCATCGGCATGGCAGAACCGAGCTATTCGCTGTACCCGGTACTCGCCGACATTCACGACTCACCCGTCGCTCGCATAGATCTCGATGATCAGTGGCGCCCGCCACGTGACTTTGCACACCGCCTGAACGAAGCGGGCTCTGAACTGGCCTTCCTGGTCAATCCACATGCCCCGTCCGGCACGCTCATGGACACCGATTCAGTCAGCCAGCTGGCCAACGATCTCAACGGCGTGCTGCTGCTCGACGAGGCATACATCGACTTCGTGGATCCGTCTCTGCGCCACGACGCCGTCCGACTCATCAATGCCTTTGACAATCTCCTGATCCTGCGTTCATTCTCCAAAGGTTATGGGCTCGCGGGTTTGCGCCTCGGCTATCTGCTCGGGCAGGCATCGCTGATCGAACCCATGGTCACCAAGACCCGGGACAGCTACAACGTGAATTTGCTGAATCAGGTACTAGGGCTCGCCGCCTTCGAGGATCAGGACTACGCAGCCCGGACCTGGGAACGGGTACGAGCCGACCGACGTCGATTGCACGCCGAACTCCAACAACTGGGTCTGGATGCACCTCCCTCCCAGACCAATTTCCTGCTCGTGACCGTGCCGTTCAACGCGAGACGTTGCGCACAGGAGCTGTACCTGGCGCTGAAGGATCAGGGCGTGCTGGTACGCTGGTTCGACACGCCACTGCTCAAGGACAAGCTGCGTATCAGCGTGGGGACACCCGAGCAAAACCAGCGTTTGCTAGCGTGTTTGGCTGCCTTACTGATCTGACTGATCGAGTCCTTCCAGTCTCGCATAGAGCGTATCGAGCTCCAGCCGCCGCTCTGCTTGCAGTTTGGGTTTCTGGAACTTCTTCTTGCGCGCCTCATCCGCAGCCAGTTTCTCCTCAAGCGAAACGATCTGCTCGAGCAAACGTTCACTATCCTCCTCGTTCGCAAACACATCGCCGGTCGGGACAGGCGATGCGGCCTTTGTGCCAGCCACTCCTGCATCCTTACGCATGCGTGCCAGCGCCGCATCGAGCCCTGGCATTTCGATCAATTCACCTGCGACAATCAGCAGGAACCGCTGACCCAGGCACTCGATGAAACGGCGGTCGTGCGAGGTGATCAGGAGCGCGGCCTCGCTGTCCAACAACACCTACTCCAGTTGTTCCTTGCCTTCCAGATCGATGTGATTGGTGGGTTCGTCGAGAAACAGCAACTGAGGTTCTAAGACCACCACGCGAACGAACATCAGCCGGTTTTGTTGTCCTGCGGATAACGCGCGCACCTCAAACCGGCACTCCCGAGAAGTAAATCCCAGCTGGTCCAACAAACTCTCCGCACGCCACCGCACAGCCTCTTCAGCCCGCTCCACACCCCCGCATCGACCAGCGTGCGAGTACCCAGGCGCTTGGGTAAAAACTGTTCCACCATCGCACACGCAAACCCCGGCCGGGTCGTCACTTCACCACCATCCGCTGCCAGCCGGCCGCTCAGGATATTGAGCAGCGGCGTCTTGCCCGATCCGTTGTGACCCACCAGCCCCAGAGAATCGCCTTGTTTACAGCAAGCTGCAGATCCCTGAACAGACGGTTACCGCCCGTGGCGTGGGTAATGGAATTCGCTTATAGCACCACGCTCACGGCGGCACCCTAACCTGCCTGCCCCGCCAACATAAGTGCCCGCCCTGCCGGAGATGGCAAGCCCACGGAAACAAACGCTTTCTCAACCGCAAGCCCACCCCCGGGACGGCCGGGATGATTTTCACACTTGCGACGCTGCCGCCAGGACGGCACCCTACCCCGGTTATCCGTTGAGGCTGTGCCCGCATGTTCCCGCTCCGTGACGAAAACCCGACGCTACGCACACCCTACGCGGTGATCGCCATCATCGCGTTGAATGCCGTGGCGTGGTTCGCCCTACAGGGACTGGGCTCCGACGTGGCACTGGCACGCTCACTGTGTCTTTATGGTCTCATCCCGGGCGATCTGCTCGGACAGCTCCCCACCGGTACTCAGATCAATCTCGGCAGTGGGCTCGTCTGTCAGTTCGACGGCACCTCCAACCCCGTCTCACTGCTGAGTTCGATGTTCATGCATGGAGGCTGGTTCCACATCATCGGCAACATGTGGTTTTTATGGGTGTTCGGCGACAACATCGAGGACGTCATGGGACCGGTGCGCTTCGTGATCTTCTATCTCGTCTGCGGCCTGGCCGCGGCAGGGGCACAGATCATGACCGACCCGTCCAGCGCCATTCCCATGGTCGGCGCTTCGGGCGCCATCGGCGGCGTGATGGGCGCCTATGCCCTGCTCTATCCCAGACACCACGTGCATACGCTGATCTTTCTGGGTTTCTTCGCAACGACCGTGGCGGTTCCCGCGATCTTCATGCTGGGCTACTGGTTCCTGTTGCAGATCCTCGGCGGTCTACCCACGATCGGGAGCAGTGGTGGAGGTGTGGCATTCTGGGCACACATCGGCGGTTTTCTGGCGGGCCTGGTTTGCGTGCACCTGTTCAAGCGCCCCGACTACATGGCGGCACACCAGGGCCAACCGGCGCGCCATTCCTCGCGCCACCGCTGGTTCTGACGCCAATCGTTGACCTTTCATCGGGCCCGTGTTCTTCTCGTCCGCCTTTGCCCGCAGATGAAGAGAATCACCGATGACCGATCGCAAACCCGCCATGAGTCTGGCCGCCGTTCCGGGGCGCCGTTCGCGCACGCTGGAGGTGGCCGCCGAAGTCGAGAAACGCGGCTTTGCCGGCATCTACTGTCCGAGCATGGGAGACGCCATGGCGTTGTGCCAGGGCATCGCCTCGGTAACGAATGAAATCCCGTTCGGCACCAGCATCCAACCCATCTACACACGCCACGTGAATGACTTCGCGCAGACGGCTGCCTTCATCCACGAAATCTCCGGCGGGCGCTTTAGTTTCGGCATCGGGGTCAGCCACGCTCTCGCGATGGACCGGCTCGGCGTCACTCAGGGTAAACCGCTGTCCGATACGCGCCGCTTCGTCGAAGATCTGAAAGCAGTACCGCGCGTCGGTGAATTGCCGCCCATCGTATTGGCCACCCTGCGCCGCAAGATGATCGCGCTGGCCGAGGAGATCGGCGACGGCATGGTGTTCGCCAACGGCGCCCGATCGCACATGCAGGCATCGCTCAGCGCACTCTCGGATAAAGCCCGCACGAACGACAGCTTCCATATCGGAGACATGATTCCCACCTGCATCAGCGACGACGAGGAAGCCGCTAAGGCAGTGAACCGCAAAACGTTGACGGGCTATGCGTTTCTGCCCAACTACCGCAACTACTGGAAGGAAGCGGGCTACGAGGAAGAAATGAATGCTGTAGAGAAAGCGCTCGCCGACCAGGATCTGGATCGCGTACCCGAGTGCCTCTCCGACTGTTGGCTGGCTGATACCACCCTGTTCGGTTCCGCATCGAAGGTTCGCGAGGGCATCGAGGCCTGGTTCGACGCCGGTATCAAAATGCCGATCATCGCGCCTTCCTCCGCTACCGGCGGTCAGATGCAGGCAATCGAGGAATTCTTCGCGATCTGGTAACGAATCGCTCAGGCAGCCTGGATCAGCTCCACGATGAGGTTGCTGAAGCTCCCGCGCGTATCTATGTAGACCGCGCTGCGCCCGGTTCGGCCTGCCGGTGTGATGCTCAGGATCACGGGAAAGCCTACCGCTTCCAGGCGGCTGGCTTCTCCTTCCAGATCATCGACCGTGTAAGCGACGTGGCCCACACCTGAGCCCGATTGCTCGAGCAGCTCCCGGTGCACGGTGTGACCCGTTAGCGGCTGCAACAGTTCCACACCCACCGCGCCCATCCGGCCCATGACACCGCGTGTCGTGACCACCGGATCCGGTCTCTTGCCGTATACCAAATACTCAGCCGCCCTGCTGCTGTCGATGAGAAACGGCTCACCGAACGAGGCGATGCCGAGGCCGCGGTAGTCCGCCATCGCCTGATCCAGATCGCTCACAGGGATGCCGAGATGGTGCAGCTTCCAGCCCGCACCTGCGATGTCTTCATGCATGCCGTCCGCTCCTCACCGGTATTGTCCACCGTCGATGGGGATAGTCCGTCCGGTTACGTAGTCGGACAGATCCGTCACCAGAAACTCCACCACCCTTGCACAATCCTCGATGGTACCCTCCCGGCGAAGCGCGATGTATTTGGACAGATGGGCGCGGTCTCCCAGCCTGCCGGTTCGGATGATGCCGGGTGCAATGGCGTTGACCGTGATGTTGTAAGGTCCGAGATCCTGAGCAAGTGTGCGCGTGTAGTAGATGATCGCCGCCTTGGCCGTTCCATACGGATGGTAACCCGCCCCGGCATCCATACCGCCGGTAGACGAGACCGTGACGATCTTGCCGTGCTTCTGCGCCTTCATGTAGGGCGCCACCGCCATGCAGGTGTACATGCAGGTCATGAGGTTGGTGTCCAGGACGCGAGTCAGCATCTCCTGGGGACAGTCGGAGGCCGTGCCCGTGGTGTTGATGTCGGTCTGGCCGTCTTCGGGGACCTCCACCTCGTCCGCGAACACGACCGTACCACCGCCCGCATTGCAGATGGCGATGTCCACCGAGCCCAGTTCGTCCACTAGTCGCGCGACCGCCGCTTCGGTTACCTCCCGGTCCGTCAGATCCGCCTCGATGCCCAACACGTGCGCACCAAGCGCCTCGCACTCTTCCATCACGGTATCCGCTTTAAGCAGTTCCTTCTCGAACTCGTACACCTCGGCCGCTCGCAAGTTGCGGTCGACGATGGCGACATCCGCGCCAAGACCCGCCAAATGCAGTGCATAGCCCCGCCCCAGACCGCGTGCCCCCCCCGTGATCAGGGCGACCTTGCCGGCCAGTTTGTTCTCACTCATACATGCTCCTCACGAAAACCGGGAAATGATCTTGTCATCGAAACGCTGGAAATTCTCGACATCCCCCGTGACCAGCCCCCGCGCTAGACACTCACTTGCGCACCAACATGCACCATCTCTCCCACTCCTCGCATCCGCTCTAGTGTATGCGCGCCACGCCAATTCCGCTAAGAACCCCTTGCGGGAAACGGTTATCAGGCGACGAAACGTGGTACCGCCGCCAGCAGCTTCCGAGTCTAGGGATGCTGCGCCTTATCGCATACCTCGAGCGCCACTCCCTGCTCCACGACACGGCCCTGGTACATCACCGCGATATCATCCGCGAAGTAGCGCACCACGTCGATGTTGTGCGTGATGAACAGGTAAGTCAGTTGCAGGTCTCCTTTAACGCGTCCAGCAACTGGAGGAGCTTCGCCTGCACGCTGACATCCAGCGCACTGGTCAGCTCGTCACAGACGATAAAGCGCGGCTCCAGCGCAATGGCCCTTGCGATGCCGATGCGTTGGTGCTGGCCGCCGGAGAACTCGTGCGAATAACGATTGAGCATGTGCGGCTCGAGCCCAACCTTCACCATGTACTGCGCGGCGCGCCCGATGCGCTCCGCGCGGTCTGCGCTGATGCCATGCGTGGCCATGGGTTCGGCCTGAATCGAGGCGATGGAGAGTCTCGGGTTGAGGGAAGACTCGGGATCCTGAAACACCATCTGCAGATCGCGGCGGAAGGGCGTCGGCTGCCTGGTTCATTCGGGTTGGAGCCGCAGCAACAACCTCTCATCCTGCGAGCGGCCGCAAACCGGTTTGATCGCCAGCATCTTGCCTTGTGATGCCATGCTCTTCGCTGCTCCGCTCTTGCCGGTCACGGATGATAAACCCTAAACTCGATCACGCCTTCCTACGCAGATGAAGACACCGTCTTGATCACTCATCTCTGGCTCATTCGTCACGCCAAATCTTCCTGGTCCGATCTACGACAGGCGGACTTCGACCGCCCGCTGAACGAGCGCGGCATGCGTGACGGTCCACGCATGCAGCGCTGGCTGCATGAACAGCCCAATGCAGCGCAGTGGATCTGGACGAGCGACGCCGCCCGCGCGCTGGCAACAGCCAAGTTCGTTCACGCAGCCTGGCCATGGGCACAACTCGTGCGCGAGCACGCTTTGTATCACGCCGACCCGCGCAGGATTCTGGAAGTCGTGCACAGTACACCGGCAGGGGTATCGCGGGTGGCGGTGGTCGCACACAACCCCGGCATGACCTGGGCGGTGAACCAACTCGCTGGTGAACGGGTTATTGGCAATTTACCTACCTTCGGCGCGGCACATTTCGCAATCATCGAGGATCAGCAACCTACCCTCGAAGCCATCATGAGTCCGAAGCGCTTGCCCTGATACCCGCCTTCTTACGCAGACGCACCACGAAGAGGCCATCCCAGAGGCTGTCCGGCAATACACGTACGGCAAGCGCGAGCCGTGCATCGATCACCCTGCCACGCCATTGTGGGAGACCGCGCATCGAGGCGACGCCATCCGGCAACGAAACGGGCTCGATGTCCACGTCGGGGTACGCTCCGAGCGCACCGGTCACTACTTGCTCGTTTTCCTCCGGCGCGAATGAACAGGTGCAGTACACCATCACGCCACCCGGTTTGAGGGCAGTCAACGCAGAACGCAGCAGGCCGCGTTGTTTACGCGCCGACTCCTTCACTTTGCGCGGCTTCCAATGTTCATAACTGTCAGGCTCATCCCATCGGATGCGAGCCTCGGACGAGCAGGGAGCGTCGAGCAGCACACGATCGAAGCGTGCACCTGTCTTGCGCCCCACACCGCGGCCATCCGCGAGGTAGAACTCTACGTTGGTGACCCCACAACGGCCGAGGTTGGCGCACATCCTGTGAAATCGCGCCTTGCGGGGCTCCACCGCTGCGATACGACCCGAGTTGTGCATGGCGGCCGCCAACAGTAGCGTCTTACCGCCAGGTGCCGCGGCGAGATCGAGTACCTCATGGCCTGGCCGCACATCGAGTGCCGCCACCGCGAGAACACTCGACGGATTGATGAGGTACACGCGGCCCGACTGCGCCGCCGGATGGCTGGTGAGATTCTCACGCTCAGCCGGTGCCACGGAATACAGCCCAGGCATACCCTCGACCAGCTCACCGTCGGGAATCCCGCCGTCCGCCAGGGGATTGACCCAGAATCCCTGGCGCTTTGGCCGAGCCATCGTCGTGCGAATATCGGCCGCCCTGTCCTCACCGACAATTTCGGCCAAGCGCTCGCGGAACAGCGCCTCGTATTTTGAATCTCCCGCCATGCTGCGATACTTGCGCTTTTCTTTTATTTCTCCCGACAAACGGAACCGCTTGTGCAACTCGCCAAACCCGCCCTCGATGTGGGGTTGTATACGAACAACCTCGAACCCATGCTCGAATTCTGGCAAACCGAAGCGCAACTTCCCTACACCGAGATGTTGCCTGTCGGCGATGGTCTGCGCCAGTACCGACACAGCATCGGCGACAGTGTACTGAAAGTGAATCACACTCGTCACCGTCTCGCACCTTCACCCGCCGCTGGCTACCGCCAACTCACCATCGCCTGTGACGAACTCGGCACAGCCACCGAAAGCAGCGATCCGGATGGTAATGCCGCGCGGTTCGTGCCCACCGGTACTGACGGTATTACCCAGCTACGCCTTGATCTCTGCGTGGCCAGCGTCGAACGACATCGTGCTTTCTACGGAGATGTCCTGAGTCTGCCGGAAGCAGAACCCGCACTCTTCGAAGTGGGAGTATCTCAGATCAGCCTGAGTGAAAGTGATGTGAACCTCGACCCGGAACAGCGTGCCCCAGGATACCGCTACATCACCATGCAGGTTTTTGACGTGAAGCGCACCCACGCCGATATTCTCGCGAAAGGCGGCCGGGAGGGTATGGCACCGGTGAAACTGGGCGATATCGCACACATCAGTTTCGTACGCGACCCGGATGGCAACTGGATCGAAATCTCACAACGCAAATCCATCATCGGCTCGCTCGACTGATGGAATACAGCACGGCATTCGGCGCGCTAGACTCACCCCTTGCCACAGGGTATACCTACCAACAACCTCACCTGGGAGAAACACTGCATGGGATTCTTGTCTTTTCTGGTTCTGCTCGGCGCTACCTACCTGCTCTGGCGTATAACCGATCAGTTACCCGATCTCGTATTCCGTCTCAGCGAAATCCAGCGCGACGTGGCCGAAATCCGTCGCAAGCTGCCGGAAGATGTAAAGGAGAGCGACGACGATTAGTTCGCAACCGGTAAAACACCACTTCACCGGCTATCAGCGAGCTGCGGATTGGCGTATCTGGCCGGAGCTCGATATCACCTTCGCCTGGCTTGCGCTGGGTGTGACGTATATCTGTGACACTATCGGCTGGGGGAACTTCGGTAGTCTGCCCGCCGAAAAGCTGGGAAGTTTTCTGGAACGCACCTTCGCACCATTAGCGTTTCTATGGCTGGTGATCGGCTACTTCGCACAACAGAAGGAACTTGAGCAGAACACCCAGGCGCTGCGTGAACAGGCACAGGAGATACGGCGCAGTGCCGAACAGGCCGTCATCCAATCCGAGCAAATGGCGGCATCGGAGCCACACGCTCGTCAGCAAGCATTCCTGCAGATCACCAACACGCTGAGTAGCCAGCTCGGCACCATTGCAGTATTTCTGTACCTCTCAAGCCACGACGCCTCTGGGAATCAGAAAGTCAGCGACATCGACATCAGCCGCCTGTTCACGCAAATGTCAGCCAGCGACCCCGAGATATTCTCCCGCCGTCTGCTGGAGGCACATCTGCAGTTGGGTGATGCAGCGGAACAGCTTGCGCTATTTTACGGACCTACCGTTCGCGCAAGGCATACTAACAACTTCATCGCCACGTTCGAGCGCCTGCTGAGACGTGCGAGCGAAGTGGATAGCGAACAGATGATCCACGACGCGCTGATGACCAGCGGTCACGGTCTCATCTACCGCATTGCGAAACGCCATCAGGACAATGCTCCACCGAAGCTCGCCGACGAGAACATCACCGGCACATCTTTCACTTTCTGAGAACGAAGGAGGCCCCATGCTCAAGCCCATAGCGACTGTCATCACATTGCTCCTGCCAGCTTTCACCCACTCGGCCGAAGACCGTTTTGCCGGCATCGAGGTACAGGCCCAGCGCGTCAGCGGCAGCGTGTACATGCTCACCGGCGCCGGAGGGAACATCGGTGTCTCCATCGGTGACGACGGAACCTTGATTATCGACGACCAGTACGCACCGCTCGCTGAACGCATTCTGAGCACCATAGTCGAGATAGGCGGTGCAAGGCCGAAAATCGTGCTCAATACGCACTACCACGGTGATCACACGGGCAGCAACGCCTTCTTCGGCACAGCAGGAACGATCATCGCGCACGACAACGTACGAACCCGGCTGCTCGGCGGCGATGGTGGTGATCGCGCCGCCCTACCCGTCGTGACGTACCACGACCGTGTCCGTGTGCACTACAACGACGATGAAATCGACGTCATCCATCTGCCGCATGGACATACGGACGGGGACAGTGTGGCCTGGTTTCGCAACGCCAATGTCATCCACCTGGGTGATCATTTCTTCAACGGCCGCTTCCCCTATATAGATCTCCAGGGCGGTGGCAGCGTGACAGGTTTCACGGCCAATCTGCAGACGGTGCTGGATATGGTCCCCGCGGACGTGAAGATCATTCCCGGTCACGGACCGCTCGCAGACGCGGAAGATCTGCGTGAAAATCTCGGCGTCATTAAGGCCACCGCGGCGCAGGTCACACGCGCGCTAGATGCCGGTCAGAACGTGGACGATATCGTAGCCCAGGGCCTCGCAGGCGATCTGGAAGACTGGGGTAGCGGATTCATCAACGAGGAACGCTGGATTCGCATACTACACGCCGACCACACCGCGGCATCCAGCGTTCGAAACTGATGGATCCGCTCGAACTCCTGTTCGAGGATCGCGCACGCGCACGCGAGGCCGACGATCCGTGGGCCAACCTCTGCGCGCTCGCCAGCATAGACGCCAACGGGAGGCCACAGGTGCGAACACTCGTCCTACGCGAGCTGGCTGGGCGCCTCGGCGTGTTCGTCAACAGCACGAGCCCCAAGTGGCAACAGATCCGCGCAGGGGAAGTGGCGATTTCGATGTTTTACGCCAACCCCAACGTGCAATACCGGCTGCACTGTGAAACCGAAGAAATCCCAGAAGCGATCGTGCGTGAGAGCTGGTTACTGCGTCCACCCATGCCGCAACGCATGGACTGGTTTTATCCGCAGCACGCTCAGAGTTCGCTCATCGAAAATCGTGAGGCACTAGTGAAGGGGGCGATGGCGGTGTCGCTGCCTGACCCACTCAGGGCGCCGGAAACGGCTCGCGGAGTGTACCTCGAACCTCGCCAGATTGATCGCCTCGATCTCGCCCAGGAAAATGGCATTCATGATCGCCGTGCATGGCATCTCAACGACGGCCGGTGGCACGAGCGCACTCTGGTTCCCTGAGTGTCGTAGAGAGGGGACAGCTTACCGCCGCCCGCAGACGACACTGCCAGCCTCCTCAATACATCATGAAGGAAGTGGCGATTACCAATATCGCCGAGGTGCAGACGAGCAGAATTGTCACCGTGCGCCAGGATTTCGACATATCGTTGTCCTCACTCATCGCCTAAAGCCCCCACGGAATAAGCCGGCCCCAGTACACCACTCCGATCCACAGCACCAGCGAGGCGGCGCCCACGATCTTCACCGGTGGCGGTGCGTCGTCACCCGGCCCGAGCGCTTCGGCCTGTTTCCCCAGATCGGTCTGATACAGCACCAGCAGATTGATCCCCGCCAGCAGGATGAACGCCAGCTTTAGCTGTAGGAAGTGATCGTATTGGAGGGCTTCCAGCGGATGTGTCTTCACGTTGGCCCACAACCCCGTCACGAACAACAATCCCGTAAATACGCACAGACAGAAACCGAGCACCGCCCAGGGCAGCAGTTTGTTCATAGGCGCGACCGGCATGCGCTTGGCGACACCCAGCAGACGCAGGTCATAGACCGTGATGATCCCGACGAGCAGAATCAGACCGAGGAAGTGCAGCACTTCGCTGAGCGGCCACACCCAACGGAAGGCACCTATGAACTCCTCTACAAAAGTGAGCTGCAGAAATGTCTCTGGCAGGTCAAACATCTTTCGGCTCTCCTGTTTGTATCCTCAGGTTTTCGACTCGGATTCGAACCAACCGAGGCTCTTTCCGAGCCCGTACCCCACCAGCAGAGCAAGCACGAGGAATACGATTACCGCGCCTGCCGTCTGCAGTTTGGTTGGCATCGTGTAGGCCGTAAC
>DCWG01000127.1:0-18790 GCA_002327525.1 Gammaproteobacteria bacterium UBA2168 | reverse complement strand
CCCCCGCCACTGTGGCGATGAGCCAGGCGATGAGCATCACGATGGATAGTGTCCGCGCGCGCTTGAGTCCATCCGGGGTACCGATTGATGCGTCTGCACCGAATGCGATGCCGCGCACTTTCTGCATCAGTACCATCGCCACCACCACCGCCGCTAGTTTTATATAGATGGTCGGTTCCGTGAAGTAGTTGGTCGGGTACAGGCAGATCAGCACCAGCCCGGTCACCGCGTTGATACACAGCCCCGCGTACATGAGCGGTAAGAAGTCCTCCATGGGTTCGAGTGGCATACTGCGCGCACCACCCAAGATTCGCAGAGCGATGGCACCGCTAATGCCGACGAGAAACGCAAGACCCACGGTGTGAAAAGCGAGCACGGCGACATAGGCCGTCGACGATTCTTTCACCCACATGGAAAAACCGCTGGCTTCCAGCGCCTGTAGCAATTCCATCATCTGTTCATGCCCCCCATCACGCAAGTATCGATCGAGTATCGGGGAGGTCAGACAATCTGAACTTGATCTAAGTCAAATAGCATATTCGCGATTCCTTCGGCAAGGATCTCTCGCTTTGGTGCCTTGTTGTGACTACAAATCCGCCGTGACGATGCCCACCAGATTGGCGAAGCAGGATTCCTTGGCGGTCTGCAGGAACCCCTGAATGAACGCCGCTTGGGCCTGATCGGAGCGTACCGCCGCGTATAGCGTGGGCCACACTCCCTCCTCGCCGAGCGATGTCACGGCCACGAAGTCACGTTGAAGGTACTCGTGTAGCGCCCAGTTTGGTAGACACACAACGCCCCGGCCGCTGGCGACGAGCTGGATCATCATGGTGGTCAGCTCCGCCTGACGCACCCTCTTCGGCTCAACACCGGCAGGATCGAGAAAGCTGGTGAACACATCGAGCCGCGCGCGATCTACCGGGTAGGTGATCAGCACTTCTTCCTGAAGATCACACGGCTCTACCCATTCCTTCAACGCGAGCGCGTGATCCTTCGGTACCGCCAGTTGTGCCTCGTAGCTGAACAGCGACAGATACTCAAGTCCGAGATCTTCGACCGGATCGGCTGTCACGACCAGGTCCAGATCACCGCGAGCCAACGCCGGCAACGGCGCAAAATGAAATCCGCTCGCCACATCCAGTTCCACATCCGGCCATGATTCCCGATACAGGTTAATGGCCGGTAGAAGCCACTCGAAACAGCTATGGCACTCGATGGCCATGTAGATACGGCCGGATTCACCACCGGCCAGGCGATCGATGTCCTGTTCGCACCCGTGCACCAGCGGCAGCACCTCGTCGGCCAGTTTCAGCAAGCGCCTGCCGGCACTCGTGAAGCGCGCCGGCCGGGTCTTGCGGATGAACAGCGCACAGCCCACCCTTGTCTCCAGGTCCTTTATTTGATGAGACAGGGCCGACTGAGTGAGAAACACGCGTTCTGCGGCCTCAACAAGGCTTCCTGTATCACGAAGCGCCACCAGCGTGCGAAGGTGTCGGAGTTCTATATGAGACATGAATCGTACTCAAACAAAAACTTCTATTCTTGCACTATATTCATAGTGAAACCCCAGTTGCAACCCCTAACGCGACCACGCAACGCCCAACCACCAGGGGCTTACAACCCTGAATCCTGCATTGCACCTAGGGATTTGAGCACCAGTACACGATGCGCAAAACGAAGCTGCAATACACTGCCGCCATGTTCAATTCCAACCGCACACTAATCGAGGTGTTCATCGAGCACTCGCGCGGGGCTTTCACCGAGGCCTTCCCCACGCACGAACGAGGCTACGGTCAGTTGTTCGAGCAGGCGGCTCTCACGGCGCTGGAGACCGTGCTGAATTGCGATTGCGCTTACCACGACATCAACCACACCCTGCTGGTAACCGACGTGGGCCAGACCATGCTCAAGGGGCGACAGATCGCCCTCGGTGACGTCACACCCCACGCCTGGTTGCACGCCGTGATCGCCATGCTGTTTCACGACACGGGCTATCTGCGCGGCCTGCTGCACGGGGATCGAGACGGTCGTTATGTCATCGACGCATCCGGCACCCATGTGGATATCCCGCCCGAGGCGACTGATGCCGCGCTCACCACGTACCACGTGGATCGCGGGGTACTGTTCGTGCGACAACGCTTTGCGCACGAACAGGCTCTGGATGTGGATCTGATTGGACGACACATCGAGATGACACGCTACCCGGTTCCCGATGCGTCTTTCTACCAGCGTACCAATGGATTCGGTGCACTGGTGCGCAGCGCAGACCTCCTCGGTCAGATGGCGGACCCGCTGTATCTGCAGAAGCTGGCGCGACTGTATGCAGAACTTGTCGAAACCGGTGAGGCGGAACGACTCGGCTACCGCAACGCCCGTGAAATGCGCGACGCATTCCCGGCGTTCTACTACCGCCACGTCCAGCCCTACATTGGTGAAGGCCTCGAGTTTCTGAGCAAGACGCAGGAAGGTCACCAGTGGGTTGCCAATCTGAATCACCACCTGCACGCCACGAGGGGTGTTATAGGTAAGCCCTGGTCCAGCCATTGATTCTTCAGGTTCCCTTTTTAATGATGTCTCATTAAACTCCCCGCTCTTTTTCGTTTGAAAAGCCGGGGGACACTTTGGCGGTCGCACTTCGTGAGGCCATCGACCCGCTGTCGGAACAAGACAGAAGCCTGAGGATCGCATTTCTCGGCTATCGCAGTAACCCGTACAGTGGCGGTCAGGGCATCTACATCAAATATCTGACGCGTGCGCTGGTCGATCTTGGTCACGAGGTCGATGTGATCTCGGGCGAGCCATATCCCGACCTCGATGAACGTGTCGGCCTCATTCGTTTGCCCGGGCTGAATATGTTCGCGGTGGACAATCAATTCACCGCATTGCGTCGGCACCATCTACGCTCCGCCACCGACCTAATCGAATGGGGGTCGAAAATCACCGGCGGCTTTGCCGAACCCTACACTTTCGGACGCAGGCTGAAGCGAGACCTGTTGGAAGCGCTGAGGGGCTATGACGTGGTGCACGACAACCAGAGTCTGTGCTGGGCTCTGCTCGATTTACAGTCAGCCGGCATTCCCCTGGTATCGACGATCCACCACCCCATCACCTGGGATCGCGACATCGCGCTCGCCCACGAACAACGCTGGCACTACCGTCTGCTAATCAGGCGCTGGCATCACTTTCTGCGCATGCAGATCCAGGTGGCACAGCGTCTCAAACACATCGTCACCGTCAGCGAGCGCTCCAGACGCGACATCGCCAGAGCCTTCGCCATTCCTGAAGAGCGCATCGACGTCATCTACAACGGTATCGACACGCAGACCTTCGCACCCGTGGGAGGCGTGGCTCGCAACCCATGCCAGCTCATCACCACGGCAAGTGCCGATCAGCCGTTAAAAGGCACGCAGCATCTGATACCCGCCTTCGCGCAACTGCGGCGATCATTCCCCGATCTGCGTCTCACCTTCATTGGACGCCCCAAGGAGGATGGTGTGACCGCCGGTTTGATCGAGCGGCACGGCGTGGAGGACGCCATCGACTTCGTGCACGGCATCAGCACCTGCGACATCGTCGAGCTGTACGCCCGCGCCACCGTGGCCGTGGTGCCTTCGGAATACGAGGGCTTTGGATTGCCTGCCGGTGAAGCGATGGCCTGCGGCGTACCCGTCGTTTCCACCGACGGGGGCGCGCTCCCCGAGGTGGTGGGTGATGCAGGTGTGATCGTACCTGCCGGTAATCCCCCGGCCCTGGCCAAGGCCATCGCGGACCTGCTGCGGCATCCGGAACGGCAAGAGACACTCGGGCGTGCCGGGCGTGAACATATTGTGCGCCATTTCAGCTGGCGCGACACCGCCGAAGGGCTGATCAATCTCTACAGGGCCGTGCGCGCATGAGCCTGACCACCATCGATTTCAGCCAGTTAGATCTACGTCAGGGGGAGCGGCTGCTCGACCTCGGCTGTGGCGAGGGGCGGCATGCGATTACCGCCTATCTCGAAGGGGAGGTTCAGGTGGTGGGCGTGGATCTCTCACTGCAGGATCTGGGCACGGCCAGTGCGCGTTTCGCCGAATTCGAGAATCCGGATCTCGTGAATCGCTCGCTTGGATTCATCAATGGTAGCGGGCTTCGGTTGCCGTTTGCCGACGCCAGCTTTGACAAGGTGATCTGCGCCGAAGTGCTGGAACACGTTCCCGACTACAACGGCATGCTGTCAGAGATCCGCCGCGTGTTGAAACCCGGAGGCCTGCTGGCCGTGAGTGTGCCACGCTGGTTTCCGGAGTGGCTGTGCTGGCAGTTCTCTGACGCCTATCACGAGGTGGAAGGCGGACATGTGCGCATCTTCAAGGCTGGGTGGCTGAAGGAGTGCATTCAACGCAAGGGGCTGCACTGTTTCAACCGGCATTTCGCTCACGGCCTGCACTCTCCTTATTGGTGGTTGCGCTGCCTGTTCTGGGATCGCGGCGAGGACACCTGGCCCGTTCGCATGTACCACAAGATGCTGGTGTGGGATCTCATGAACAAGCCGCGGATCACACGGGTGCTTGAGCGGCTGCTCAATCCGCTCATCGGGAAGAGCCTGGTGATGTACTTCGTGAGGAGCAATGCGTGAAGCAAATGGTTGAACGCACCGCGCGCTACATCGCCTCCGTGCAAGCGGAAGATGGCGCGATTCCCTGGTTTCACGGTGGCATTCTGGATCCGTGGGATCACGTCGAAGCAGCCATGGGCCTCTCGGTAGGCGGGCACCTGCGCGAAGCAGAAGCCGCCTATGTCTGGCTTGCCCGACATCAGTTGCCGGATGGTTCGTGGATGGCCGCGTACAAGGGCGACGATGTGGTAGACGGCACCCGCGCTGAAACCAATTTCGTCGCCTATGTTGCGACCGGTGTGTGGCACCATTACCGCATCTCCAGGAATCACGCGTTTGCCGCAGATATGTGGCCGATGGTGAAACGTGCCATCGATTTCGTACTCTCCTTGCAAGCACCCACCGGAGAAATTTACTGGGCACTCGATACCCGAACCGGCATCAACAAGGACGCTCTGGTGACCGGCTGCAGCTCTATCTGCAAGAGTATCGATTGCGCCGTGGCACTCTCGCGCCTGGTGGCCCCGGACGATTCGTCCGTTCGCCACTGGTGCAAGGCCCGTGTGCACATTATCCATGCGTTGCGTCACAATCCCGAGCGCTTCGACAGAACCTGGGAGTCGAAGGAGCGCTACTCGATGGATTGGTTTTATCCGGTGATGACGGGCGTGATCAACGCTACTCACGCCCGGACCCGACTCGACGTGCGCTGGGAGGAGTTCGTTGAACCCGAGCTTGGCTGTCGCTGCGTGTCGAACCAGCCATGGGTGACCGTCGCAGAGACCTGTGAGTTGACGCTAGCGTGCATCGTTTCCAGGCGCGAGGACGATGCACACCGGTTGTTTGACGATATCCGCCGCTTTCAGGCCGAGGACGGCTCCTGGTGGACGGGTTACGCGTTCGAAGACGGAATACTCTGGCCCGATGAGCGTCCCACGTGGACCGCCGGGGCGGTCATGCTGGCCGCGGACGCTTTGTTCCAGCTGACACCGGCGAGCGATTTCTTCGGGCCCGGCATCTGACGATTCAGATACGGCGCAGGGTACCAAGCGTGTGTGTCATGGGCATCGCCTCGAACCGCCCAGATGCAAGCGCCAGCTGGTAGATCTCGTGCGGCGCCTGACCGCCATCGGCTGGATCCGGGAATATGTCGTGGATAGCGAGTACACCACCCGGCGCCACGTGCGGCGCCCAGGTTCGAAAATCGGTTAGTGCAGCTTCGCGGCTGTGTCCCCCGTCTATGAAGACGAGCCCGAGCGGCGTGTTCCAGTATCTGCCCGCCATAGCAGACGCCGCCACGATGGGTACCACCGTTCCCGTCAAGCCCGCCCTCTCCACCGTTTCCCGAAAGGTGCGAAACGAGTCCAGCTTGCCACTGCCCGTATCGAACAGATCCGGGTCGTGATACTCCTCACCCAGCTGGTGCTCCTCGGAACCCCGGTGGTGGTCGATGGCATAGAGCAGGCTACCGCGCGTTTTGCACGCAGCGCCCACGTACAATGTGGACTTCCCACAGTAACTTCCCACTTCCAGACACGGGCCTTCGACCTGGGCAGCAAGGTCGAATAGTCGGTGACCTTCGTCCGGATGCAGGAATCCCTTGATCGATTCGGGGTCGATGGGTAATTCCACGCGTCAAGCCTCCAACGGGTAAGTTCATTAACACGGTCTCAATTGCGCGTCGTCGTTTCAACTAGACTTCGGTTAGAGCCACAAGTCCAAATGGTTTGAAAGGATCCCAAACATGGACGACGACAAGATCACAGAATCGCAAGAGCAGACGGAACCGCAGGCTGCGGACTCTACCGAGCGAAAATGCGAGTCGAGAGACGACTCAAACGAGAACTTCGTCCTCGGCCACAACTAACCGGGGCGCTGAAGGACACTCCCAAGCGTCCTTCGGCCGGTCTTCGATTCTGATCAACCGAGCTGCAGCATGCCACGGGGCTTCGCGCCCGAGAGGTCCGCGATCTTCTCGTAGTTGTCGGCGATGTCTTCGACGCTTGCATCCACTCCGATATTGACCCCCTCGTTTTCAACCATGCAGGCAATGGAAAACTGTCCACCCGCCGCCTGCAGGATCACGCCATTGGGTGCATCTTCAGTGCAGAGATAGACCACGGCGGGAGTCACCAACTCCGGACCAAGTGCTTTCAGGGCTTCTTCCGGCATCAGGTCTTCAGTCATGCGAGTCGCCGCCACGGGCGCGATTGCATTGGTGTGGATGTTGTTTTTCGCCCCCTCGATCTTCAGCGCATTCATGAAGCCGACCTGAGCGAGCTTGGCCGCGCCGTAGTTAGTCTGACCGAAATTCCCGTACAGCCCGCTCGGTGAGGTCGTCATCACGATGCGGCCATAGTTCTGCTCGCGCATGATCGGCCACGCGGCGTGCGTGACGTACACGGCGCCAAGCAGGTGCACCTCCAGTACCAGGCGAAAGTCATCCATGGTCATTTTGCCAAACGACTTGTCACGCAGAATACCGGCATTGTTGATCAGGATATCCACACGGCCCCAGGCATCCATGGCATCGCCGACTATGCTCTGTGCACCCGCAGGATCGGAAACCGAGCCGCCGTTTGCAATGGCTTCGCCACCGGACGCCTTGATCTCTTCTACCACCGCATTGGCGGCGTCCGAGCTACCACCGGTCCCATCCATCGCACCGCCGAGGTCGTTGACCACGACTTTGCAGCCGCGGCTAGCCAGTTCCAGCGCGTGACAACGGCCGAGACCACCGCCAGCGCCCGTGATGATCGCGACCTTGTCATCAAACGAATAGCTCATGCGTTCCTCTTATAACTAGAGTTTTCGGACGCGCATTCTATGTTTTCCTCGCCCGCCACGCCACGCACCAACCGAGTCCCTATCCCTATACATTCCCTATAGGACATTCCCTATTTCCCCTGGGGATGCCAGGGGATGCCAGGGGATGATCCTTGCGATGCTAATCGGGAATGGCTTCCTACGGCCGCATACCGAACCGCACCTGACCGGTCAGCTGATCGAGCTGCGTCTGGATCCAATCCACCCACTCGCACAGCATCGGGCGTGTCTCACGGGGGTCGATGAGTTCGTGCACCGCGAACGACTCTGCGCGTGGAAACGGCGAACGTGCCTGACGCAACCCGTCTTCCAGTTGCTTGCGCTTTGCATCCGGATCCCCAGCGGCGGCGATCTCCCGGTGGAAGGCCACGGCCACACCGCCCTCCAGCGGGAGGGCTCCGGATTCTACCGAGGGCCATGCCAGGACATACGAACCTGGCGCATAGTGCGCGGCCGTCGCGACACCGAATCCCTTGTGCACCTGAATCACCGCCCACGGGATGGTAGCCTGGGCGGCCGCGGCAACCGCCGCCATTCCATAGCGGATAGTCCCGTTCTTCTCGGCCTCCGGGCCGATCATAAAGCCTGGCTGATCCACGAAGTTGACTACCGGAACGTGAAAGGTATCGCAGGTCTCCACGAAGCGGCGGTATTTCTGGGCCGCTTCCGCCGTCATCGCTCCCGCATAGTGGTTGTTGTCGTTGGCGAGCACACCCACCGGCTGCCCGTCGAGACGCGCGAAACCGCAGATCTGACTCGGTCCGTAGTAAGGCGCCATCTCGAAAAAGGAGCCCAGGTCGAACACCATCTCTAGAATTGCGCGCATATCAAACGGGGTATTGGCCTCACGCGGCACCGCGCTCAGCAGATCCTGCTCCATACGCTCGCGGGTGTCGTTGCAGGGGAGGCGCTTGGTGCGTTCAAACACATTGGATGGCAGGTAACTCAGAAACTGCCGCATCTGACGAAAAGCGTCGTACTCGTCCTCCGCGAGATTGTCGATGATGCCGCTGCTGGCATGTATCTCGGCGCCACCGAGTTCGTCCTTGGTGAGGCGTACGCCAAGAGCGCGCTCCACCAACGCGGGCCCTCCGATCAAAACCTGCGCGGTGTGCCTGGTCATCACGGAAAAGTGTGACGCCACCAGCCGACCGGCCGGAAACCCGGCCACCGCTCCCATCGCTCCAGAAATGACGGGTACTTCAGACATCACGTCCGCAATGATCTTGAAACGCGGTTCGCTGAACACCGGCTCACCGACTGTACCACCCTTGCGTCCGCCACCTTTCACACTGCCCCCGCCCCCCTCGAGCATGCGCACGAAAGGCACGCGGTATTGACTGGCGAGGTGCTCCGCGTACACGCTCTTGCGCAAGCCCGCCGCATTGGGCGAGCCGCCCTTCAGCGTGAAGTCTTCTCCGCCCACCACCACGCGCCGGCCGTCTATCTTGCCGAATCCAACCACGTAGTTGGCCGGTACGAAGCCCAACAGTTCATCGTTGTCGTCGTAGTCCGGAATGGCTGTTGCCTGTCCCTGCTCGCGGAAACTGCCCTCATCGAGCAGTGCATCGACGCGCTCTCGAATGGTGAGACGGCCCTTGGCATGCTGGCGTGCTATGCCGTCTCTACCACCCTGCTGTTTGGCGAGTTGACGTCTGCGCTCTAGTTCGCGGACCTCTTTTTCCCAGCTCATTGCTTTCCTCAGCCCTCTCCGAGTCAACTGGTCATTCAACTATCGGAGGTATCCTCAAACTCAGGTGCGCGGTTCTCGAAATTGGCCTTCACGGCTTCGATCTGATTCGGGCTTCCGATCAGTTTCATCTGCAGCGACGACTCGAGTTCGAGACCCGTTCGGTCGTCGGCATGCCAGGATGCCTCGAACAGCTTCTTGCCAGCGCGCACCGCATCTGGCGATTTGCCCGCTATCTCGCTGGCCAGGTCCATCGCCGCCTGCAACGGATCATCAGCAACATGCGTCACCAGGCCCAGCTCCTTCGCCTGATCCCCGTTCATGACACGACCGGTAAAGGTCAGCTCCTTAGCCACATCCAGCGTCACCACGTCGCGCAGCGTCTGCGTCAGGCTCATGTCCGGGATGAGTCCCCATTTGATCTCCATCACGGAGATCTTGGCATCGGGTGCTGCGAAGCGAATGTCCGCCCCGAGGGCAATCTGACAACCACCGCCGTACGCAACGCCATGTATCGCTGCAATCGTGGGCACCGGCATCCGCTTCCACACCATACCCGGGCGCTGCGCATAGTTCTCCGGACGCTCGTTGCGCTTCAGCAGGTTTGCGGCGCTGCCGCCACTCTGTCCGCCACCGCTACCAAATCCCTGCATCGTGCTCATGTCGAGACCGGCACAGAAACCACGCCCATTGCCGGAGAGCACCACCGCACGCACATCCCTCGCCTCAGCGAGATGTTCGCCTGCCTTGACGATCGCGTCGAACATTTCCGGCGACAGCGCATTGTATTTATCCGGCCGATTGAGCCGAACGTCGGCGACGCCATCCGTTATGTCGATAGTCACGAGATCCGTCATCTTGCGCTCCTTATTGGTCCTAATGAATAAAAAAACAACGTTATCAGGGAGTCTCGATCACCGCGAGCACCTGGTCTTCTTCCACTGCGTCTTCCACCGCGACAAAAACCTCTGCCACGCTGCCGTCGGCGGGTGCCTCCACCGGAATCTCCATCTTCATGGATTCGATGATGATCAGCACATCGCCCTCCGCCACCACAGCACCCACTTCCACCTCCACTTTCCACACGTTGCCCGTGACCTCACTCTCCACTTCGATTCGAGCCATTGCCCCTCCTGTTGGCTATGTTTGTATCAGTCTGCTCACGAATTCCGTATCCAGCGTCCCCGCGAGAAAATCGGGATGCTCCAGCACGCGCATCAGCAGCGGCGCGTTAGTGTGCACCCCGCTCACCGCAAATCCCCTCAGCGCCACCAACGTACGGCCAATAGCCTGTTCTCTTGTATGTCCACGGCCAATCACCTTGGCCAACAGCGGGTCGTAAAACGGGGTGACGAACTGACCTTCGATATAACCGGTCTCCACTCGCACACCCATCATCTCCGGTGGACGGAAACGCGTCAGACGCCCCGTCGAGGCCATCAACGTGCGTGGATCTTCCGCATACAACCGCGCCTCGACCGCATGCCCGTGCATGGGTGGAATCTCGGGAAGCCCTTTGCCATCTGCCAGTCGTATCTGGGCAGTCACCAAATCGAGGCCGGTCACCTCCTCCGTAACACCATGCTCCACCTGGATACGCGTGTTCATCTCGAGAAACCCATACTCACCGGAGCCAGCACGAAGCGTTTCCACCGTCCCAACGCCATCGTAGCCGAGTTCCGAGAGGGTCGCGGCCGCTTGCTGCGCCAGGGCATCCAACTCGCCACGATCGTCCAACGGCGCGGGACTCTCTTCGATCAGCTTCTGGTGGCGTCGCTGCACGGTGCACTCGCGCTCATACACATGCACCACGTTGCCCGCCCTGTCACCCAAAACCTGAACTTCGATGTGCCGGGGTCTCTCTACGCATCTCTCTAGATACAAACGGGCGTCGTCAAAAGCCCTTGCCGCCAGCGCTCCTGTCTGCTGACAGGCGAGCTGCATCTCGGTCTCGTCACGCACGACACGCATCCCGATGCCGCCACCGCCGCCCACGGGTTTCAGCATCACCGGATAGCCGATGCGTGCAGCTTCCGATAGCGCATTATGGGCGTCCGTCACATCCTTGCTTGCCTCGAACGTCGGAAATCCATGCTGTGCCATGAGTTCTCGTGCGGACACCTTGTCCCCCATGGACGAAATCCAGTCGGGTGACGGACCGATGAACGTCGCTCCCGTTGCCACCACCGCACGAGCAAATTCGGCATTTTCGGCCAGAAAACCGTAACCCGGGTGCAACGCATCGGCGCCCGTACGCTGCATGGCATCCAACAGGGCTCCCTGGTTGAGGTAGGTATCCATGGCAGTCACGCCCTGGAGTGCCACTGTTTCCGTGGCTTCCTTCAGGTGCGGTGCGCCCGCATCCGCCTCGGAGTACACGGCCACCGATTCGACATCGAGCGCATTGCAGGCACGTACTATACGTCGGGCGATGGTGCTGCGATTGGCAATGAGTATCCTCTTGGGCATCAGCCGGTAATGGTTCCTTGAAACATCTCTATTGCTGCAATCCACCGCTCTCGAGAAAGCGCTGATACTCTTCCCACGCCTGCCTGAATCCGCCGAGACCACGCTCACGGGTCCGCCCAGACGTTCGCCCGGTGACGGCCGCTTCGCGCACGACGGCAACGATATGCACCGCTCGGTGGTGAGCGAGCGCCAGCCGGTACATATCAGCCAACTCGCCACCGTGATGGTCCGCGGGTTTTTCGATCGGCCCGCCGTCCAGACACTCGCGTAGGCAGCCTGTCAGCACTTCCCGATCGCCCAACAGGTCAATTGTCTCCTCCAGCATCCACCGGGACCAGACATCCGGCCTGTCGCACAACCCCTTGTATGTGTGCCACTCCACGAAGGTGATCTAGACGTCTAGAGTTCCTTCCCCGTCAGCAACCGGAAAGCCTCCCTGTAGCGCGCAATGCTGCGTTCCACTACCGCCGGTGGCAGCAACGGTCCCGGTGGGTTCTTGTCCCACTCACCCGCATCCACCACGGTCTCCAGGTAATTGCGCACGATTTGTTTGTCGAAACTCGGCTGTTCCCGCCCGGGCTGCCACTCCTCGGCGGGCCAGAACCGCGAACTATCCGGTGTGAAGATTTCATCTATCAGAATGACGGTACCCTCCGGCGTGCGGCCGAATTCGAATTTCGTGTCCGCCAGAATGATACCCCGCTCCAGCGCGTAGTCGCGCGCGCGTACATACAGCATGAGCGTGGTATCGCGCAGCCATTCCATGGTCTCGCGCCCGACGATCTTCGCGCCTTGCTCGAAACTGATGTTCTCGTCATGTCCGGACTCCGCCTTGGTGGATGGCGTGAACAGCGGCGCCTCCAGTCGGTCGCTGTTGACCAGTCCAGCCGGTAGCTCGATACCACAGACCGCACCCGAGCGCTGATAGTCCTTCCAGCCGCTTCCAGTGATGTAACCCCGCGCGATGCACTCGATGGGCACCACCTGGGTCTTTCGGCACAGCATCATGCGCCCCGCGAGGTTCGCGCGCTCCGTCTCGGTCAAACCGGGAACGTCGGCTGGATCGGTACTGATCAGATGGTGTTCCACTACGGACTCGAAATAATCGAACCAGAACCTGGATATCTGAGTCAGCACCACACCCTTGCCCGGCAAGCCGTTACCGAGCACGACGTCAAACGCGCTGATGCGATCAGTAGCGACGATGAGCAATGCCTCTGTTCCGCCATCCAGCGTCACGTCGTACAGATCGCGCACCTTGCCCTGGCGTTTGTTGGGTAAATCGAGATCGGTTTCGAGGAGCGCTTCGCTCATGTCCGCAGTTTCCTGTTCATTTCCTTCAAGCAAGATACGAGGCAGAATCGCTTAGCCCACCGTCATACCGCCGTCCGCCATCTGTACGGAACCCGTCACCCAGTCCGACTCGTCGCCGGCGAGAAACAGCATGATCCTCGCAATGTCATCCGGCTCCGCATAGCGCTGCTTGGGAATGCGCGCTTCCAGCTCCTGCTTCACCGTCTGGGCTTGTTCACCACCCATGCCCGCCTCGATGCTTCGCATCATCCGGGTTTCGACCGGTGACGGATTCACCGTGTTGACCCGGATATTCTCGGCAGCATATTCGAGTGCAGCCGCCCGCATAAGGCCAACCACGGCGTGCTTACTGGTGCCGTACGCGCTGATACCCGGGGTTCCCCGCACACCGGCGACCGAAGACGTAATCACGATGCTGCCGCCCCCCCGCTTACGCATGGCCGGAATCGCGGATTTGAGCCCGAGAAACACGCCTTTCACGTTCACCGAGAGTACCTTGTCGAACATGTCCTCCGAGTACTCTTCAAGCGGTGTCACGTCGCCCTCGATGCCGGCATTGGCCAGCAGAACGTCTACTCCCCCGTAGCGCTCCTCAGCAGTCGCTATCATGGCGTCGTTGTCCTCAGCACTGGTTACATCGGCAACACAGTAACTCACACGGTTACTGCCTATCTCTTTCACTGCCTGCTCGAGCGCGGCCGCATCCATGTCCACTAATAGCACGTCCGCACCCTCGGCGGCGAACAACACACCAGCTTCGCGACCTATGCAGCCCGCACCGCCGGTAATGACCGCTACCTTGCCCTCCAGTCTGTTCACTTCGTTCTCCTGTGTTCCTCAGCTGGCGTCGAGTGCCTGCTCCATATCTGCAATCAAATCCCCGTCATCCTCGATGCCGACGGAGATGCGAATCAACGAATCCGCGATCCCCATGCTGGCCCGGCGCTCCGCTCCCATCTCGTAGTAGATGGTGTGTGCGACGGGTATCGCCAGCGTTCGATTGTCACCCAGGTTGCTCGACTTGATGATCACATCGAGATGATCCATGAACGTCCACAGATCGACGCCTTCGGCAAGCTCGAAGCTGAATACCGCCCCTGGATAGCGAAACAGGCGCTCAGCTCGCTCGCACTCTGGATGTTCCGCCAGGCCAGGATAGTAGACCTGTCTCACTTTTTCGTGCCCGTCGAGCAGCGCGACCAGTGCGGCCGTGTTCGCACATTGGCGTTCCAGGCGCAGCGCCAGGGTCTCCGCACCGACGGCGATATGATGTGCCGCTTCCGGAGCGAGCGCGGCACCGAAATCGCGCAGCCCCTTCTTCTTGATCTGTGTAACGGCCCACATGCGCGGATCCGCGCCGCGATAGGTTTCATATATGTTGTCGAACTGGCCCCAATCGTAGCAGCCGGTCTCCGTGACGGCGCCGCCGAGTGCGTTTCCATGCCCACCGATATACTTGGTGAGACTGTTGACGACGAGGGATGCGCCCACCGACACGGGTTGAAACAGATAGGGTGAGGTCATCGTGTTGTCCACGACGTAGACGAGCCCGCGCCGCTCGCACAATTCACCGATCTCCTCCAGGGCGCTGACCTGAGTACGCGGATTGGCGATAGTTTCCACGAACACGAGGCGAGTATTTTCCCGAACCGCCCGCGCCACGTTTTTCACGTCCGTCGCATCGACGAAATCCACTTCGATCCCGTGCGCTTCGAAACTCGTGAACAGGCTGTTGGTATTGCCGAACAGAAACGAACTGGAAACGAAATGATCGCCACTGCGCAACAAGGCGAACAGCATGGTGCCGATGGCCGCCATGCCCGTGGAAAAGCACACCGTGGCAAGCCCCGATTCCATCGTACTCACCTTCCGCTGCAGTGCTTCTACGGTCGGATTGACCTGGCGGCCATAGGTGTAGCCCGATAACCGGCCTTGAAAAACAGCGGCCAGATCTCGCGCATCCTCGTATCCATACGCAACCGTCGCATGCACGGGCTTGTGCAACGAACCATGCTCGATGTCGTCCAAACGATCGCTATGAACGATCTGGCTAGTAAATCCCTTCACGGCTTCTCACGATTCTCGGGCGGCGAACCCACCGGCCACCTCCCCTGGGCAACCGCCCTGGGAAAGGCAGGAAACCGGGAACTATACGTGAGCTTGAGAGCGGATCACACCGTGCCAGCAACCTTCTGCGCGGAGTTGAGCAGGGTATCGAAACTGTTGTGCTCGAGCAGACTGCAAATCTCCGGGCCGGGCACCGGTCGTGAGAAGAGGTAGCCCTGCGCTTCGCTGCAACCTTGTGCGCACAAGTACTTGAGCTGGGTACGGTTCTCCACACCTTCCGCGATCAGGTCGATTTTAAGGCCCCGCGCCATGGCGACGATGGCATCTATGATGCTTGCATCGGTCTCATCCGCACAAATGTTGGCGACAAAAGAGCGATCGACCTTTAGCGTGTTGATCGGGAACTGCTGCAGGTACGAAAGCGACGAGTAGCCCGTGCCGAAATCATCGATTGCGATGCGCACTCCGTGACGCTGCATTGCCCGCAGTTTCGGAATGATCGCTTCGATGTCCTGCATCAGCGTGTTCTCCGTTATTTCCACCTTGACCGACCCAGGCGGCAGGTTCGAGGCTTGCAGCATACCGACGAAGCGTTTGACAAAATTCTCCTGCTCGAGCTGCACCGCGGATAGATTCACGGAAATGCGTATGTCAGCGAACCCCATCTGGCGCCAGCGCGCGACATCGTCGAAAGCCTGCTGTTGCACGAACTCGTCGATCAGCATGATGAGACCTGTTTCCTCCGCAATTGGCAGGAAGTCATCCGGCGGTACCAGACCGCGTACCGGATGCTGCCAGCGAACAAGTGCCTCCACACCGGTGATGGAGCCATCCTCCAGCGCCACCTGTGGCTGGTAGAACACCCTGAGTTCTCCCTGCGCAAGCGCGTTTCGCAGCTCACGTTCTACGTTGAGCCTGGTGGAGAAGCGCGCATTCATCTCTTCGGAGAAGAACTCATAACCATTCTTTCCACGGCTCTTGGTGTGATACATCGCGATGTCGGCGTTCTGTATCAGCGATTCCACCGTCTCGCCCGCTTCAGGGTACATCGCCACACCGATACTCGCGCCGACGAACAGTTCGTGGTTGTCGATGATGAACGGCTTGTTGAGTGCTTCGAGGATCTTGGCCGCGATCACGCCCACGTCTTCCTTCGTACGCACCTCGGGTAGCAGCAGCGTGAACTCGTCGCCGCCGTGTCGCGACAACGTATCGCCGCTTCGCAGACAGGTCTTCAGCCGCCGTGCGACGTTCTGCAAGAGGCGATCACCCATGCCGTGGCCCAGGGTGTCGTTGACGAGCTTGAAGCGGTCGAGGTCCAAAAACATCACGGCCAACTTCGCCTGGTTACGTCGCGCCTGCGTGATGGCAAGATTGAGGCGGTCTTCCAGCAACGCCCGATTGGGCAAATGCGTAAGCAGGTCATGATAGGCCTGAAAGTTGATCTGCTGCTCGTGTTCCTTGCGCTGTGTGATGTCGCGCGCCGTGCCGTAGGTGCCGACAAAATTCTCCGGACTGCGTTCATTGGCGTCCGAGTAGATCCCCTCCGCACTCAGTTCCACCCAAATGGACTGCGCATCCAGAAAGCGCGAACCCTTGCGCACGATACGACTTCTGAGTCGCAACTCCACGCTGCCTCGCGCTCGATTGCCGCTACGACGTTCATTGAAACGATAGCGGGCAGTCTTTAGATAACCTTTGTCCACGAGTTCAGAGTAGTGTTTGCCGATCAGCTCGTTGCGCTCGTATCCGAGCAGCGTCTCGATGCGTTCGTTGACGAAGGTGAAACATCCATCACGGTCGAGCATGTACACCAGGTCGGGTGAATTATCGACGATGAAGCGGTGCAACTCCTCTGACTTTTGCAGCCGGATACCCATCGCATGGTTTTCCGCCTCCAAATGGCACTGACGCAACGCAGTTTCCATGGTGGCGATCAACTCGCCTGCCTCATAGGGCTTTTTGACGAAGTCGAACGCCCCACAATGCAAGGCGTGCTTAACGCCGCTGAAACTGGAATCTCCACTCACGACGATGACTTTGGTGTCGAGCATCTCACGGGCCACGAAGTCGAGAATATCGTGACCACTGACCTCCGGCATGATGAGATCGAGCAGGATCACATCGTAAGAATTCTCACGTAGCGCCTGCATTGCCGCAGGACCGCCGAGTGCCTTTTCAGCGTCGTAGCCATGAGCGGTGAGCAGTGCGTGCAGCGAGTCGAGCAGTTCGGATTTATCGTCGACCAGCAACAAGCGCGCACCCGGTAGCGCTTCTCCCGATTCAGTTGCCCCTCCTTCGGGTTGCGCATCGGAGGAATCGAGGGACCGGGCGGATCCTGTGGATGCAGATGACTTCGCGTGCATCCTCGAGAAGGTATCCTGTGGACTGGCGCCTGACACGCTACGCTCGCTCATGAACGCTTGAGATCTGCACGTTCTCGTCTGGCCGAAGATGCATAATTGTGACCGTTTCAACCAACATTTTCACCCCAAAAGCTGTATACACGCGACAGCGCAGACAGTGCAAGGGCGTGCTTGATTTCACCCGACACCACCGCTTCGAACAGCTGCTCGCGGGTTAGTAGCTCCACTTCTATGAGTTCTCCCTCACCCGGCTGGGGTGCGCGTAAACACTCGACGCCTTCCGCCAGCCAGTGATGGCACAGATGATCATGGATTGCGGGATTGGGTTCCACTGCACCCAAGTAGCGCCAGCTACCACGGCCGTAGCCAGTCTCCTCCAGCAGTTCCCGCTCGGCGGCGACACGAGAGTCTTCGCCAGGATCGACCATGCCGCCGGGTGTCTCGAGCGTCGAGTACCCCACTCCGAATCGGTACTGGCGCACCATCACGGAGTGACCATCGAGGTCGAGAGCGACCATATTCACCCAATCGACGGATTCGAGTACGAGACGCTGCATGATCTTGTCGCTGACGGGATGGCGCATGTCGTCGAAGCGCGCACGAAAAAGGATCAGGTCTTCTGCAGCGTAACGCTGACCCAGACGCTGCCAATCTAGGTTGGTTGGTATCCGGTTAATAGCCGGTGAGCTCCATGTACCCCGCGCCCAGGTGGGCGCCGTCTTCGTCAAGTACCTCTACTGCACCTTCCCAGTAGGTGAACAGAGTATCCATCCTCTGATCCTCAACCATCGCTTTAACAATGTAGTGCCGGTCACCCACGATCAAACGCCACGCCACCGGCCAACGCACCATACGGCCATCGCGCCAGAACTGCAAAGGGGCAAGTTGAAACTCATCGCCACCGAGTGCGTGCACGCGACCATCACCGTCCACCAGCACGCCGTGATCGTAAGGATCCCGCGTACCATCGGAGCGCCGCAATTGGAATACGGACAGATCTTCTCCGTTGTCCAACATCAGGGCAAACCAATCCCAGCCGACCTGCCGTTCGCCGAGCATACTGGTGCTCCACTCGCGATCGAGCCAGCCAAGCCCCGTCACCGCGCGCGATCTGCCATCGAACACCAGCCTCCCGGCTGCCTGCAGGCGCGGCACGGAGTAGTAGTAAGAGGCCTGATCCGCCCCCTTACGGCTCAATCCCCCCTCTCCCCTAGGGACGACGGCGCGCCCGGGTGCAAAGTCGAGTTCCACCGCGAACCCGCTTTCACGGGCACTCAGCGCGAACCCACCTCCCGCTCTCTCCTCCAGCCGCCAGTCTTCGAGCCAGGCCGCGAACGGCCGCGCGCTCGTACCCGCGAGATCCGGATGACCGCGGCTGAAGCGCTCGAATTCACGATGCTCACCCTGATCGACGTCCGTGATGGCGAAGTGCGCCAGATAAAACTGACCATTGCGCCACGGATCTGC
>DCWG01000123.1:9061-9323 GCA_002327525.1 Gammaproteobacteria bacterium UBA2168 | reverse complement strand
TGAACAAAAACGAGGCGCGCTGTCAGGTGCGGGCGAGCAAGCCGTTGAAGGCAGGGCGCAGGATAGAGACCGAAGGTGGCGAGCTGGAGGTGATCAGGCGCATCGGACAGTTCTACGATTTACGCTTCCCGGAGGACGTGTTGGTGTTTCTCGAACGGTTCGGTCGTGTGCCGCTGCCTCCCTACATCGAGCGCGAGGCCACCGAGGCCGACGCGGAACGCTATCAAACCCTGTTTGGCCGCGCTCCCGGCGCGGTGGCGGC
>DCWG01000123.1:8342-8726 GCA_002327525.1 Gammaproteobacteria bacterium UBA2168 | reverse complement strand
CCCACTGCTGGCTTGCACTTCTCCCACACGTTGCTGGATGCGCTCGCCGAACGGGGAATACGGCAGGCGGAAATAACGTTGCATGTGGGTGCCGGAACCTTCCAGCCGGTGCGCGTCGATGACTTGAGTGAGCACCGCATGCATTTCGAACGTTTCTGTGTGCCTCGCGCGGTAGTAGATGCAGTGGCGCAGACGCGTGAGCGGGGTGGCAGCGTCGTGGCGGTGGGCACCACCGTGGTGAGGGCGCTCGAGTCCGCCGCGAGAAACGGGGTGTTGACGCCGGGGCCGGGAGAAACGGATCTGTTCATCACGCCGCAAACGCCGGACGAGCCGGGATTTCGCTTCCGTGTCGTCGATCGTCTGGTGACCAATTTTCACCTGCCG
>DCWG01000123.1:595-8035 GCA_002327525.1 Gammaproteobacteria bacterium UBA2168 | reverse complement strand
CAATTTTCACCTGCCGGAATCAACCTTGCTCATGCTCGTGTGTGCGTTTGGGGGCTACCATCAGGTGATGCAGGCATACCACCACGCGGTGAAGGAAGGCTACCGGTTCTTCAGCTATGGCGATGCCATGTTGCTCGAAGGCGCCCAGAATGCCGGAGTGCGTTCGTGACTTTCGAGGTGCTCTGTACCGACGGCGCAGCTCGCCGCGGTCGTCTGCAAACCAGGCACGGCCCTGTCGAAACGCCCGTGTTCATGCCGTGCGGTACGTACGCAACGGTAAAAGCCGTGAGCCCGCGAGATTTGCGCGAAGTCGGCACTCAGATGCTGCTCGGCAATACCTTTCACCTCTTGCTGCGCCCCGGAGACGAACAGATACGTGCCTTTGGCGGGTTGCACCGGTTCATGTCGTGGGATGGCCCAATTCTTACCGATAGCGGCGGCTTTCAGGTGTTCAGTCTGGGTGAGCTGCGCAAGATATCCGAAGAGGGAGTAAGGTTCCGGTCTCCGGTGAATGGCGATCAGGTGGAACTCACCCCCGAGCGGTCGATACGAGTTCAGCAAAATCTGGGTTCCGACGTCGTGATGGTGTTCGATGAATGCACGCCTTACCCGGCCACGGAGAGGGAGGCGCGCGAGTCCATGGAGCTCTCCATGCGCTGGGCGTCGCGCTGTCGGCAGGCGTATACGGGTGACGGGCAACTGTTCGGTATCGTACAGGGCGGCATGTACGAGGAACTACGTGCCGAGAGTCTGGCCGCTCTCGAAGGGATGGGCTTCGATGGTTACGCCATCGGCGGTTTGTCCGTGGGCGAGCCGAAGGACGAGATGAACTGGGTGCTGCAGCGATTGCTGCCGCTCATGCCGGCTTCCGGGCCACGCTACCTCATGGGTGTCGGGACGCCTGAAGATCTGGTGCGCGGTGTGCAGCTCGGGGTAGACATGTTCGACTGTGTCATGCCGACGCGCAACGCGCGCAACGGATATTTGTTCACATCGGCCGGTACCGTGAAGATCCGCAATGCCCGCCACCGCTCATCCGACGAGCCGCTCGATGCGGAATGCCAATGCTATGCCTGTCGCCAGTTCACCCGGGGCTACCTGCATCACCTCGACAGGTGTGGCGAAATGCTGGGTGCGATGCTCATGACGCAGCACAACCTTCACTACTATCACAGCCTCATGACCCGTTTGCGCACCTCAATTGAAACGGGTACATTGCGCACCTTCATCGCGACCCTGCAAACTGGTTGGAATTCAACGACATGAACCTCTTCGAAAGTGTGGCGCATGCCGCGCCGGCAGGTGGTGCCTCAGGCAACGCCGGCCTCATCAACATACTGTTTCTCGGCGGCTTCGTCCTCATCTTCTATTTCCTGCTAATCCGCCCGCAGAGCAAGCGCCGCAAGGAGCATCAGGCTCTCGTCGGGAGCCTCGACAAAGGCGATGAAGTGGTAACCTCGGGCGGTATCGTCGGACAGGTCAACAAGGTGGAAGACGATTTCCTCAAGATCCAGGTTGCGCCTAACATGGAACTCAGAGTACAGAAGAGCGCCGTCGGTGCAACGCTGCCCAAGGGCACGCTGAAGTCGCTCGACGAGAACAAGTAGTGGCGCGATCTTCCGGCCTCGTGGGCGAGCGCCTGCTCGGCGGACCGAGGCAGAGTCACCGGCCGCCGAACACGCATTCGATAGCGCGCTACCTGTTCGTCTTCTTCGTGATCGTCATGGGGTGTATTTTTGCGGCCCCAAATCTGTATCAGCCTGATCCGGCGTTACAGATACGCGCCATCGACAAGGATTCTGTGGTGACGCAGGCCGAGCTCGACAGAGCAATCGATACCCTGGCCTCGGCGGGTATCGAAACCAAGGCGACGGAACTCCTGGACGGCAGTGCCGTCGTGCGCGTGTTCGATGACGAGGCGCAGCTGCGTGGCCGAGACATTGTACAAGCAGCGCTCAACAAAGATGCCGATGAGTTCGTGGTCGCGCTGAACCGGGCCTCCACCACGCCTCAGTGGTTGCAGGATCTCGGCGGCAAACCCATGTCGCTCGGTCTCGACCTGTCAGGGGGCGTGCACTTCATGCTGCAGGTGTACATGGATAAGTTCACCGCCGACCGCCTGCGCAGCAATCAGGAAACCGCCCGGGACGCGATGCGCGAGCAGCGCCTGCGCTATGTACCGGGCAACTGGGTATCTGGCAGCTCGCTCAACGTGCCGTTTCAGTCAGCGAGTGCGCGGGACCAGGCGGCGGAACTGCTCGGTTCTCGCCTTGAAGGCTTTGCTTTCGAGTCTCGCAGCGAAGGCGGGCAGGAAATTCTGCGCATGACCATGACCGAGGAGCGCATCCGCGAACTCGAAGATCTGGCCATTTCACAAAACCTGCAGAGCCTTCGCAATCGGGTCAACGAACTCGGTGTATCGGAACCGCTCGTACAGAGCCTCGGACGTGAGCGCATCGTGCTGGATCTGCCCGGCATCCAGGACAGCGCCCGCGCCAAGGAGATCATCAACAAATTCGCCAACCTCGAATTTCGTATCATGGCTCTGCCCAATACGCGCGCCGCGGAAACGGAGACCTATCCGCACGAAGGCAGCACGGTGAGGCTGATGCGCCGCAGTATCGTCACCGGTGATCAGGTGACAAATGCCCAGCAGGATTTCGACCCCGAATCGGGCCAGCCCCAGGTGAGCATCACGCTCGACAATGACGGTGGTCGTGCGATGAACGAGGCGACCAAGGACAACGTCGGCAACTCCATGGGCATCATCTTCATCGAGCTGAAGCCGCGTACGCGCAGCGTCATGATCGATGGTGAACTCGTCGAAGAACAGTACACGGTGGAAGAGAAGCGGGTGATCAGCGTCGCCACTATTCAAAGTGCGCTGAGTTTTCGTTTCCGTATCACGGGTCTTAATCTGGGTGATGCGCGCGATCTTGCGCTGTTGCTGCGCGCCGGTGCGCTGGCTGCACCAATGTACATCGTGGAGGAACGTACCGTGGGTGCGAGCCTCGGTGAGGAGAACATAGAACGCGGCCAGCAATCGGTGCTGATTGGCTTCGTGCTGGTGATGATATTCATGTTGTTCTACTACAAGGGCTTCGGAATCGCAGCGGACATCGCGCTCACCGCCAACCTCATTCTATTGATGGCGGTGATGTCCGTGCTGGGTGCTACGCTCACGCTGCCCGGTATCGCCGGGATCGTGCTCACCGTCGGCATGGCGGTGGACGCCAATGTGCTGATCTTCTCGCGCATCAAGGAGGAACTCAAAGACCGTCCGCCACAGCAGGCCATACAGGCGGGTTTCGATCGCGCGCTACTGACCATCATGGATGCCAACATCACGACGTTCTTCGTCGCGATCATTCTTTTCTCCGTGGGCAGCGGACCGGTGCGGGGGTTCGCCATCACACTCGCCGTTGGTATCGCAACCTCCATGTTCACCGCCATTCTCGGTACCCGTGCCATCGTCAACTTGATCTACGGTGGGCGTAATCTGGAGACTCTGAAGATATGAACGTCCCCAGCTTCGACTTCATGGGCCGGCGCAAGATCGCCGCCATGCTCTCGGTCGCACTGGTGCTGGCCTCCATCGTCCTGCTCGGTGTGCGCGGGCTCAACTTAGGACTCGACTTCACCGGCGGCAGCCTGGTGGAGGTCGGTTTCCAACAGCCGGTGGACCCCGAAGCCGTCCGTCGGCAACTGGAAGCTACCGGTTTCGAGAACGGCCTGGTGCAGCATTTCGGCACAGACGTGGATCTGCTGATCCGAATGCCGTCGCGATCCGGAGCCAACCAGTCGACGCTGGGCGACCGGATGCTCGAAGCGATCCAGGCCACCTACCCGGCGGCGAAGATGCGTCAGTCCAACTACGTGGGGCCGGTTGTGGGCGAAGAACTCACCGAAAGCGCGGGGCTCGCGCTGCTGGCAGCGCTCGGTGTGGTTATGCTCTACATCCTGTTCCGGTTCACGAAGCAGTTTTCCGTCGGTGCGGTTGTTGCCCTCGCGCACGATGTGATCATCGTGTTCGGTATCTTTTCGCTGGCGCAGTGGACCTTCGATCTGCCGGTTGTGGCGGCACTGCTGGCCGTGATCGGTTACTCGCTGAACGACACCATCGTGGTTTCCGACCGCATTCGTGAGAATTTCCGCAAGGTGCGCAAAGGCACTCCGTTCGACATCATAAACACCTCGCTCAATCAGACTCTGGGCCGTACGTTGGTCACCTCGCTGACCACGTTGTTTGTGTTGCTTGCACTGGTGTTCACTGGCGGTGCACTGATTCGCGGGTTCGCCGTGGCGCTGACAATCGGTGTCGTGGTGGGAACCTATTCCTCCATTTACGTGGCCGCCAACGTGCTGCTTACGATGAATATCACGCGTGAAGATCTGCTGATCCCCGAGAAGGAGAATGTGGACAACCCGGAAGGAACCTACCCCTGAGTGATCGGGATCAACTCAGATCCGGGGTAAGGCGTGGTCTAATTTCCGTTATTAAGTTCTTGAAAAGCCTAGGGTTTGCCGCAACGATATTGCCGCTCTCCATGTGTCCGTCACCGCCGCGGAAATCACCCACGAAGCCGCCTGCCTCTCGAACCAGCAGGCTGCCCGCGGCGATGTCCCAGGGTGACAGGCCGGGTTCCCAGAAGCCGTCGAGCCGCCCGGCCGCCGTGTAGGCGAGATCGAGAGCGGCCGATCCCATGCGCCGCAAGGCGCGGCACTGCCCGGTGAGACCCTTGACCATCGCCATGTACGCATCCAGATGCGGTTCCACGGCATGCGGTGGTATGCCGGTGGAAAGCACCGCCTCGCTCAGGCGATGGGTTTTGGTGACGCGAATGCGCTTGCCGTTGAGCCGCGCACCGCTTCCGCGGCTGGCCACGAATTCTTCGTTGAGCACCGGATCCACCACGATACCATGCTCTATGTTGCGGCCCTTGCGAAGTGCGATTGAGACGCAGAAGTGCGGGATGCCTTGCAGGAAGTTGAGGGTGCCATCGAGCGGATCGATGATCCAGGTGAACTCTTCGGAGCTGTGTTGCGCGCCGCCTTCCTCACCGAGAAAGCCGTGATCGGGGTAGGCCGTGTGCAAGGTGTCTATGATGGTTGCCTCCGCCTCGCGGTCGATGTTGGAGACGAAGTCGTTCAGGTTCTTCTGTTCGATGTCCAACTCATCGAGTCGGTCCATGGCGCGCAGGATGATCTGCGAGGCGCGCCTGGCGGCTCGCAGACCCATGTAGGCAAGCGCGTGCATAGTTATCCTGGGCGTGTCATGAAGATGGGGCGCGCATGCTAGCAATCTGCGGCCCTCGGAGGAAGCAGGGTGGGAAGCGCGCTAGAATGCCCGGCCGCGAAATGAGGTTAGTAGTGAGTCTATCCAACATCCGTATCGTGCTGGTGGAACCCAGCCATCCAGGCAACATCGGGGGAGCGGCGCGCGCGCTGAAGACCATGGGGCTTAAGCGGCTGTATCTGGTGCGTCCAGATCGATATCCGGACCCGCAGGCCCAGTGGCGTGCCGCGGGTGCACAGGACGTTCTGGAAGCGACGATTGTGTGTGAGAAGTTGTCGGAGGCAATCGCCGGGTGTCACTGGGTTGTAGGCACCAGCACGCGCCAACGCCGCATTCCCTGGCCCGCGGCGGATGCCGAAAGCGTGGCCGCGCAGGTGCTGAGCGCAGCGCAGGCAGGCGAAGTGGCCATTGTGTTTGGGCGCGAGAACAATGGGCTCTCCAACGAGGAGTTGCAGCGTTGTCACATGCACTTACAGATTCCGGCATACACCGGGTACTCCTCGCTAAACCTGGCGATGGCGGTGCAGGTGGTGAGTTACGAGATATTCAAGCAGGCACAAGCTACTCCGGTGGTGGAGGCCCGTTGGGATCGGCCACCGGCTACCTCGGCCGAACTGGAAGGACTGCTCGCCCATTTCGAGCGGGTGCTGGTGCGTGGCGAATTCATTGACGCCGGCAATCCGGGCCAGACCCTCACCCGGCTGCGTCGCATGCTCACGCGCATGGAGGCTGACGAGACGGAAGTGCAGATGCTGCGCGGGATTCTCTCGCACCTCGACCGCAGGAGCGCGGGGAGTCGGGACGGTACGGGTGAATAGTGGACCAAATTAGTCGGGTATTGCATACTCGATAGTCATTCCATCAAACGTGTCTCGCCCGAGAAGCCCCAGAACATGCGCCTCACCACGAAAGGACGGTACGCAGTCACCGCCATGCTGGACGTCGCCCTGCACCGCTCGGAGGGGCCGGTAAGCGTGGTGGACGTGGCCGGACGCCAGGGTATTTCTCCCGCCTACCTCGAACAGCTGTTCGGCAAGATGAAAAAAGCCGGATTGCTGATCAGTGTGCGCGGCCCCGGCGGCGGCTATCAACTCAAACGCAGTGGTGATGCGATCAGCATATCCGACATCATCGCATCGGTTGGGGAGGGGGTGGATGCGACGCGTTGTCATGGCGCTGCGGACTGTCAGGATGGATTGGCATGCCTGACTCACGATCTGTGGTTCGAACTGTCAGAGGAGATAGATGTATTCCTGCGCGGTGTGACGCTGGCAAAGCTCGCCAATCGACACACAGTACGCGCGGTCGCCTCGCGCCAGGACGAACAGCTGTTTATCGATCGCGGCTCTGAAGCGGATCCCGCGCGCGAATCCGCGCGTACTAAAGATGGGCGTCGCATAGCAGCGCGGCACGTGTAGGTCAGGAACCGCATCGTGAGCAAGGCGATCTATCTCGACTATTCTGCGACTACGCCCGTCGACCCGCGGGTCGCGCAGAAGATGAGCGGATGTCTGCTGGTGGAAAGCACCTTCGGCAACCCTGCATCCAGATCTCACGTGTTTGGCTGGGAAGCAGAAGAGGCGGTGGAAAGTGCGCGGGCACAGGTTGCCAGACTGCTGAATGCCGACCCGCGGGAAATCGTCTGGACCTCCGGCGCCACAGAGTCTGACAACCTGGCCATCAAGGGCGTGGCTGAGGGTTCCAGTAAGCGGCACGTTATCACCTCGGCGGTCGAGCATAAGGCTGTACTTGACACCTGTCTGTATCTCGAACAGAAGGGCTTCGAAGTTACCTATCTCATCCCGGGTGGCGATGGTGTCGTATAGCCAGAACAGGTGGCCGAAGCGCTGCGGCCGGACACGCTGATCGTGTCCATCATGCACGTCAACAACGAGATCGGCGTGATCAACGATGTGGAGGCCATCGGCCGTGTGTGCCGAGACGCGGGTGTGTTGTTTCACACAGATGCTGCGCAGAGCGCCGGGAAACTGCCGCTCGACGTCGGCGAGATGCCCATCGACATGATCTCCTTGTGCGCGCACAAGATATATGGGCCGAAGGGAGTGGGCGTGTTGTATGTGCGCAGAGATCCTCCGGTGAATCTCACAGCACAGATTCATGGCGGCGGGCACGAGCGCGGCATG
>DCWG01000123.1:0-288 GCA_002327525.1 Gammaproteobacteria bacterium UBA2168 | reverse complement strand
CGGCGGGCACGAGCGCGGCATGCGATCAGGGACGTTGCCAACCCACCAGATCGTGGGCATGGGCGAGGCCTGCGAGATCATGGGTGAGGTGATGGCGGGTGAAAATGAGCGCATTCTCGGTTTGCGGCAACGGCTGTGGTCGCACCTGTGCCAGCTGCCTGGCACGGTGCTCAACGGCCACGAGACACAGCGTGTGCCGGGTAACCTCAACGTCGCTTTCGAGGGCGTTGATGGCGAAACGCTACTGATGGCGCTGGATGACGTGGCTGTCTCCAGTGGCTCGGCGTG
>DCWG01000058.1:1310-27664 GCA_002327525.1 Gammaproteobacteria bacterium UBA2168 | reverse complement strand
CCGGCATGGGCAGCGAAAAGATATCGACTTACTACAACGATGCCCGTAAGCGCGAGACGGATGCCCGGTCGCTCGACATGGCCATCACCCGGCGCAAAGCGAACATCCCGGTTCCCATAACGCAATGGCGTGCTAGACGCTTGCGCCGCGCGCTAAGACGAATGCGTAATCGCATCACGCGTGCGCTCGGCTTCATGCACCCGAAGGCGGTGTGGACGAATCGAGCGCAATTCGGCGACGCGGTACCGTTCGCGACCTTAGGCCATCCCTATAGGAACATGCAGGCCGACGCAGGCGCATTGTCCCCCAAGGGATTCCTTGTGCAGTACCTGAAAAGGCCGGTGAAAAAACTGGTCTGGCGCGCACATCCCGGTCTGCTGGATCGAATCTCGCCCTATCGAGGACAGGAGTTCTCGATCGGTATGCTCGGTGGCGAATCGCCTCTCGCCCTGGAGGTTGTTGACGGAGTGCGCAATCCTGTGGTTTCGCGCACAGATGTGGACGACGTACCGGCTGGATTCGTTGCTGACCCGTTCATGCTGCGGCGTGAAGGACGCTGGTTCATGTTCCTCGAGACGTTCGACCGGATCGAGTATAAGGGTGTGATTGGTCTCGCCACCAGCGATGATGGAGTGGATTGGCGGTATCAGCGCACGGTACTGGCAGAACCTTTTCATCTGGCCTTTCCGCACATGGTGGAAGTGGATGGCGAGGTGTACATGGTTCCGGACAGTCCAACCGAGGGGGTGAGGTTGTACCGTGCCGTGCAGTTTCCGCTCGAGTGGGAGTTCGAGAAAGCTCTGGTGACCGGTACCCGGGTCAGTGACAGTGTGGTGTTCGAACACAACGGGCGGTGGTGGATGATGAATGCGTGGACTCGCACTTTCGGTGATCCCGTTACCCTGCGGCTGTTTTCAGCACCGCATATCGACGGCGATTGGTACGAACATCCTGCAAGTCCGCTGGTACACGATCACTCCACCTCCCGAGCGGGAGGACGTGTGGTCGGCATCGATGGGCGGCTGTTTCGTTTCGCTCAGGATGGGCTACCTTATTATGGTAGCTGCGTGCGCGCCTTCGAGATTCTCGAACTGGACGATACGCGTTATTCGGAGCGGGAGGTGGAAGGCGGTGCGGTGCTGCATGCGGGACGCGAAGCGTGGCACAGTGGGGGCATGCATCATCTGGATGCGCACCTGCTTGGCGACGGACGCTGGCTTGCCTGTGTCGATGGCTGGAAGATGGTCGGCGGGAGGTTGTTGGACAGCGTGTGAGATGCTGGTCCGGAATTCTCATAAATCAGGGAGGCGCGGCCGAAGCCTCTCCGTCAGGAGTCTTGAAAACACAACCAAATCAACATGTTGGAGGTTTCTGCGGGAACCTCTGCGCGACAGTGCCCCGGGGTAATCAAAACAACAGAGGGAGAGTTTATGACCCGAAGACTCGGGGGTAAGGTGGTCGCCATCACGGGTGCTGCGAGTGGTTTCGGGGCCGGTGCTCCCGGCGCTTCGTTGCCGAGGGTGCCAGCGTAGTGCTCGGAGACATCCAGGAACAGGCCGCTGCCGACATTGCAGCTCATGAGGCTATGCGAAACGTCGTGTCGTTGTTCGTCTTTACGCTGGTGATGCTAAGCGGTTGTTCCCGAGAAGCAGTGTCCATCGAATTCGTCAATGCGCGCGTGCGAACTCCGCTGCCCGGTCAGGACAAGTCAGTGGGCTATGCCCGCTTACACAACCACACCTCGGAGGCAGTGACGCTGGTTGCCGCACACAGTGAAGGCGTACGGGCCATCGAGTTTCACACCACCATTTACGACGGCGACGTGGTACGGATGCAGAGGTTGAAGGACATATCAATTCCCGCTGGTGGCGAGGCGGTCTTCGAACCCGGAGGCGCGCACCTGATGTTATTCGGCATGCATGCCGATTTCAGCGAGAAACGGGATCTGCGCGTTACGTTCACTACCGCGGACGGGCGCGGGTATGGTCATGCTTTCACTGTAGTCGACGTCGTCGAATTCGACTGAATCGGTTTACGCAGCAGATCAACGCGGTTGGGTATCTCGAAGACGTACCCCTCGTCGGATCGATGGCGTTCGAACCGGGTGCGCACTTCTGCGAGAATTTCAGGTGTCAGCGAGAAATTGGTGTGCGTCACACCGAGGACGCCGCGCTCGAACTGACCGAAGTGTTTCATTCGGACGCGGTTTTTGAAGAAGGTCTGGCTCTCCAACTGAAGCACACCACCATCCACCGCCCTGCACACCGCATCAAATGCAGCGCGCCGTACATCTGCTTCATCGTGAAAGAGCCGGATGATCTCGTTGTAGGCACCGGCGTACACCGGTTCGCAAATATAGACCAGCCCGCCGGGTTTCAACACGCGGTGTATCTCGCCGAGCGCGCGATCCAGAGCATGCAGCGGTACGTGATGCAGAGACTTGAACAGTATCACGATGTCGAAGCACTCCTTCGGTTCGTCGATCGCCTCGGCTCCGTAGCTTCGAAACGTGACTTCTGGCAGGTCGCCGATCGCCAGGTTTCGGGCGTGCTGAATGCGATCGACCTCCGCGGCCACTATAGCGCGTGTACCGGTTTGTTCGGCGATCTTGCGGGTTTTCTCAGCGGCGCCGCAGCCGAGTTCGAGCACCTCGGCATCAGCCAGCGGCAGCAGTTCGCGCAGAATGTCGATCTCCTCGGCGCACCGTTGCTCGGCCGGGCCCTCGATGTTCATTCGCTGCTCTCCAATGCTTCTGTGTAGGGGGTCATGTCCATGCCGAATACGCAGCCGTGCCTTGCTTGCACGGCTGCGATGGTTGCCTCGCTCCAGTAGGGCGATCCTGGTTGAGGAAAGCCCAGTACGGCGTGCTGATCGCCGCTGGTGCGGGCGATGAGTTTCTCCAAAAACTTGTCGCGGCGGTAGGCCGACCAGGCCCAGCCCTCGTGCAGCACGCTGATGCACTCGGCGGGATGAGCGAGGGTATGGTTGGGATAGTCGACGTGGATGCGCTGGTCTGCATTGTCGAGAACGCCGGCCGTCCTCTCGGCCCGGCTGTACTTCGGCCAGAGGTCGGATTGAGTCAGTCGCAGTTCCGTTACGGGCGTAGTGAGTAGCTGCGTGACGCTGGCGAGCAGCTCGGGGTGCAGTGTCAGCTGATTGAGCGGCGTGATCTGACTCGGAAAATTCAGATCGCTACCGAAATCGGCGATGGCGGCAGCTTCTGTGCTTTCGGGATCGGGGCACTGGGTGGTGGCACGTTCCGAGAGTTCACGGATCAGGGAGCTCGGAAAGATCCCGCTAACGAAGGCGAAACCTTGTTCGCGCCAGGAGCGCACGTGCTGATCGTCCAGCGGCCTAATTCCGAGCCCTCCGGCCGGGAGGGCGGACAACATGCGTTCAGGGTCGATCATGAACTGCCTCTTGTGGATGACGATGATACTCACGCACTATGTCATCTAGAAATTCGGCAGGAAACAGGTACAAGACATGAGTGACTTCAAAGACAAGGTGGTCGTTATTACCGGCGCGGGTGGGGGCCTCGGCAAGGCACATGCGCTGGAGTTCGCCCGGCGCGGTGCGAAGGTTGTAGTCAACGATCTCGGTGGCAGCGGCGATGGCACCGGATCCGGAGACATGGCGGACAGCGTGGTCGCCGAGATCGAGGCCGACGGCGGCATTGCGATAGCGAACAAGGCATCGGTTTCCGACCGGGAGGGGGCGAAATCCATCATCGATGACGCGGTTGCCGCCTTCGGCACTGTGGATATTCTGATCAACAATGCCGGAATTCTGCGTGACAAGAGTTTCAAGAAAATCGCGCTGGATGACTGGGACATCGTGATGGACGTGCACCTCAACGGAACGGCGTATGTCACCCATGCCGCCTGGCCGATCATGTACGAAAAGAACTACGGGCGTATCGTGATGACCAGCTCCACATCGGGAATATACGGCAACTTCGGACAGGCGAACTATGGTGCTGCCAAAATGGGGATGCTCGGCTTCGTCAATGTACTCGCTATCGAGGGGCGGTCCAAGAACATCCGGGTCAATGCACTCGCACCCGCGGCGGAGACTCGGCTGATAGGCACCATTCCGGGGGTGGAGGTGGATCCGGACAATCCGGATCCCTCGCGGCACCCAAAACTGGTAACCCCTGCTGTGCTGTTGATGTGCAGCGAGGACGCACCCACGGGCCGCGTCATCCAGGCCGGAAACGGCCGCTTTTCGACGGCCGCGATCTTCAACAACGAAGACATCGAACTGGGTGCTGATGTCACCTACGAGGACTTGCTGGAGCGCAAGGACGAGCTGCTGGATATGTCCGGCGCCACGGAAGGTTGGAGCTGGATGCGCAAACGCATGGCCGAGAGCCAGTCGTAGTGCTACACGCGGCGTGCTGAAACTGATCTTCTCCGGCGGCTTCCGCCCGTTCTTCCTGGGAGCGGGTGTCTTTGCGTGCGCCTCCATGGGTGCCTGGATGGTTGCGTTGCGGGGCGTGGTGGTGCCGGCTGATGGCGTCGTGCCCCTGCTCTGGCATGGACACGAACTGGTGTTTGGCTACGCGGCCGCCGTGCTTGCTGGCTTCCTGTTCACGGCGCTGCCCAACTGGACGAGGACTGAGTCCGTGAGCGGTGCGTCTCTCGTTGCGTGGTTCGTTCTCTGGTGTGCGGCTCGCCTGGCCAATGTGATGTTCCCTCCGCTCCTGCTCACGGGGGCGATCGATTGCCTGTTTCTGTTGTCGCTTGCGCTGCATCTTTGGATACGAATCCTGCATGCCCGCAACTACCGCAACCTGGGTGTGGCGGTGGCGGTCACGTTGATGGGAGCTGCCAACGTACTCTGGTACGTCGAGGTAATCGTCGATGGATATCCCAGCTACGGAGTACGCTTCGGGCTCGCCTGCGTGGTGTGGATGCTGTGCCTGATCGGTGGACGCCTGGCGTCCAACTTCACCCGAAACTGGTTGCGCGCCCGGGGGCACGAACGGCTGCCGGCGGCCCCGGGCCGCCTCGATTTGTATGCGCTGGGTCTGTCGGCCGCGGCGCTGTTGGCCTGGGTGATGGCGCCTCACGATGTGCTCTCCGGATGGGCGTTGGTGGCGGCGGGCGCGTTGAATCTGGTGAGACTTTCACGCTGGTGCGGGCTCGCGACCCGGGAGGAAATACTGCTGGCGGTGCTGCACGTTGGTTATCTGTGGTTGTCGTTGGCCCTCACCTTGCTGGGGGTGGAGATTCTCGCACCGTCGGTCTTCGCGGCAGGGACCGGTCTGCATGCCCTGACAGCGGGTGCTGTGGGCCTGATGACGGTTGCCGTGATGACGCGCGCGAGCCTGGGTCATACCGGGCGGCAATTGACTGCCGATACTCTCACGACGGCGGTGTATCTGTTGATTGGCGTGAGTGCGTTGCTGCGGATGGCCGCGCCCTACCTGCCGGGAGCAGCGGCGCAACCGCAGCTGGTGGCGGGAATGGTGTGGTGTGCGGGTTTCGCGGCGTTCGCTGTCGGCTACGGCCGTTATCTGTTGAGCCCGCGGGTCAGCTGATCGGCGGTGTCCTCTCGTCCTCGCGCAGGCTCTTCCAGAAAGCGGCGCTCATCATCAGTACGACCACCAACAAGGGAACCGAAACGGCCACCACGGCCGATTGCAGGGGGCGCAATCCCCCTATCTTGATGAGGGTGATGGGCAGCAGGCCAAGCGCGACGGCCCAGAAGACGCGATTCCAGCGCGCCGGGTGTGAGTCTCGCGGCAGTGCCCGGGTCGTTGAAGAGGCGAGCGTATAGGAGGCCGAATCGTAGCTGGTGGCGGCGAAGATGATGCACACGATGCAGAAGACGGGTAGCACGAGCCCGGCCAGGGGCAGGGAGGCCACGACGTCTACCACGGCGGCAGGGGCCCCGGCATTGTTGAGTGTGTCCAGTACGGGTAGCTGTCCCGACAGTTCCAGGTGCACCGCGTAGTTGCCGAGCACGACGAAGAACAAGGTGGTGCCGAGGGTGCCCCAGCCCAGCGATCCGAGTATGACCTGGCGGATGGTGCGCCCGCCGGAGATCTTGGTGATGAAGATACCCATGAAGGGTCCGAGCGCCAGCCACCAGGCCCAGTAGAAAACGGTCCAGGCTTCCACGAAGTCCGACGTGCCACTGGGATCGGTCCAGGTGCTCATGCGCACGAAGTTTTGCAGGAAGAATCCCACGGTACTGGTGCCCAGCTCGAGGATGTAGACGGTCGGACCCGTCACCAGCACGAATACCAGCAGCGCGAACGCGAGCCAGACAGCAAGGTTGCTGAGGCGCTTGATACCTTTTTCGAGTCCGGCCCAGACGCTCGCCGCGAACAGTAATGTGACCAGCGAAATGACGGCCACCTTCAGGGCGTAGGTATCCTCGAAGTCGAACATCCAGCGCAGGCACGCCGAGATGAGAGGCACGGCGAGACCGATGCCGGTGCTGCATGCGCCTACCAGCCCGATCATGTAGGTGAGATCGATTAGGCGTCCCGGGAAGCGGTGCGCCCACTGGCCGATAACGGGTTCACAGGCGCTACTCAGCCGTAACGCCGGTATGCCCCTGACGTGGTAGGCGTAGGCCATGGCGATTGCCGGCAGGCAGTAGAGTGCCCACCCGGTGAACCCCCAGTGAAAGACCGGGTAGCTGGTCGACCAGCGTAGCGCCTCCTGGCTTTCAGGCACCACCTGGAATGGCGGTGCCTGATAGTAGTGCGCCCATTCGATCGTGCCCCAGTACAAAACGCTCGTGCCGATACCGCCGCAAAACAGCATGGCCGCCCAGCTGAAAGTGGAGAAGTCCGGCGCATCGCCGTTGCCGCCGAGGCGTACGCGTCCGTGGTGAGAGAACGCCAGATACAACAACAGGCTGATCGCGGCAATGCTGAAGAGAATGTAACCTACACCGAGGCGCTCGGTGACGAAGACGAATGCTTGGTTGAGAACCGCGGCACCCGCCTCGGGATACAGGCCCAGCGGCACGCAGACCGCGAATACGGTGATCGCACTCGCAATGAAGATGAACCAGTCGATGTTGCCTGCCGAGTCCGGCTGCGTCGCGTTCTCTGGCCGCATAGGAACCCGGCATAAAAAAACAGCGCGTAGCCTACAGCAGTGAGGGAACCATCGCGAATGAGCAAGCCCGTTGACAGCAGCCAGCACTACGACTACATCATCGTCGGCGCGGGATCCGCCGGTTGCGTCCTGGCCAATCGGTTGAGTGCCGATGCCGCATGCCGGGTGCTGCTGCTGGAGGCTGGCGGTGTCAACCGGAGTGTGTTCATCCGCATGCCGGCGGCGCTGTCCATTCCGATACACCGGCGCGCCTACAACTGGGGCTACGTCAGTGAACCGGAGGCGGATCTCGATGGAAGGCGCGTGGGCTGTCCGAGAGGCCGGGGACTCGGTGGCTCGTCCGCCATCAACGGGATGGTGTACGTGCGCGGACATGGGTGTGATTTTGACGGGTGGTGCGATACCGGTGCGGTTGGTTGGGGATACGCCGACGTGCTGCCGTACTTCCGGCGTGCGGAAAGGTGCCTGGATGCGGCGCCCGGCGACGCCTACCGTGGACGTTCGGGTCTCCTTGCCACGCGCAATGGCGAGCAGCGCAATCCGCTGTATCGCACTTTTCTCGAGGCATGCGAGCAGGCCGGGTATGCGCTGAGCGCTGATCTCAATGGCCATCGGCAGGAGGGTTTCGGCGCGCTGCCGATGACTGTGGCCGATGGCGAACGCTGCAGTGCGGCCAGAGCGTACCTGCAGCCGGTGCGCGACAGGGCCAATCTGACGGTAACCACACGAGCGTTGGTCGAGCGCGTGAGTGTGGAAGGTGGGTGCGGGCGCAAAGTGGTGTGGCGTAAAGGACGGCGTTGGTATGTGAGCCAAGCCGGGTGTGAGGTCGTCGTGTGCGCGGGGGCTATCGACTCGCCCTGCATTTTGCAGCGCTCCGGCATTGGGCCCGAACGGCTATTGCGCGAACACCGCATACCGGTGGAGGCGCCGTTGCCGGTGGGTGAGAATCTCATGGATCATCTTGAGATCTATCTGCAGCAGGCTTGCGCGCCCGAAGTTTCGCTCAACCGCTCGCTCAATGTCCTGAACAGAGGCTGGATCGGTGCACGCTGGCTGATGACACGGGATGGTCTGGGTGCGACCAATCACTTCGAGGTAGGGGGCTTCATCCGTAGCGCGGCAGGTATACAGTGGCCCAATATCCAGTTCCACTTCCTGCCGGCCGCCATGTCCTACGACGGCAGGCGGGTCGCGCCCGTCCCTGGCTATCAGGTGCACATCGGGCCGATGCTGCCTGCCAGTCGCGGCAGCGTGTGCATCAGCTCGGATGAAGCGGGTGCGGCGCCGCGCATCCGCTTCAACTATCTCGCCGAGAAGGAAGACAGGCTCATCTTTCGACAATCCGTCAAGCTCGCTCGCGAAATACTGGCGCAACCGGCGCTTGCGCGCTACAACCGTGGCGAGCTACAGCCCGGAGCAGAGATCAGTAGCGACGATGCGATCGATGCCTTCATTCGTGCAAGCGCCGAGAGCGCCTATCACCCTTGCGGCACCTGCCGTATGGGCGTGAACGAGTATTCGGTCGTGGACGTCGAAGGGCGCGTGCACGGTATCGAGGGACTGCGAGTGGCGGATGCGTCGCTGTTTCCGGTCATCACGAACGGCAACCTCAATGCGCCGACCATAATGCTGGCTGAGAAGATTGCGGGTGCGATGACGGGTGACGTCCTCGCACCGGATCCCAAGCCTGTTTTCGTCGATGGACAGTGGCGTACTCGGCAACGCTGACGCCGGATTGGCGAAATTCGCCACTAGCTGTGCCTTGGTATGTCCGCCATCCTATTGATTTTTCAATAAATTATTGGTGGTACCGATCTTGCTTGTCTAATGCTGTCACAGTGAGAGGATAGTTCGATCATGACAGAGCAGACCACAGAGCACCTGAAGAATCGCAACGTGTGGATGCGTGCGGTGTACATGTTGTTATTCGCTTTCGCATACGGCGTAGCGGAATTCATCGTCGTGCTGGTGAGTATCTTCCAGCTCGTGGCGGTGCTGTTCACCGGATCCGCTAACGAGCCCCTGCTGCGCTTCGGTCAGAACCTCTCTACCTATGTGTGGCAGATACTGGCGTTTGAGACCTTCAATTGCGAAGTGCTGCCGTTTCCATTTACGGATTGGCCTGATGAGTCTGTCGAGGAGGATAATCGCTGGTTGTCCGAAGACGAATCCGAGCAGGGCTACGAGGCGGCGGCGAGAGACACGGACACCGCGGCAGAAGTAGCGCCGGAAGCCTCGAAAGGACAGACGGTGCCGGATGAGCAGGCCGAAGCCGGGTCTCGCGTCGATCGGGACGCGGACGAAGAGCGCGACTAGCCTCGCTGAGTGGCTGGCCAGAACGGCACCTGTTCGCCTATTGTCTGTTCTCGCAACCGGCGAGAGAGACGATGGGGTCCGGATCAGTACTGCACAGCGCGCGCTCGTTCGCGCAAGAGGTGGTGACACCCTCGGCCGCAGATTGGGAGAAATCGCGGTGTTTGCCGGGTGAGATACTACAGATTGCGGCTGAGCGTGGCTTGACCGGATTGCTGGTACCGCGTGCGCATGGTGGCCAGGAATCGAGTTACCGCGAGAGCGCGGAAGCGGCCGAAGCCCTGGCCATGGCCGATATGGCGGTCACGTTCTGTCTGATCGTGCACAACAACGTCATGCTCTCGCTGGCCTCTCGCGGGAGCGATGATCAGATCGCGCGTTTCATGCCCGGGCTGATGTCAATGGAGACACCCGCGGCATTTCTGCTTACAGAACCGGGTGCCGGGTCGGATGCAGCCGCTATCTCCACGGCGGCTGTGCCGGATGGAGGAGACTGGATCATCAACGGAGACAAGGCCTGGGTCACCAATGCGGTACATGCGAGATTGTTGAGCGTCTACGCGCAGACCGAACCGGCGCTCGGGTGGCGCGGAATTGCCTGTTTTCTAGTGGACGCGCAGTCGGCCGGAGTTGCGGTGGAGCCCGCATATGATCTGCTGGGCGGACATGCACTGGGTACCGCGGGTGTACGATTGCGAGATGTGCGCGTGCCGGCGGCCAACATGCTGGCTCCCCCAGGAGAAGGATTCAAGGCGGCGATGTCGGGCATCGACTTCGCGCGCGGTATCGTGACCGCAATGTGTTGCGGCATGCTGAAGTGCGCGCTGGATACAGCGATCGCTTACGCTCGCGAGAGGCAGTTGTTTGGCCACACGCTCGCTTCCATGCAGGGTGTTCAATGGCAGCTGGCGGATGTTGCCACGGACCTGCACGCCGCGCGGCTGATGATGCTGCACGTGATGGACTCATTGGATGCCGGTAAAAAGGCAACACTTGCTGCCTCGCATGCGAAGAAGTTCGCCACGCGCGTGGCTCTCAGCGGAATCGGCCAGTGCATGCAGAACATGGGTGCCAATGGGTTGAAGAGCGATGCGCCCCTCGGACGTCATCTGGCAGGTGCGAAGATCGCGCAGTATCTCGACGGCGCTACCGAGATTCAAAACGTGGTCATCTCGAGGGAGTTGTTCGGCGACTCGTAAGGGGTCAAGTGCGCGTCATCGATGCCTGAGAGCGTGGATGGTCTGGCGATTCCACCACTGGCCGATGAGGCCGAATGCCGTATTGACCAGGGACATGGCAGCAAAAACACCTGTGTAGCCGAATGCCGCGGCCGCGAGAAAGGACAGAGGAATGTACACCACCAGCAATCGGATGGCGGACAGCAGCAGCGGCGGCAGCGGTTTGCCAAGCGCGTTGAACGAGGCGTTGGCCGTGTTGAACATCCCGGTGAAGCCAATGCTGATTGGTACCATGTAGAGAAAAGTCACCGCAACCTCCGCGATGGCGGCATCGTCGCTGACGAATCCCACGAACGTCGCGCCACCGAGCCACGTGATGGAGGCTGCCAGTACCCCTGGATCAGACAGTAGCGATAGATGATGGCAAGTGACCGATCAACGGCGAGCCCATGACGCGTTACCACGCGCATCAGCGGGATGAAAACGGGGAGGGTGAAGGAGACTTCTGGGTGACGGGCGACGGTGTTCTGATGAAACTCGATATGACCCACAGTAACAGACGCGGCCGCGTGTCCAATGTGGAGTCGGTACTCGAAGGTCTGGCCATGGGTCCACAACCGGAGTGTTTGTTCACAGTGCCGGCCAATTACAATTCCATCAAGACCGGTGGCCCTCTCGAGTCGCTCGGTTCTTTCGGCAAGTAGAATTCTCAACCGCCCGCGAGTCCGCCCCCAGTCTAGCAAGTCACGCCGGCACAATCCGAGCCTGCGGTTGAGGAGAGTGCTGGGAAAGACGTTTCTCAGGCCACCCAGGAAGAAGCGAGACCTAGCGTCAAGGAAACCGCACGTGCCGTAGGGAACCGATTCAAGAAGCTGTTCAAGAAAGCGACCGACTGAAGATACGCGAGTTGGCGGATTGCCCGCCAAAAAGAAATCGGCCAATCGTCCCGGGCGGTCTGGCGCTATCGCGCCGGGGTGTCGGCGCGTGGACGTAGAACCAGGGTTTGCTTGAAGCCGAAACCTCGCGAATTGTCGATCAATGTCACCGTCGATGGACAAAACTGGTAAACACCGGCCGCTCCGAGGTGGCCGGCCAGGGTGTCTTGGGCGAACTCCCGCAAGAACGCATAACGGGCGGCGAGCAGTTCGAGCCGCTCGCTCTCCTCCTCACCGGTGAGCCGACGGCCGATCCCGGTCATCTGAAGCCCCTGAATGTTCTTGAAATCATCGTACTGCCTGGCAATAGTAACGGCCGCCAGCCCGCCGGAATCCAGATGCCGGGAATGGCGCGTCTTTGGATCCGACAACCAGAAAACGTCGAAGCCCAGATACGCATACATCAGCGAGACGGCGTGCGGCTCGCCTCCCTGCGCAGTCGCCAGGGTCAGTACGCTGTGACGGCTCAACTGCTCGCCGATCGCACCTCTCAGCTCGTCCTCATCGAGGGACACGGCAACTTCGCCCAGACAGTTCAATGTTTAACGAGTTTTCGGTTCGTTTCATTCGAATGTACCCCGTGCTTTCTGGTCATCGAATTCTCGATCTTTCATACCCAGCAATTGCTTGAACACCGTTTCGTTGTCCGCACCGAGCAAGGGTGCTGCGCGGGTCACCTCTCCGGGCGTTGCCGACAGCGCCGGACCCGGAAACCAGTAGGCCTGGTCACCGATCACCGGATGGTAACGGCGGCGCCAGTTCCGATAGTCCTCTAGTTGCGGGTCGTCGAACAGATCGGCGACCGTGTTTACTGGATGGGCCGTAATCCCCGCCGCCTGCAGGGCTTCAGCAGCTTCTCCTGCGTCCCGCATGGCGCAGGCCTGCGTGATGACACCGTCAAGTTCGGTGAGATGCACGTGCCTCGCGGCACCGGTGACAAAACGCGGATCCGTCGCCAGCTCAGGCAAATCGAGACAACGCAGCAGTGTCTGAAACTCCTCATCGGAGCGACAGGACAGGGCCAGCCAGCGATCGTCCCGGCAAGGGTAAGCGCCATGCGGTGCGGCGACGGTGTCCGCATTGCCGCGACGAGTGGCCACTGCACCGGTGCGATCCTGGTCAAACAGCGCTCCGGCCATGAAATGCAGACCGGTTTCGTACTGAGAGAGATCCAGTTCTGCGCCCTTGCCGGTACGGCGGCTGCGGTCGAGGGCGGCAAGTACAGCAGCGGTGCCGAGCCCCGAAGCGATGAAATCGATGTAGGGACCGTAGAGCAGCATGGGTGGCCCATCCGTTTCGCCGATGGTGCCACAGAATCCGGCAAGCGACGACAACTGCGAGCCAAATCCCGGGGTATGTGCACGCGGTCCGCTCTGTCCCATGTTGCACGTAGACAAAAAAACCAAATCCGGGTGAGTCTCGCATACGTCCCGGTAGCCGAGGCCGAGGCGCGCCATGACACCCGGGCGCATGTTTTCCACCACCAGATCGGCCCAATCGATGAGGCGGTGGGCGAGAGCGAGTCCGGCGGGAGTCTTCAGATTGAGGGTGACGCCGTATTTGGAATCATTGAAGAAAGCGAAACAGCCACCACGGTCCACGCCCGGCCTGCCCTCTTTGTAGGGTGGGTATTCCAGCCGAAAACCGTCGGGGCGGTCATGTGACTCCACATGTACGACCACCGCGCCGAAATTGCCGAGTACCTTGCCGATATGCGGACCCGCCGCATAGCCGCCGAATTCGACGACTTTCACTCCTTCGAGTGCGTTGCCGGTCTCCATCATGCCGGTGCGACGATTCCGCCGTCGCGCAGCTCGCTTATTTCACGTGCATCGAAGCCGAATTCGCTGAGGACTCCGTGAGTATCCGCATGCCCGTTTCCGGCTGCATGGCGTATTTCCGGCCGCACTCCGTTCTCCATGTAGAAAACTCCGCAATGTCGTTCGCTGCCGCCGTCCGGTGCCGGTAGATATTGCCAGAAACCACGGGCCTCCAATTGTGGGTCCTCAGCGATATCGGCCGTCGTGGAGACCGGATAACCCAGGATTTCCCGAGTGCAGGCTTCGTCGAGGAACTCCTGCTTATTCACGCCCTCCAGGAATGCCGCTATCGGTTCTTCCAGGCGGTCGATCTCACCCTGCTGGGCCAGTTTGGGATCGAACTTGATCCAGTCGATGTCGACCAGCGCTCCCAGTGCGGCTCCCTTTTCGGTCATCCATTCGACCAGCGCCTGGTTACTCCGCCGGCCGGCTGGGCCGCCGTAGACGACAAAATTCAGGTACCCGTCCCGACATTTCCAGAACGCCCTGAAGTTTGCGCCGTGGACAGACCGTCCGGTGATGGCGGAACCGGCCCGGTCGGGCACCGTGCCGAGGATGTCGACGAAGGTTGGCGCATGCGCCAGTGCCGTGACCAGGGCCACCTGGGCAGAGACATCGACGTGTTGTCCACTCCCGCCGCTAGTCCGGTTAAACAGTGCCAGCACTGCTCCGCAGGCGGCGTGCATACCAGCCCATGCGTGGGATTGCGGCACGGACATTCTCAGCGGTACGCCACCGGGTTCCCCGATGAGCGACATCGCTCCGCTCGCCGCCATGATCTCCAGATCCGTACCCCGCCAGTGAGCGCGCGGCCCGTGCCTGCCGAAGGGCGTGACGGAAACGTGCACCAGCCCGGGGTTGATAGCGGTCAGGCGCGCTGGCTCGAGCCAGGTGTCAGCCGGGATGCCGGGCTGCGCGGTTTCGATCAGTACATCGACTTCGGCGAGCGCCCGGTCGACGACCTGGCGCCCCGCCACACTCTTGGTGTCGAGTCGCAACAATCGTTTGTTGACGTTGAACGCCCGCCAGTCGATTTCCTCGAGATCGGCATCCGGCGATTCGACCTTGATCACGTCGGCGCCGAGATCGGCGAGAATGCGTCCCGCCACCCAGCCCAGAGGGCCGCTCAGGTCGAGTACCCGGTAGCCTTCGAGCATGGTGCCGCCGTCACCCGCCACCGGCATCCGCCTATCTTCCGGTGCGGGCCAGCGAGAGGAACCAGCCGTGCATTCTCGATTTCGCCCGTGCGATATCGTCCGCCGAGAAGAAATCGGCGGGGTCGACTTTGTCCACCGGATAGACGGGACGATGGAAGTCGTTCTCATATCCGAAAGGCACAGTGGCGTCGATACCCATGCCGCCCTCGAAGTCAGTGTTGGAAGCCGTCCACGCTTTGTCACCTGCAGTCAGTCGTTCAGACGGCATGAAAGTCTGGCCGCGACCCCCGGGAATCGGGTTGAGTATGTCAGCGCGTGGGTTCACCCGGGTGGTCAGGCACCACATAATGTCGTCCATGCAGTAGATGTCTACGTCCTCACTAACGGCGATGGCCAGACGCATACCCTGCGAACACGACAGGATGGCCGACAGGAAATTGCGCTGCCAGCCCTCCTCGATGCGATTGCGCTTCTTCACGCTGATGATGCAACCACCCCAGTCTGTCATGGAGTAGGGAATGTGGACGTCCTGGACGATTCCCGGCTGCAGCCTTTCACAGAGTTCGAAAATGGCGGCCTCGCGCACCGTGGTGTCGATGTTGCTGTCGTCTGAGGTGTGTACACCGAGCGGGTAGATCACCGGTTTCGACTCCGGCTTGCGCATGGTGATCGCGGTGACGTGAAAGGTCGGCGCTTTGTATGCCTTACCCATGTAACCGGCCCATTCCGGGTGAAAGTGATAGCGCCCCTGAACGTCCGCCGCCTCTGATTCGGCGGTCTCGTAGCGTTTGTCACGCGGGTAAACGTGGCCTTCGAGGACGTACTCTGAATTCGCCAGCGCCCAGGCGTCAACGGTGAGCGCCTTGACCAGTTTCACCGGCTCGCCCTGTATCGTTCCCGCCACGCCTATCTCATTACAGCCCTTGGGCAGGATGACGTAGTCGAACCCGGCTCCGGCGAGTAGCGTGCATGCCGGGGGAACGCCAAAACACATGGTGATCGGAACCGGTTGTTCATCGTTGTAGTGTTCGGTGATCACCTGCCACATGTGCGAGCCGGGTGAGATCTGAAAGGTGCCGACATTCCCCCAGCGAAAGTTCATTCGGTTGTATCCGAGGTCCGCGCCGCCGTCAAAGTAGTCACCCACAACGCAACGGATGCCCGATCCAACCGTCAATTCAGGCTCAAGCGCCGTGTGGCGAATCGCGGTGATCCACCTGTTGACGTCGAGGTCGTCGGTGATCACGTGCTCCTGACAGGGTGCCTCGCTTTGATCCACTTCAACCGGATCGGTGGGATTGTTAAGAGCGTGGGCGATCTTGCGCGTGCGATCCTCGGGGCCGTCGAACCCGAACATCCGGTCGATCACCTCTATGTCCGAAAACAGGTTGGTGATGGCGCGCGCGTGCGACTTACCCCTGACGTTTTCGAACAGAATCGGTGGACCGCCGTCGAGGTGTTTCTGTAGCCCGGTGATCTCGAGATCGGGATCGACCTCCTTGTCAGTCTCTATCAGATCACCATTGCGGCGCAGCCATTCTATGGTTGCACGCAGGCTCGAGATGTCTCTGGTGGTTGCGGTTTTCATTGTTGCGTCTGTATCCAGTGGATTACTTCGTGATCGATCTTCCCGATCGGGCGTTTGTCTGCCCCGACCGAACAGATTTGAGGTTTTTCACCTTGCCGTCCCAGCGTTCGACCAGATCGACGGTAATGTCGAACTGATCGAGAATCCTCATGATGATATGGTCCACGATGTCGCCGAGGGTTTCCGGCTGGTTGTAGAAAGCGGGCATCGGCGGCAGGATGGTGGCACCCATACGGGACAGCTTCAGCATATTTTCGAGATGGATGTCGCTGAGCGGTGTTTCACGGGCGACCAGCACCAGTTTGCGGCGTTCTTTGAGAATGACGTCGGCAGCGCGGTGCACTAGGTGGTCGCCGTTACCCTGTGCGATGGCCGCGACCGTGCGTACGGAACAGGGTACGACCACCATGCCGTCGGTGTGAAAGGATCCCGATGACACTCTGGCGCCCATGTCACCGGGACTATGAGTCTCGCTGGCAAGGCCGCGAACGTGCTCGAGGGTTAACGACGTTTCATGCGTCAGGGTGTGCTGCGCCCACTTGCTGACCACCAGGTGGGTTTCCACGGTCGTTTCCGAGAGAACCTCGAGCAGCCGGACGCCGAGAATCGAACCCGTGGCTCCAGTCATGCCGACAATGAGCCTTTTCAAGAAACCTCCACGTAGACTGTGTCGCCATTTGGTTAGCTATCTAACAAATATCGCTGGGAAGATCAACCAATGATCCTTCCTGCCCGAGAAACCGGACCCGCCAGGTTCGATCATGTGGCGAGCTTGTGTCGGCCGCAGATGCAGCTACTATGCGATTAGCATCCGTGAACCAAGCCCAGGTCCGCTCCTTACGTCAACGCCGGTCGACCTGTAATCTGGGCCAGGCGACTGGACAGGGCAGCATCGAAACAACAGTGTCTGTGACAGGGATCCAGGCTCGAACGGACGGCTAATAGTTGGCATCTTCACCGAAATCATCGAAATCACAGGAAAAGAGTGTGCCGCGGCGTGACAAGGACAGCTCGCGAGAAGCCGCCGGAAAGGCATTCCACTATGAGCCCGGTCGAAGCATCGGATACCTCTTGCGAGACTGCTACCGAAGCTTCTCCAGGGTGCTGGAGGCGCGCATCAACCCGCATGGCGTGCGAATCGGCCAGTGGTTCTTTCTTCGTGAGCTTTGGGAGGAAGACGGCCTTACCCAGGGAGATCTTTCGGTTCGGGCGGGAATTACCGCGCCAACGACGGCGGTTTCCATCCGTCGGATGGTCAAAAACGGACTGGTGGTTCGCAAGCAGGACAAACTCGATCGTCGCAAGGTGCGGATCTATCTGACCAGTAAGGGCCGCCGCTTTCGCGACGAACTGCTCCCGCTCGCCATCGAAGTCAACGAGATTGCCACCGTGGGATTCACTCAGAAGGAAATCCGGCAACTCCGGTCGTTCATCGACCGCATGAAAAAGAACCTGTCCGACTCCTGATTGAGCCCGGCCGACTCGGACCTGGGGCACGCGTCAGCCGCGAAAAGGCGCGAAAAACCGTTCCTCTACCCTGCTTGCCTCCTCCCGGTTGGGATTCACGCGCCAGGCACCGATTGCGCAGACCATCAGATTGACAAGAAATCCGTATAGCCCTGCTTGAAACAGCCACCAACGCGCATGGCCGGAGACAATCATCGCCAGCACGACGGCAGAACCCGAGAGCATGCCGGCAATCGCTGGTGCACGCGACATGCGCCGCCAGTACAGTCCCAGAATCATCGGCGGGAACAGTTGCATCAGGAATTCGATCTTGATTTCCGTGAGACGCCAGAGTGTGGTGGTGGAACTGAACGATGCGAGCACCACCAGCAACAGGATCACGAGCGTGAACACCCGACCCGCAATGGCGAGCTCGCGGGCATGCGCCTGTGGGCGAACGCTCGCTTGATACAGATCGCGCGTGAAGATTGATGACAGCGTGAGCACCACCGAAGACGATGTCGACATGATGGCCGCGAGCAGCCCGCAGAGGACGAACACCACCAGCCAGTGGTGCTGGCCGAGCAGGTCTGCCAACAAGAATCCAAACACCTGGTCGGATGCTGTGCCTTCGAGTCCGGGGTGCAACGCAGCGCCGCTGAGTCCTATGAGCAGTGTGCACCCTCCAAGCAGAAAGGGTACGCACAGCATGGCCGTGAAGCTCAACTTGAGTGCGCGTTCGCTCCGCGCCGCGTATATACGCTGAATCGCTTGCGGATACATTGCGAAACCGATGGCAGAGACGATCAGCAGCGATAGCCACTGGGACGTCAGGCTCTCGATATCGCCAGGGGCTGCCAGCAGCACTGGCTGAATGCGGTCGAGTATGTCGATCGCCGACCCGAGCCCTCCGGCGAGTTCCAGGATTGCCAGCGTCGCGGCCAACATGGCGAGCGTGAGTAACAGACCCTGCAGGGCGTCGGTCCACACCACGCCACGCCATCCGCCGATGGAAATGTAGACAGCCATGACCAGCGATACGAACACGACACCCGACCAGAAAGGCAGCACCCCGGAGCTGAGCGCTACCACGGCGTGGCCAGTTGCCTCCGCCTGGATCATCAGGTAGGGAAACATCGAGACGATGGTGAGTACAGCCACGACGATGCGGATGGCGCTGCCTCCGTAGCGGTGCGCGTAGTAGTCCGCCGGAGTAAGGTAGTGGTATTGCTTTGAGAGCACATACAGCCTCGGCGCGAATGACAATTGCGCGGTGATGATAAGGCCGATGAGCGGAATCGCGAGAATCCAGATCGCCCCGCTGCGGTACCCCATGCCTGTGAATCCGAAGAATGCGTTGCCGCTGTACTGCGTAGCCTGCATGGTGAAGAAAAGCACGAGGGGGCCGGTCATTTTGCCGCCCAGGAAGAAGTCGCCGGGAGTGTGCGCGAGCCTCCGGCGGCTCGCCGCATAGCCGATGCCGAGCGTCGCGGCGAGATAAAGGCCCATTGCGACAAACGCCTCCACGCCCAGTTGCATGGTACCACTCATCAATCACCACGCTCGAGATCCCAGTGCCGCCAGATGCGCCATATGGACGCACCGGCAATCGCGATTGCGGCCGCAACCGAAACGTACAACCAGACAGGCAAGTCCCACAGGCGCGGTTCGGAACTGCCCATGAACAGATAAGGCACGCACAGCAAAAGCATCGATGCAACGAACAACCAGAAACCCCTGCTTCCGGGTTCCCTCAGGGGCGCCTCCACGCTTCGTTCCTCCTCGGCTCAGCGCACTGTTTGGCTTTTTGTTTTGTTAACGAAGCAATATCTATAATAGCGTTCTTTCATATCTGCGGTCATGCGTCAGTTTTCATTTCAATCGAGAAAAGTCATGCTAAACCACAGTTTCGATGTGTTCGTTCATGGCGCTCGCCTTTCTGGATGTTGGTCTCGCTCGCGTTGCGCATGCCCAAGAAGCCGATAATGAAGCCGTAATCGGGGAGGTCGTGGTCACCGCGCTATCGTGAGGAAACCGCCCAGGATTCGCCAAGCGCAGTCACAGCATTCAGCGAGTGGATGCTGGAGAAGATGACCGCCCAGAACCTCAGAGACGTCGGTCCTGCTACTCCCAACCTGCACATTCAGCCCGTGGTGACCTTTCCCAACTCCGCAGCGATACACATCCGCGGTATGGGTCGGCAGAATGTCGAATTCACCAACGATGTGCGCCGTCAAAGCATGAGTTACCAAACGACCTGATTCACTAAGAGACAGCTCTGCTACTTTTAACTGAGCAGAGGAGCCTCACTATGAGCATGTCCGATACTGAAAAGACGGTTAAGGATGTTCGCGAGCGGCGTTTGGCTAATCGACGGATGCACTGAACAGGTGTAGATTGATTCCGGCGATGCTGCCAGTTGACGCGAGCGGCTCTGGGACAGATGATCCTATGGTTAGAACACAGGGAGAGAGACGATGCGAGCTGTAGCACTTTGCGGGGTTCTATTAGTGACCCAGTTGGCCTGGGGCGACTATCTTGCATACTCCGTCGTTGACACAGCGAAGACGCCGCTCCCCGAGAATATCGACAACATCAGGGCCAAACACCTGGTCAACCTGGAGTGGGGTGAGTTTGTGGGGGCCAAATCACGGGTTGGCGTTCTGGAGGTCGACAATCGCAGCACGGCCGGTTCGTTCACCATCGTCACAGTGGGCACGGCGATCGATTACAGTGCAGCGGCTACCCAGGTTCCTGTAAACGGCATCGAGGCGATCGTGATGGATACGATGAATCGATCCGGCCGCTTCAGGCTGGTCGAGCGCAAGGTGCTGGGCGCGGTGCTCGGCGAACAGGATCTCGCCAGTTCTGGTCGGGTGGCCAAGCCCTCTGGTGCCAGGACCGGAAACGTGCTCGGCGCGCAGTATCTGGTGCAGGTGGTAGTGACGGACTACGAATCGAACGTAAAGAGCACCAAGGGTGGCGTCGGCGCCCTGCTTCGACGCACGCGCATACCCGGGGTCGGTGGCATAGGCGTGAAGTCTGGCGAAGGCCGGGTTGGCCTCAACTTTCGGCTCATCGACGCCGAGACCAGCGAGGTGATGTACTCCAAGCAGGTGGAGTCGGTGATCAAAGAAAGCGGCCTGATCTTCGGAGGCGGCGCACTCGTGGGCGATCTCGGTCTCGGAGGTTTTTTCGACAGCTACTCCAGAACACCGATAGGGCAGGCGATTATCGCGGGTGTCAACAAGGGTGTATACGAGCTGGTCAAAGAAATAGGTACACAGTCGGCAAGTGGAAGTGTGGTCAAGGCCGACGGTAGACAGGTATGGCTGAATCTCGGCACGCAAAGCGTTAGTGTCGGCGATCGATTGAACATACTCTCGAAAGGTGAGGACCTGATCGACCCTGACACCGGCATCAGTCTGGGCAGCAGCGACACGACCCTGGGCGTGGTGGAGGTCACCCAGGTACAGGACCAGTTCTCGATTGCACGCAACGTCTCGCTTTCGACAACACCCGCACGCGGCGACAAGGCCATCTCACTCGAATCTGCGCCGAGTATCGAATTCGCGAGTAGTTGGGAGTCTAAGCGCTAGGCGCGAACTCGCATCTATCGCTGCATAAAGAAAGCCGCGTTGCTCGGATCAGGGCTGGCAGCCTACTCGTTGAACAGCGACGTCCGGCCGCCGTCGATCACCAGGTCGTGGCAGTTGACGAAACGTCCTGCATCGCTTGCGAGAAACAGTGCTCCCTCGGCGATGTCCTCGGCCAGTCCTGCTGACGGCAGCGTGGTGGCCTTGGCGAGGTTGCCCTTCAGCTTCTCGAACTTGCGTTGGTTTTCCTCATCGCTCAGCGTGTTGGCGCGCGCAGATCCGCCCCAGAAGATGGGTGTGGCGATGGCGCCGGGAGAGATCACGTTGACGCGGATGTTGTGAGGTCCGAGCTCCACGCCGGCCATCTTGGAGTAGTGCGTGACTGCCGCTTTCAGTGCGGCGTAGAGGTTGTCGCCCTGGCGATAGCGGAGTGCCGCGACGCTGGAATTATTGATGATCACACCGCCTCCGTTCGCCTTCATCGGTTCTATGGCATAGCGAATGCCGAGAATCACGCTGGATAACAACAGGCTCACACCGTAGTCGATGGTGTCGGTGTCGATACCGTCGAGACCTTTGCCACCCACGGGCCCCCCCGCGTTGTTGAACAGAATGTCCAGCTTGCCGAAATGCTTGAGCGTACAATTCACCGAAGCCGCGATGTCCTCCTCACGGGTGACGTCCGCTGGTGCAAACACCGCGTTGTCGCCCAGACGCTCGGCAATGGCGCTCCCTTTTTGTTCCGATCGACCCACGATCAGCACTTGTGCACCTTCGCGCACGAATAGTTCGGCACTCGCCTCTCCGATGCCACTCGTCCCGCCCGTGATCAGCGCTACCTTGCCTGCAAGCCGGTTTCTCACCATCTGCTCCTTTCGTAAAAAGTCGCCACGATAGCATGGCGTGTCGTTCTCGAAGCAGCGGGCATTGACGTTTGCCCCGGTTTGCGTGCAGTTTGCGTGTACCGGAACACCGAAAGGAAAGAGTAATGAGGCCGATGAGGATTGGCGTGCTGCCCATGCTGTTTGTCGTGGCGGTTGTACCGTGGTCGGGCACCCTGCTGGCCGTGGATACGGTATACGTCAATGCCGATATCGTGACGGTGAACGATGAACAGCCGCGCGCTCGGGCGATGGCCGTGCGCGATGGCAGAATTTTCGCGCTTGGTAGCCGGCAATCGGTCACCGGAACGGTCGATGACGGGGCTGTGGTGCTCGACATGGAGGGACGTACCATCGTGCCCGGTTTCATCGACGCGCACGGCCACTTCGCTTCCGGGTCGTTCACAACGACATTGGCCGACCTGCAGCCACCGCCCGCGGGTGGTGTAAGTGATATGAAAATGCTGCTTGGCGAGCTCGGACAGTGGATGGGTGTAAACCCAGACGCCGAATGGGTGGTCGGGCGCGGCTACGACGACTCGCTGCTGGCAGAAGGGCGCCACCCGACGCGCCATGATCTGGATACCGTCAGCCGGGACAAGCCGGTTGCTGTGGTTCACATCTCGGGTCATCTGATGGCATGTAACACACGATGCCTGGAGCTCGCCGGCATCACGGCGGCGACGGAAGATCCTCCGGGCGGCGTCATCAGACGTGAAGCAGGGAGCCGTCAACCGGACGGTGTGCTCGAAGAAACAGCGATGTACGGCGTCAGGCGCAGCCTGCCACCGCCGGATCCGACGGCCGCGGCCGGGATGATTGCCGCCTTTCAGGACTATTATGCGAGTCAGGGTATTACCACGGCCCAGGACGGCGGCAACGACGCTGCGTCCATCGAGGGTCTGAGGCGTATGGCGGCCGCCGGAATTCTGGAGATCGATCTCGTCGCCTTTCGCCGCTTTGGGCCGGGCCAGGTGATTCCCGCGGATTTCGTGCCGACCTCCACCTATGAGCATCGCTTTCGCGTCGGTGGCATCAAGCTCATGCTGGATGGATCGCCGCAGGGTAAGACCGCCTGGCTGACGCAGCCCTACCACGTCCCGCCTCGTGGCGAGGGAGCGGAATATAGAGGTTATGCATCCATGCCGACGGAGGCGCTGGAGCAGCTGATCGATCAGGCCGTCGCGCGCCGGATCCCGGTGTTGGCGCATGCCAACGGCGATGCGGCCGCGGACCAGCTCATCCATGCGGTGACGCGCGCTCAGAAACGCTTCGGCATCGGTGACCGGCGCACGGTGATGATTCACGCTCAGACGGTGCGCGACGATCAACTGGATGCGATGAAAGTGCAGGGCATCATCCCGTCGTTTTTCTCGGCGCACACTTTCTACTGGGGTGACTGGCATCGCGACTCCGTACTCGGCGCTGAACGTGCGAAACGCATTAGCCCGCTGGCTTCCGCTGCCGAGCGCGGGATGCCCTATACCACTCACAACGATACACCGGTCGTGCCGCCGGACATGATGCGCCTGATGTGGGCGTCTACCAACCGCCTGACGCGCAGCGATGAAGTGCTCGGCGAGGCGCAACGTGTAGCGCCCATCGAGGCGCTGAAGTCAGTCACGCTGAATGCGGCGTATCAGAACTTCGAGGAACATGCCAAGGGTTCCCTCGAACCTGGCAAGCTGGCCGATCTGGTAGTGTTGTCAGCTAATCCGCTGGAGGTCGATCCCGTGAAGATCAAGGATATCGTGGTGCTCGAGACCATCAAGGAAGGCAGAACCATCTACTCGCTGGAGGGGCAACGTTGAAATCAGTTCTAACCGTTAGCCTGACGGCGTTGCTTGCTGGCCAGGCGTTCGCCTATGACGTGGTCCTGCTGGGTGGGCGTGTGATGGATCCTGAAACCGGGCTCGACGCGGTGCGTAACGTCGCAATCGAAAACGGTGTGATCGCTGCAGTGAGCGGGGAGCCTCTGAGCGGCACGGTGAGGATACAGGCATCGGGATTGGTGGTTGCACCGGGTTTTATCGATCTGCACGCCCATGGACAGGATGTGCGCAGCAATCGTTTTCAGGCCGCCGACGGAGTGACCACCGCGCTTGAGTGTGAAATCGGTACGCTGCCTGTGGCTGGTTTCCTGGAATCAAGGGCGGGGAATGCACCCATTCACTACGGCACGACGGCGGGGCATTTGGCAGCCCGCGTGAAACTACTCACCGGGGCGGACATGATCGACCTGACGAGTGCGTCCGCGAGTTCTGCCACAGGGCTTGAGAGTGCGACGAAAATGGCGCTTTCGGCGGAGCAGGTGGATCGGCTCGGAGTGCTGATCGAAGAAGGCGTACGTGCGGGCGGGCTCGGTATCGGCATCGGCATCACGTACGTGCCCGGCGCGGAACACGGCGAGATCTTCGATGTGTTTCGCACCGCAGCCAGGCTTGGCGTACCGGTTTTCACCCACATGCGGCAGGAACGCTATATGGGAGGTGATCTGCTCGCACCCCTGCAGGAGGTGCTGGCAAACGCGGCAGCCAGTGGTGCGTCGCTGCACGTCGTGCACCTCAACTCCAGTCTCGCAGAGAAGGCCCGCACTGCGATGGAGATGATACGAGGTGCGCGCGCCAATGGCGTTGACGTCACGACGGAGAGCTATCCGTACACGGCGGGATCGACCCGTCTGGAGAGTGCTTTATTCGACGACTACGAGGGTGACTACAGCCAGCTGCAATGGACGGCGACCGGAGAGCGGTTGGACGAAGAGACCTTCCACGAATACCGTCGTCAGGGTGGTTGGGTGATCATTCATGGGCGAAACGAGGAAACCAACGCCTGGATCGTGGCGCAGCCTGACATCATGGTGGCAAGCGATGGCGTACCGTTTGTCGGTCAGTTCTCACACCCGCGCAGCGCGGGGACCTTTGCGCGCGTGCTCGGACACTACGTGCGTGAGCGGGGTGATCTGCAACTGATGACGGCACTGAAGAAGATGACGCTTGATCCGGCGCGTCGCCTCGAACAGGTTGCCCCTGCGCTGCGGCGCAAAGCCCGGGTGCAGGAAGGCATGGACGCGGATCTGGTGTTGTTCGACCCGCGCACGATTCTCGATCGGGCGACGTATCTGAAGCCGGCGCAAACCTCCGCGGGTGTGGCCCATGTACTGGTCAGTGGTGAGTTCGTGGTGCGGGACGGTAACCTCGTCGAGGGCGTGTTCCCCGGCCGGGCCATCGTCTCGGCCATCGACTGACGCCCTTTGGCCCGGCGAAACATGCGCTGGAGCAAATCGATGCAAGTGATGCGTCACTCTACGAGCGCGATGCTGGCGCATAGCGAGACCACGAAAAACATGAATGAAGACCCACGGCTATTTCTCGGCACGGTCCTCCTGCTGATCGTGGGCGGAAACGACACCACGCGTAACAGCATCAGTGGTGGCGTAGTGGCCTTGAACGAGAACCCTGACGAGTATCAGAAGCTACGCGAGAATCCTGGAGTGATTCCCAACATGGTCGCGGAGATGGTGCGCTGGCAGACACCGGTGATCCACATGCGGCGTACGGCCTTGCAGGACTTCGAGCTCGGCGGCCAGAATATCCGCGAAGGCGACAAGGTGGTGATGTGGTACCTGTCGGGAAACCGTGACGAGAGCGTATTCGAGAACGCCGACCATTTCCGGATCGAGGAGCCAACGCGCGCCAGCACGTATCATTCGGGTACGGAGTTCACCGCTGCATGGGTAACCGCCTGGCGGAGATGCAGTTTCGGGTGCTGTGGGAGGAAATCATGAAACGTTTCGATCGGGTGGAACTGTCCGGAGAGGTCGTTCGGTTGCCCAACAACTTCATCCGTGGAATCAAGGATGTGCCGGTATGCCTTCATCGGGCCTGACCAGGGAGAGGCAGACGGCGGCTAGAGCAATGTCGCCCCCGTGGCTTCCATTTGCCGGGCCAGGGTTCTGTCCGAGGGGGCTGGATTGCGAGCGTGGCTTAGCGGAAAATCGCAGAATACGTATTTACGTGGTATCAGCCTCGGGTGAGGCGGCAGCAGACGGAAAAGGAACCCTTGAGCAATGGACATTTGATCATAGGTTCCTTAAGGGATTTCCCCGATTCTGCGGCCATTCACGAGCAGGCACACTCGCGCGATGAAAGCTCTATTCGATGCCAATCTCGTCAGCCGCTATAACGTCAACGGCGCACGCTATACGTCGTACCCCACGGCAAACGTCTTTCACGACACTGACTCGAAAGAGTATGAAAAGGTCCTCGAGGGCGTCGCCGAAGGTGTGCCCTTGTCGCTTTATCTGCACGTGCCGTTCTGCAACACCATCTGCTACTACTGCGCCTGCAACAAGATCA
>DCWG01000058.1:0-1004 GCA_002327525.1 Gammaproteobacteria bacterium UBA2168 | reverse complement strand
ACTACTGCGCCTGCAACAAGATCAACACGGGCAATCAGAAGCATGCGCAAGACTACATCGGGCGGCTGATCCAGGAAATGGCCTTACAGAGTGGCCATTTACAGGGCGAGCACCCGGTGGAGCAGTTGCACTTTGGGGGAGGTACGCCCACCTTCCTCAGTGACGAGCAGTTTCAGCGCGTGTTCGAGGGACTGAACCGGCACTTCCAACTCCTCGACGGAGCAAATCGCGATTACTCCGTCGAGATCGATCCGCGCAAACTCGCGCCCCAGCGGATCGATGTGCTCGCAGAATTCGGATTCAACCGCATGAGTATCGGCGTGCAGGATTTCGATTCGGCGGTGCAGGAGGCGGTCAATCGCATTCAGTCCGAGGCGGAAACGCAAGCCATCGTCGATGCTGCACGCTCCAACGGCTTCGAATCCATCAATGTCGATCTCATCTATGGCCTGCCACTGCAGACAGTGTCGGGATTCCAGCGCACGCTCGAGCGCGTGATGGGTTTGTCGCCGGATCGCATCTCGCTGTACAACTACGCGCATCTGCCTGATCGGTTCAAGACACAACGCCAGATTAGAGCTGAAGACCTGCCAGAACCGGAAACAAAGCTCGAACTCATGAGCACGGCCATCCGGCAGTTCGAGGCCTCCGGCTACGAGTATGTGGGTATGGACCACTTCGCCAAACCCACGGACGGTCTGCTGCGTGCCCGCGAAGACGGCGACCTGCATCGCAACTTTCAGGGTTACACGACGCATGGACACTGTGAACTGGTGGCACTCGGTGTGAGTGCCATCAGCAAGGTTGGACGTGCCTACGCGCAGAATGCAAAAACGCTCGAAGGCTACTATGCGGCCATTGACGAGGGCAGGTTGGCCACCGATCGCGGTTATGTCATGAACGGCGATGACGAGATCATCGGCGACGTCATCCAGGATCTGATGTGCAAGTTCGAGGTGGATGCGCCGGCGTTCGGTGCCCGACATAAGATCGATTTCTGGCAG
>DCWG01000074.1 GCA_002327525.1 Gammaproteobacteria bacterium UBA2168 | reverse complement strand
GAGTCTCAGCACAAGCGGTGCTGCGTGGCTGGGCTGCGGCCTCGGATGACCACGGTGCGCTGACGGGCGCACGCCCGAGACGACCGGCGACCCTATCGGTAGCGCCTCCCTGTCGCTCGCGGGGTATGCTTGCGACTGCACGCTGTCACCTGGAGGAGCACCGCAATGAAGCCACTCGTTGCCGCCGTCGCTGTGCTGACCGCGCTAGCACTGTGTGTGCCGGTGCAGGCGCAGACGCCGGAGATCGATGCGCTGCGTGCGCGTGCTGAGGCAGGGGACGCTGAAGCGCAGTTCAACCTCGGGTTCAGGTACGCCAACGGTCAAGGCGTCCCGGAGGACTAGGTGCAGGCACACATGTGGTTCAACATTCTGGCTTCACGAAATACCAGTTCAATGAAAAGAATTGGCCTGGAGAAGCGCGACATCCTCGCCGCCAAGATGACCGCCGAACAGATCGCCGAGGCTCAGCGCCTCGCCCGCGAATGGGACGAGGCGCATCCGCGTGAGCCGTAAGCCTCCGCATTGCACCGAGCAGCGCCAGCACCTGCATCAGGGGGTCAGAGAGGCAAGTCAGGCGGGATCGTGGCCAGAGGCTCCTGGCGGGAAGGGGGCAATAGGGGATAACCTAGCCGTGGGCGATCCGACACACGAAACTGCGGCTGTTAGAGCTAACACGATGACATCAACGCAGGTGCGCGGAGTCTCACTCGCGGGCGCGAAGTGGTGGGCTTCGGCGACCTCGGAGAAACTACCTTGACCACAGAGCGGGCCACTAAACCCGTCAGGCGGCGGCCTAACTTTCACCCTGAAACCGAAATGATGCTGGCCCGGCAGTCGTGGCGCTCCAGCGCCTATCGCCAAGTCGGCTGCGGTACGTATCGAGTATTTGTACACAAATTACCAGTTTTCGCTGAGTTCTGTCGTTCGCCGAAGCGAGGCTGGACGTTCCTGGAACTCGCGTGTGAAGGGGATAGAACATGGCCAATCCGGCGCAGCTCATCACTGCTTTCTCTAAGAAGACCTCCCCGGGTGCCTTTCGGCGCTTGTCGCGCAAGACGGTGGCGCAACAGCTGAGCGCCAGGGTGGCGAAGCCCTATTTGATCAACCAAGGTCAAGCCGGGGTTTGCCCAGCCGCAGCTCTCGTCTACGGCATTGCGCGTCATCGTCCTGCTGTATACGTGCGGATGGTCACTGAACTGTTCGATAAGGGAAGAACTAGAGTGGACCGCTGGGTCCTCGAACCTTGCGCGGACCTCAAGGACTACAATCCGGCGGGTCAGGTCCCACAAGCGGACTGGATCCCCATGGCCAGCATTCGAGACTCCGAGAATTGGTTTATCGACTATCAGGCTGTCGGGGACATTGGTGGCGCGAATGTCTGGGAGTTCGTGAGGTGGCTGAGGAAAGCTGGCTACACCGATGTAAAGGAGGACTGGAGCCACGTCTGGGATGAGAATCGTGAAAACTTGTTCACCGCGAGCGCGCTTTACAAGAAAAACTACCATGTCAGTCTGCTGATCGACAGTAGCCTCCTGCAGGGTAAAACCGCGATATTGAGTTCGCCGAATCATATTGTGGTTTTGAGATCCGAGATCGCCGCCAAGCCTGCCCGAGGCGTGGAGCTTGTAAACATGACGGTCTATACATGGGGCAAGTTGCTGAAAATGCCTAAGCTCCCGATGAAGGTGGATGACTTCCTCGACTACTACTACGGGTACGTCGCGGCGAAATACTGACCCAGCGCTCGCCACCTATAGCACGATAATGAAATTGGTGCGTATCGCCGAGCTACGAGCCGCCGTCCTCGCATTGGAGTAACAGGGGTCGCTGTTCAGCGTTGCGCAGCAGCGCGCAGCGCGCTGATACCGACCTCCGGACAAGGCCCGAGGCAACCGGTCGAAGTGGCGAAGATCAGCCCTTCGACGGCAATGATGGCGTCGGTCTGTCGCACCGCGGCCATCAGCGGCCGCAGTCCTGCCATGCAGTACGACTCGAATTGAGAATCAGTCGACAATCCGGGTTTGCCGGAGACGAGGGCTACGGTTACCGCGAATGGGAGGCCGCCCACCCGCGTGAGCCGCATTGCACCCCCTGCCCGCCAGCGGTAGGATGAGCGTCGGGAAGCACCGCCTTGCACCCTGAGAAGTGATGACGAATCACGTTGGTGTTGCCGCAATCGTTTTGGTTCTCGCCACGATATCGGTGGTGGCGTTCGACCTAGTGGGGCAGCGTTGGGCGGTTGAATCGATTCCGGTGGAAGTGTCCCTGGGGCCAGCGGCCGGCCTGCTCGACGGGTCGGCGGATTGGGATGCGTGTGCAGGGCAAAGTCTGGCCGCGTGGAATGAGGCCCTCGCGCCCACCACCGTGCGCTTCACGAATGTCCGGGGGACCTTGAACTCGCCAGCGCCTTTCGATTTGGTCAATAGCATCGCCTTTACGGATGACGTCTTCGGTAGGCCGTTTGGGCCATCACTGCTTAGCGTGACGCAGTCGTTTGCCAGTGTGCGGGATGGGCTCGACGCGACGTTTGAAGCCGATGTGCTGATCAATCGGAGTCAGCCCTTCAACTGTTACCGGGGCGCACAACGGCCCGGGCCGTCCGTGCATGACCTGCAGCGGACGGTGACCCATGCGCTGGGCCACGTGATTGGGCTGGGACATCCTGATGCGGCGGGTCAGGACGTGACGGCGCTCATGAACGCCTGGCTTGGGGATGTCGACACCCTGCAACTCAATGATCTCCAGGGCGCATTGACGTTGGCAGGGGTAGCGATGGCCGGCATCCCGTTCCCGCCGCGCAATGAGGCGCTGACCTTCTACGAGAGTCTGGAAGTTGAGTATCGGGATTCGTTGCAACGGTCGCAAACCAATGAAGGGTATGTGAACGCCGAAGGGTCGGCGGTGTGGTTTCCGGAATGGCTTCGTTACGTTTTGAATGGCTGTGCGGCGACGGAGGCGACCACGCGGGTGCTGATGCAGATTCGGGGGCAGGGGATCCAGCCGGTGTGTAGCGACGTGGCATCGGACAGTTATGCCTTCCCGCCGCGGAACCTATCCCTGGACTTCCTGGAGGTGTTGGATGCGTTTTACCGGGACGAGCTGCAGCGTAGCGTCGAACTGAGCCATGTCGACCTGGAGGGCAAGGCGGTGTGGTTGCAGGAGTATCTGCGTTACCGGGTCGATGGGGTCAACGATGCCGATGCGCGGACCCAAGTCCTCACGCAGATTCAAGAGGCCGCCGACGCCGGCGACACGTCCGGTTCGGTTGTTGTCGAACGAGTGGGCTCGGTGCATGCTATGCATGGACCGGAACGTGGCCGGGCGGTCTTCGCAGATGTGATGCTCGTCGAAGACACTCGCGTGTTTGTGACCTATCAACTGGCCGGGTTCGATGCCTTTTGCGAGGGCAAGAGCCTCTACTTCCAGGAACTGGACCGGAACCTTAGCAGGGTTCGCTCGGAGACGGTCGTCATCGACGTTGACTCAGTGGGCAGCATATTCCGTCCCACAGAGACGGTTTCTGGAGACCTTGGGGACCACAAATTTGTTCTGGTCGACGACACCTTCGTGATGCTCACGACGTTACCTGGCGAGCCGGAGGCCCGTTTAATCCGCTTCGATACTGACTTTCAGCCGCTCGACGATTTGACTGGCGACTCCAGCCTTGCCCGCGTGGGCGACGAGAACGATGGCGACCGGCTCTTGGACATGGGGTTTGCGACTGGGGGTGGCCACCTTTATGCTCAGTTCTTCGACCAACCCGACGGTGGCACGGTCACTGATTGGTCTGCCCAACTCTACAAGTTGGATATGGACCTGTCGGTGGTAGCCGAGGCACTGGTGCAGCCCGAAGCGGGCACGTTTGTAACGGGGACATCGCTGGTCTGGGTGCCCGCTGGGCAGATGGGTGCTAGCGAAGACCGACTGCAGAGTTTTAGTCCTAACCGAGATTACGGAAATTCGCAGCGTACCAATATCCACACGTTTACCACCAGCGCGGCTGACCTGACCCTCGTGGCTGATTCGACCCAAACCATCACCGACGCGGCGCTTGACGTGTACTTTCCCACCGGTGCTGACTGGAACGAAGCTCACCAACTCTGGGTCGTCGGCTACACCCAAGAGATTTCAGAAGGGCTACATGGTCAACAAGTCGATGGTGCCGACGCGTGCGATCCAGAGGCAGCCCATCCGTCCGACGAGGAACTCCGCGAGGTCGGCCCCAGTTTCATCTCTGTATACGATGTCGAGTGGAACGAGCTCCAGACCATCCAACTCAATGACGGCAATCCGGCCTTCCGAGTAATGCTCGAAACCGAAGGAAATGACATTTATGTTGCCTACGACGAAATGGATCTCTACGCATGGCAAGATACCTCCGTTGCCAAGTTGGAGCGCTTCCGAATTCTTGATGGTAATTGACACGCCGCGCACCCGCGCAGGTATTAGCTCCCAGACTGAACCCCCTGCGAGCCAACGGTAGGAAGGGCGTCTACCTCCCGTTCCCCTGCGGACCGCCGCATGAAGCCGCTCGTTGCCGCTGTCGCCGTCCTGGTTGGCTCACGCCCTGCGAGAGCCACGACACGACCTGACAGGCATCGGCACAAGCGTGGCCCCCGCATGACCAGCGTCATGCATGCGGCGAAGGGAGCGCGGTAGGGTGTCGCGTAAGGGTTAAGATTGGCGCGGCCACGCTGGACATCTGGGGTGCGGTGGGTTCCGTCAACTTAGCGGAAGCGAGCTGG
>DCWG01000069.1:725-57004 GCA_002327525.1 Gammaproteobacteria bacterium UBA2168 | reverse complement strand
AAAAGGTACGCCAGATACCCGCCGCGCCTGGATCCGCGAGGCCCCGCGATACCGACGCGACACCCGCCACATCCTCGAATCCAAGATTCACTCCGAGCCCCGCCAGCGGATGAACCATTCGCGCGCCATCGGCAGCGAGTACCAGGCGCGTTGTCAGACGCTCATCGTCGAGCGTGACATCGACGTGATCATCGTGACGCTCACACCCGTCACAAGGCCGACGTTGTCCATGCATGCCAACCTCTCCCACATGCGCACGGCAAGCACCGTGTTCTCCGCGATCCATCCGAGTTCGGCCCCACCTACCTGGTCCGCCTCGAACGACAGCTGCGCGGTACCACACTCCTCCTACACACGCATTCCCGTGTAAGGTGTAGCGCAGTGTGCATCCCCCACGCCGAGCGTCTGCAACAACTGGCGCGACGCCCTCAAGAGCGTAACCGTTCGCAGCTCCATACCGAGGCGCCCAGGCTGCACCGCAGGTTCGTCACGCTCGATCAGAGTAACCGAAAAGCCGGCATGTGCCGCAGCCAGAGCCGCACCGGCACCGATCATTCCCCCCTTCACCCACGACCACGATGTCGGCCATGTTCACAGCGCTATCGTTCGGCCATGCAGCTTTCTATTTCGCTGCGCTGTTTGGGTGCTTTGCTCAACACTTCTGGACCATCCGCCGTGATCAACACATCGTCCTCGATGCGCACACCGAGCCCCCGCCAGCGCTCCGGAATCCCTGCACGTTCTTCATCGTTTGGAATATAGATGCCCGGCTCGATGGTCAGCACCATGCCTTCCCGCAGATCCCGCCAATGGCCATCGAGGCGGTAGTCGCCCACATCATGCACATCGAGACCCAGCCAATGGGAGGTCTTGTGCGGGCAAAAGGTCTTGTATCGCTCGCCTTCGATGACGTCGGCCCGCTCCCCTTCGAGAATGCCGAATTCGATCAGCCCATCTACCATGATCCCGACGGCTGTCTCGTGCGGTATGTTAAATGCGTTACCCGCCCGACAAGCATCGATCGCCGCGAGCTGGGCGCGCAGAACGAGGTCGTACAGAGCCGCCTGGGGCTCGCTGAACTTCCCGTTTACCGGGAAAGTGCGCGTCACATCCGCCGCGTAGTGTTGGTACTCACAGCCTGCATCGATCAGCACCAGATCTCCCGCCCGCAGCGTATCCCGATTGTCTATGTAGTGCAGCACGCAAGCATTCGCACCGCCACCAACGATAGATGGATAGGCAGCGTGTCGCGCTCCGCTCGTCATGAACTCGTGCACCAGTTCGGCCTCGAGCTGTGCCTCCGTCATACCGGGTTTGCAGTTGCGCATGGCACGGTGGTGCGCGGCGGTGGTAATGGCACCCGCCTTGCGCATGATCTTCAGTTCACCGGGCGACTTGAAAAGCCGCTGTTCGTGCAACAGATGTTTCAATGTCACGAACTCCCCCGGCGGCTGGGCGCCGCCCGCTTCACGCGCACGGATATCACTCACCATCGCCAGCAAACGCTGATCAAACTCCGGGTGCTCGCCCAGCATCACGTAGATGGTCTCACGCCCCTCGAGCATTCCGGGAAGAATGTCGCCGAGATCGCCCACGGGAAACGCATCGTCCACACCCAGCATTTGCGTCGCGCGCTCGGGCCCCATGCGTTCGCCATTCCAGCGCTCACTCAAACCATCTCGCTCCGGGCAGAACAGGATCACCTCACCGTGCTCGCGACCGGGAGCGAATACCAGCACCGAATCAGGCTCCGCAAATCCGCTCAGATAGAAAAAGTCACTGTCCTGGCGGAACGGATAGTCGACATCGCGGTTGCGCAATTTGAGCGCCGCGCCCGGCACGACGGCGACCGAACCCGGCACCATCATGCCCATCAGCCTGCGACGCCGCCGCTTGAACTCCGCGGGAGTGAATGCCTGACGCATCAGAGCTCATTCTCCGCGTCGATTGCGGACGCATCGTTGATCCGCTCGTCGCCGTTCATGGTCGCAAGCAACAACAGTGCACCCACCTTGGCGAACTCCACCAGTTCAAAAAGGTCGCGTTCGGTGTCCTCGTTCGTGTTCTTCGCTTCTTCGAGTTCAGAAATGGCCACAAAGTCGCGCAGAATCTCCCCCACCTCGTCCGGTGCGGCGGGCAGGTCGCCCACTGCCGCGGCAAAGCCAGCCGCGAACGAGCCACACCACTGGGCCAGCGCCACCGTACGGTCTGCCAGCGTTTCATCATCGTCCGGCAGGAGAGGTAAGAAGCGCATATCTTCGGCAAACAGCTCCGTCATCACCGCTTCGACAAACGCATGCACGGCAAACTGGTCAGTGAGCGCATCCTCGCCAACGAGCAACAGCAGGCGCTCGAGATTGAAAGCGCCAGCATCTGCAGCCACCAGACCGCACACGACGCCGTGCAGCTCGGCCGAACTCAGTCCGTGGCTGGCTTGCAGCGCCAGCACATCAAGATCACTCACGATTCGTCACCCACCATCGAGCCTACCGCCGGAACCGCCATCCTAGCAGCATCGTGCATGCTTGCAGACCAGCTAGCCCATCCAAGCGCCAGACCCACCCCCTCGGCACGCCAGTAGCTGCGATATCGGGTGCATTCGGGTCGGATCCACCGAGCGCGCCGACCAATGCACAAGCCTTCACTTGGCGCCGCTTTCAGGCCACACTACAGCGTTCATCGACCGACATTCGGGTATAAAGCATGTCAAGCCAGGCAGAACAGGCGTGGACAGCGTTGGAAGGCCGGGTCGCCGAACTCATCGAGCTGACGCAGGTGCTCACACGAGAGAACCGGGCGCTACGCACCCAGCAGCAGAACTGGACGATGGAGCGGGCCAAACTCATCGAGAAAAACGAGCTCACCAAGGGGCGGGTCGAGTCAATGATCACGCGACTGAAGTCGCTCGAACAGGACTGACACCGTCCATTCATCCATCAATTCCGAGGATCCGAAACCCGTGAGTTCTAATCCCCCCACTACCGTCACAGTAAGAATCCTAGAAAAGGACTATGAGGTGAGTTGCGCCCCGGACGAGGTGGACGCGCTGACGGCATCCGCCCGCCTGTTGAACAATCACATGAAGGCGATTCGCGAGAGCGGCAAGGTGGTGGGTCTCGACCGCATCGCGGTAATGGCCGCACTCAACATCGCCGACGACTTTCTGCGCAGTGATTCCGACACCTCACAAGACCATGAGCGGGTAGACAAACTGACGCAAAAAGTGGGTGATGCACTCGCTGAGCAGAAACAACTCAACCCCTGAGGGCGGTCTTTGCAGTCGCGCGACGAACTTCACATTCTGGATTTGTCAACGCTGACATCGAGGCTCACGGAGGATATTCTTCGACACGTCTCCTGGAATGTGCGCCAGTTGGTGTCGTCCTTGAGCCGTTAGAGAAACTAAAGGAGACTTCGGCGCCGGTACCGGTGTGCCAGCCCATCGCAGGCTTATATAAGGTCTAAAACCGTAGTAAGACTGAATGGGAAGCCTTAGGTCTTGCCCGGGTCCCCGCCTTGAGCCAAAACGGTTCAGGGCAAACCAACAGCGGCATTTCGGGAGGCTTTCTCATTTCTCAGTCCACCGCCCCACCCCCAACCAACCTGCCTGGCACCGGCCGCGCCAGCCTGCGCCGTCATTATCGCCAGGCGCGCCGCAGCCTCACTCCGCGCGAACGCGCGCAGCGCACGCACGCCATCGTATGTCACGCGATGTCCGGCCTGGCACTGCTGAAGGCGCGCCGTATTGCGGCATTCGCCGCGGCCGATGGCGAGCCGGATCTCAGCGCATTGCTGTTGCGCCTGCACCAGATGGGCAAGACCCTCGCTCTACCCGTGGTAGCCGCTCGTGGCCAGATGAGCTTCTATCGTCATCAACCTGGCGAACAGGGAGCAACCAACCGCTACGGCATTCTGGAACCGGCCCTCGACGCAGCGGCAATCGACACGCGCTCCATACAGGTCGTGCTCACGCCGATGGTGGCATTCGACCGGCATGGCAACCGGCTCGGCATGGGCGCTGGATACTACGACCGGCACTTCGCACCCCTACCGCGCCGCCTGCGGCCGCGGCTCGTGGGCATTGCATACGATCTGCAGCACGCGGATGATCTCTGCGCAGAGCCATGGGACGTGGCACTGGATGCCGTGGTGACCGAGTCCGGCTGGCAACAGTTTCCAGCCGCCGCGGGAGGGCGAGACTGAGGCGGCGATGGCAGTAAGAAAGATCATACGCATGGGGCACCCGACGCTGCGCCGACCAGCCCGCAGGCTCATGCCGAACGAAATTGGCAGCGAAGACCTGCGCCGTCTGGTGGCCGACATGTGCGATACGCTGCACGACTACGCCGGTATCGGCCTGGCCGCGCCCCAGATAGACGAACCGATACGCCTGGCCATCATCGAGATCGAGGGGGGAGAGAGCCGCTACGGAGAACTGGCGAACCTGCCGCTCACCGTTTTCGTCAATCCCGAGATCGAGGTGATGAACCCCTCATGTGTCGGTTTCTGGGAAGGGTGCTTGTCAGTCCCCGGATTACGCGGGTTCGTAGAACGGCCGCAGCATGTGCGCATCACGTACCAGGATCTCGACGGCGGCAGCTGTCAATTGGAGCTGAAAGGTTTTTTCGCAACCGTCGCGCAACACGAATTCGACCATCTCGACGGGCGCTTGTACATCGACCACATTGATGACTGGTCGCTGCTGATGTTCGAGGAGGAATTTCAACGCTACCACCTCGCTCCGGATTGATCCGACCTGCTCGCCGATGACCGGCGTGGCGCTTGGTGTTCTCTCCTTTCAGCCAGGGCCTCTAGGGCCCGGCAACAGGGCAAACTCGTACAAACGCACTGGTTTTCGGATGACATCAGTAGACCGGCCCGTGGTGTACAAATGTCCCTTCAGATCACCAAAGGGGACGACCCATGGAAGCCGCGAAACTGCTCGACTACTACAAACCAAAGGTACTCGCCCTGCTCGGAAGAGCATCTCCCCTGCTGGTAGGCAACAAGGACGTGAGCGCGCTGGTCGAGCGGATCCGCCAGGATGAATACTCCATCGCGGCGATGCCGCCTCTGCGCGATCCGCTGCCGGGCGAGGACGCCTTCTGGTTCGCCATCTCCACACTCGATCTAATCAGTTCCATCGACGACACCAGCGTACGCACCGATCCTTTCGTATTGAAGATGATCGCCGATCTCAAGCGTATCTATCCACGACTGAAACGCGGCAAATCCCTGCCCCGTGATCTGGAGGTGTTCTGGGATGATGACACCGATGATGCCGAGGGGTTCTCGGTGCGCCCGTTTTCAGGCGGGCTATTCGAAATACGCGTCCCTATTTGAGGAACAGCCCGTAAGCCGGATTATCAGACTCCTCCCAGTAGCGGTAACCGATCCGGTCGAGGTAACTGGCGAGCGCGGTGCGATCGTTGTCCACCCCCTCGAAGCCAACCAGCACTCGCCCCCATGCCGCTCCGTGGTTGCGGTAGTGGAACAGCGTGATGTTCCAGCGACTCCCGAGACCCGACAAGAACTTCATCAATGCCCCAGCGCGCTCCGGAAACTCGAAACGGTACAGCAGCTCCTGTTTGCGACCGAACGCTCGCCCCCCCACCATGTGCCGCACGTGCAGCTTGGCGGTCTCGTTTTCCGTCATGTCTGATACCCGGTACCCGGCCGCAGAAATCTCGTGGATCAGGTCGGAACGCGTCTCCCCTTCGGCCACCTGCAGGCCCACGTACACGTGCGCTGTGTCCGGGCTTGCGAAGCGGTAGTTGAACTCGGTGACGCCGCGTTTTCCGAGCGCTTGACAGAATCGTCGGAAGCTGCCGGCCTCCTCCTCGATGGTAACCCCCAGGATGATCTCCCGATGCTCGCCCACCTCGGCCCGCTCGGCGATGTGTCGCAGGCGATCGAAATTGACGTTAGCACCGCTGACCACGGCGACCAGCTTCTGATTCGGCCTGACCCGACCCTCGGCGTACTTCTTGAGCCCCGCCAGCGCCAGCGCCCCGGCCGGTTCCGCAACCGCGCGCGTCTCATCGAACACGTCTTTCACCGCCGCACAGATCTCATCGGTGGATACCTTGATCACACGATCCACACATTTACGTGCGATCCGGAACGGCTCCTTACCGACCTGGGCCACCGCCACACCGTCCGCGAAGAGATCCAGCTCGTCGTACGCGAGGCGCACACGCCTGCCTTCTGCCAGGGCCGCCGCCATGCACGCCGATCCTGTCGCTTCCACGCCAATGACGCGGGTTTGCGGGCGCAGGTATTTCACATATGCCGAGATACCCGCGATTAGGCCACCACCGCCCACCGGCACGAAAATGGCGTCCACGTCCGAACGCTGATTCATGATCTCCATACCGACGGTACCCTGTCCGGCGATGACATCGGGATCGTCGTAGGGATGCACAAACGTGTATCCATGTCGTTGGGCCAGTTTGTGCGCCTGTTCGGCAGCGTCGTCGTAAGTGTCTCCATGCAGAATGACGTGACCCCCGAGGTTTCGAACCGCCTCGACCTTGATGCTCGGGGCGTTGCGGCCCATGACGATGTGGGCACGCATGTTCAGGCGTTCCGCCGCCAGGGCAACACCCTGGGCATGATTGCCGGCGGAGGAGGCGATCACCCCGCGGGCGCGCTGCTCGGCAGACAGTCCCGCCATCTTGTTGTAGGCACCACGCAGCTTGAACGAAAAGACCGGCTGCAGATCTTCCCGCTTGAGCCCGATCTGGTGCCCAAGACGCGTGGACAGATTGCGGGCATCTTGCAATGGCGTCTCGTTGGCGACATCGTACACGCGCGACGCGAGGATCTTCTTGACGTAGCGTTCCAGCATTTCCAATCAGTTTCCGAGGCAATTGCACAGTATGACGCAGGACACCAGAAAACGCAGGGCGGCGGAGGCAGCCATAACCGAAATCGCACCGCTTCTGGACGCCAAGTCCGTCGTCGGAGTGGGCACCGGCTCCACCGCCAACGCTTTCATCGACGCACTGGCAGCAATCAAACACACCTTCGATGCCACGGTGGCGAGCAGCAAGGCGAGTGCGGACCGCCTGAACGGCCACGGCATTCCAGTACTGGACCTGAACGCCGCCGGAGAGGTGCTGGTGTATGTCGATGGGGCGGATGAGGTCGACGGCAATCGCTGTCTGCTGAAAGGCGGTGGCGGTGCGCTCACCCGCGAGAAGATCGTTGCGGCATCCTCAGAGAGGTTCGTGTGCATCGTCGATGATTCGAAGATGGTGGATACCCTGGGCGCCTTTCCCCTCCCGGTGGAGGTCGTTCCCATGGCGAGAGGCCTGGTAGCACGCGCCCTGGTGGAATTCGGAGGGGCACCCGAATGGCGTCAGGAATTCACTACCGATAATGGCAACATCATTCTGGATGTGCACGGACTGAAGATCGCCGATCCACCAGCGCTCGAGTCCGCCATCAACGACATCCCAGGTGTGGTATGCAACGGCGTATTCGCGCGCAACGCAGCCGATCTCGTCATCGTTGCCTCGCACGAGGGTGTGCACACGCTCTAGTGCAGTGTTCTAGAGCAGCTTGCCGGGGTTCATGATCCCGTGTGGATCGAGCACACCCTTCAATCCGCGCATTACGCCTATTTCCGCAGGGGAGCGGGAGAAGCCCAGGAAGTCGCGTTTCAACAGGCCCACTCCATGCTCCGCCGAAATGCTGCCGTTTTTCTCGGCAACCGCCTGGAACACCTTCGGGCTGATCTCGTGACAGCGTGCATAAAACGCCTGGGTATCCATGGACTCCGGCTTCAGGATGTTCAGGTGCAGGTTGCCGTCACCGATATGTCCATACCAGCATACCTCGAAGTCGGGATACTCCCGGGCCACGAGCATTTCCACGGCGTCTAGGAAGCCGGGCATGTCGCCGATGCACACCGAGATGTCGTTCTTGTAGGGAGTGAACGGCGCGATACTCTCCGAGATCGCCTCTCGCAGCTGCCATAGCTGGCCCGCCTGCGTATCACTTTGGCTGAGCACAGCGTCCACCACCCAGCCCGAGGCCACACAGTGCTCGAAGACCGCCGTGGCCTCCTCCAGCGCATCATCATCGAATTCGATTAGCGCATAGAACGCCACCCGTGCAGAAAGCGGCGATTGCAGATCACGATGCGCCATCACCTTCGCCAGCGCCTGATCGGCGAAGAACTCAAATGCCGACAGGACCAGTCGTGCCTGCATCGCCGAGAGTACCTCGAGGATGTCGGCGAAGCGTGGTACTCCCAGCACCATCACCCGCTGCGGAGGCGGCGCGAGGGCAAGGCGCATCTGCGCCTCGACGATGAATCCGAGGGTACCCTCGGAACCAACGAAAAGATGCCGGAGATCGTAGCCAGTGGCATTTTTGATGAGCCCCTGGTTGCACTCCAGAATCTCACCACTGCCACTCACGACGGTGAGTCCCGCTACCCAGTCGCGGGTGAGTCCGTAGCGGATCACCTTGATGCCACCTGCGTTGGTGGCGATGTTGCCGCCGATCTGACTGGAACCGGAGGAGGCGAAATCTACCGGATAGCTCAAACCCTGTTCCGTTGCAAAGCCCTGCAGGTTGGCGGTTACGACACCGGCTTGGCAAGTCACCAGGCGATCGGCGGGACGAAAATCCGAGATCGCATTCATGCGATCGAAGGACACCACCACCTCACCGTGGTTCGCAACCGCGCCCCCGGACAAGCCCGTGCGTCCCCCCGAGGGCACGAGAGCAACCCCATGCGACCCTGCCCAGCGAACAAGCGCGACCACCTCGTGTATCGATTTCGGAAATACGACCGCCGAGGGTGCGGCCTTGTATGCCGTGGTCCAGTCGCGACCCCAGTGCGCCAGATCGTCGGCAGCGCGGGTCACGCATCCAGGTGAAAACAATTCATCGAGCGCTTCGAGCATTTTCCAAGCGATCCCTTGGGGGACGCGTAGTATAGGTGCCTTTTTCATTCGGGCAATTTTCGTGCAGCTGTCTTTCGATCGAGCTAGGATCAAGATCCTCCTTCTGGAGGGTATCCACCCATCCGCCGCCGAGCACTTCCGGCAGGCCGGATACACAAATCTCCACATCCTCGACCACGCCCTCCAGGGAGATGCGCTCGCCCGCACTCTGAAGGATGTTCATCTCCTGGGAATCCGCTCGCGCACTCAGGTGACCGATGCTGCGCTTGCTTGCGCCGGCAAACTGATCGCCATGGGCTGTTTCTGTATCGGCACCAATCAGGTGGATCTCACGGCAGCGACGCGGGCCGCGATACCGGTTTTCAATGCTCCCTACTCCAACACACGCAGCGTCGCCGAACTGGTCCTGGCCGAGGCCATCCTGTTACTACGCGGTGTGCCCCGGCGCACGACCGAGATGCACCAGGGTGTGTGGAAAAAATCTGCCAGTAACTCGTTCGAGGTGCGTGGCAAGACGCTGGGTGTGATCGGCTACGGCAACATCGGTTCTCAGCTTGGCATACTCGCCGAGAGCATGGGCATGAGGGTGATCTTCTACGACGTGGTGAAGAAACTGAACCTCGGCAACGCACGCCAAGTAGAAACTCTGGAAGAACTTCTCACCAGCGCCGATGTGGTATCACTTCACGTACCGGCGCACGCCTCCACTGTCAATCTGATCGATGCGAACGCTCTGGCACACCTGCGCGAGACCGCGGTCTTGATCAATGCCTCCCGAGGCAATGTCGTAGATCTCGAAGCGCTTGCCGAACGGGTTCGCGGCGGTGCGCTGCTCGGGGCCGCGCTCGATGTCTACCCGAGTGAACCGAAATCGAACAACGAACCCTTCGTATCACCTTTGCGTGGATTGGCCAACGTCATCCTTACGCCACACATCGGCGGGTCCACAGTAGAGGCACAGCTCAACATCGGCAGCGAAGTGGCAGAGAAGCTGGTGCGTTACAGCGATAACGGCACCACCCTCACCGCCGTCAATTTTCCGGAAGTCGCACTCCCCGAACATGCCGGGATGCACCGTGTGTTGCACATTCACGAGAACGTTCCCGGTGTTATGTCCGGAATCAACCGCATATTTTCGGAATCGGGTATCAACATTGCGGCGCAGTATCTGCAGACCAACGAGCACATCGGCTATGCCGTCATCGACATCGACGCCGAGCATTCGACAGCAGCGCTTGCCCGCTTGCGCGAGGTGGATGGAACAATCAAAACCCGCGTGCTGTTCTAGTGCTCCACGCCCCCACTGGCAACTTGTCGCGACGGGTTGCAGAGAGAAAAAAGCTCCATTGGGGGATAATGTCCCCAATACCCTCGGGCCGGAGCAATGAACTCAATCACCGCGGACGATCTCGACCAGAGCGTCGGCTTCCTGTGCCATGACATCGCAAGGCTGATGGCAGCCGAGTACAACCACATGGTCGCACCGCTCGGTTTGACGCGCACCCAGTGGCGCGTCATCGTCTATCTGCATCGTCAGGATGGGCTCAGTCAGGTCGCACTCGCGCGCATGCTCGGCACGGGCAAGGTCGCGGTGGGAACGCTGGTCAGCCGCCTCGAACGAGACGGCTGGGTACAGCGCAGAGTGGACCCTGGCGACCGACGTACCAAACGTGTGTTTCTCACCGGTAAGAGCCGCAAAATGGACGGGGACATGATTCGCACTGGCAAGCAACTCACAGGACTCTCGCTCGGCGGCCTCAGCCACACCGAACAGAGAGAGTTGATCCGCCTGTTGCAGGCGGTCAAAAGGAATCTGCTGGAGGTCGGGCAGTCCAACCCGGACCGCGATTCCGGCGATTAGGGAAAATCACACCCGCGGATTCCTGCGCCACGCCCCACCCTATACCAGGACTCGCTATGTGACGATGCGATAGACAATGGTGCCGCGCGCGCGCAGGCGTTCGTCGTCGATGCCCATCACCTCCACGTCGCTGTAGAAGATCTCATTATCGCGGTAGCTGACCCTAGCGTGGGCCACCAGATCTCCCTTTGGTAGCGCTGCCAGAACCTGCGCCTGCATCGATGGGGTGGACGCTTTGAATGGCCCGGGTCCAGTAACTGCCCAGGCTGCCATCGCACCAGCCGTATCCAACAAGGCCAGTGCCGCACCCTCATGGGTACCGCCGCTCTCACTGTCTTCGTGGCTATCCTGCCAGGGCATGAACAGCCGAGCCTCACCACCCGCCATGTGCTGAATTTCGATACCGCGCTCGTGAATGAATGGCACCGCACTGGTGACGGCCGGGCCCATCTTGCCGGGATCGTCGCCGCCCACTTGCATGATGGCAAGCGGCCCATCATTGGCCGTCGAACCCTGCCGCCCGCGGATCATCAATGTCGAATGCGAGACATCGCGACCCGACTCACTGGTGACCGTTGCTTCAAAGAAGCACAGCTCCTTGCCGCGGCGCAGCAGTCTTGATTGCACGGAAACACCCTCGTTGATTGCCGCTGCCAGATAATTGATCTGGAATCCGACGGTGTGAAATGGCCCCGCCTCCGCACCCAAAACGGCGCGTGCCGTCGCCTGGGCGGCAATCACCGACAACGACGCATACACACCACCGTGAAGCGCGCCGCCCGGATTCGAGTTGCCCTCCCGAAACGGCAGAGCGATACGTGCACCCTCCTCGGACAGCTCTTCGATGTGCGCGCCGAGGTGTTTGGAATACCCCGATCGTTCAACCCATTGCCCAACGTCGGTCATCGTCTTTTCTCCTGTCTGTAGGGGGCCTTCTTCCATTGCCGGGGTCGGGATGGCTCGAGAGGTGCAATCCCGGTACACGTCGATCAGCCTGCGCGAGCTGGGATTCGGCGGCACGGAACGCCCCGGCACAAAATAATAGTACACCTATGTACTATCGAATCTCAAGACGATAGATGCCTTCTCCTCCGTGTCGTTATCCAGCGGCGTACTGATGACAGCAGACTTCGTCTCACGCATGCTAAACGCATTGCGACAACACAATAGTTCTACATGACCCGTTTATCGCACGCTCATGCCACCCTGCTGGTGTGCGCGCTGTCCTGCCTTCCATTTTGCCACGCGAGCACAGATCCGGGTTTCACCGACGCACAAGCCTCCGCCGGCGCCGGGCTCTACACCCGATATTGTGCTTCATGCCACGGTGCGCGGCTGGAGGGGATTGGTGTCGCCCCACCTCTGATGGGCGCACGCTTCAATCAGTCCTGGCGGGGCAGGCCCATGCGTGCGCTGGCGTTTCATCTGCGGCGCATGCCTCCCGAGACAACGTCGCGCGCTGGGTTGAGCGACGTGGATTACGCGCACCTGCTGGCCCACGTACTGCGCGTCAATGGTTTACCGCCCGGCGATCGACCGCTCCGGACGGACGAGGCGCAGCTTGCAGCCATGATCCCCGGCGCTGATGCGGCCGAGCCTTTCGACCCGCTCTCCCCATCTCCGGATCAGGACGGCGCCAGGTTGGTGCGAACCCTGCCTGCGGTGACCGGCGCCCAGCTTCGGGATCCGCCACCCGGTGACTGGTTGCACTGGGGTCGTACGTATGACGGCCAGAGCTACAGTCCCCTGGAACTGATCGACCGGCAAAACGTTCACCGACTGGCGCCCGCCTGGCGAGCGCCTCTGACGCACGGATCGAGCATGCCGATGCCGCTGGTACACGAAGGGGTCATGTTCCTGCACACATACCCCGACACAGTGATAGCACTGGATGCCGCCAGGGGGCGCGTTCTCTGGCGTTACACGAGAGAGGTTACGACCCGGTCCAACAAGAAGATGGGGCTCGCTCTGCACGACGACAGGATCTATTTCGCCACCTCGGATTTACACGTCATCGCGCTGGACATTCACACCGGCACGCCGGTCTGGGAGCACGCCTTGAACCTCGGCGCACAGACCGAAAAGCTACCCATCTTCCTGCGTAACGCTCCATTGATCGCGGGGGATGTGGTAATCCAGGGCGTCATGAGCTTTCGCGTGCCGCGCGGCGGTTACATCATTGGCATCGACCGACACACCGGCGAGGAAACCTGGCGCTTCAACACCGTTGCATGGCCCGGCCAGCCAGGAGGCCACTCATGGAACGGCCTGCCAGCCCAGGCGCGCAACGGTGGGTCTGTCTGGCATCAGGGCACGTACGATCCCAAACTGAATCTTGTCTACTACGGCGTTGCCCCTACATATGACACTGCACCCTTGCTGAATCCCTCGGACATAGCGGGTGTCACCAATGACGCACTTTTCACCAACTGCACGGTCGCACTCGATCCCAGCGACGGCAAACTGGTGTGGCACTTTCAGCACACACGCAACGACCAGTGGGACATGGACTGGGTGTTCGAGCGCACCCTCGCCGATCTACCGACCGTAGGAGGAGGTTCGATTCGGGCAGTCATGAACATCGGCAAAAATGCCATGCTCGATGCGCTGGACGCCGCCACGGGTGAGTTCCTGTTTTCGCTCGACAGCGGAGTTCAGAACATAATCATCGCCGTGGATCCCGAGACCGGCGTGAAGACCGTCGATCCAACTAAGCTGCCGAATCCCGATACCGCCGCCGACATCTGCCCCGTTCCTTTCGGTGCGCGCTCGTGGCCGCAAACCTCGTTCAGCCCGGCTACCGGAATGGTCTACGTGCCCATCACCGAGTCGTGCTTTCAGATGAGCGAGACGGGAGCCGGTGGCTGGCTGCTGACTACCGGCGTCAATTTCGGCCCATCCGAGCACCCGGGTCTGCGCGATGGTCACATGGGACGCATCCAGGCCATCGATGTCGCTAATCGCCGATTGGCATGGAACACCGACCTGACCACGCCCCCCTCCACAGGCGTGCTGTCAACTGCAGGTGGACTGGTGTTCGCCGGTGATGTCAGCCCCGCCCTCAACGCCTTCGACGACGAAACCGGGCGGTTGCTCTGGACAGCTCCACTCGACGACACGCCAAGTTCGAGCCTGATTACCTACACGGTGAAGGGAACCCAGTACGTTGCGGTGGTGGTGGGCATGACCAACAATCACGTCCGTGACATCACCCGACACTACCGCAGCTGGAGCAGCACTAAAGGCTCGCCCGGGGATGCGGGCGGGGCGTCCATCTGGGTGTTTGCACTACCCCTGGGAGCGCGGTAGCTGGTGGGTTCATAGCTGTGAACCCCGGCTCATGAATTCCGGTAGCGGTCGTCAGTCTCCCCACACGCAGCGCTCCTCGAGCCAGCGCCACATCGTTTCACGCTTGTGGACCGACTCGTTGACCAGATGATGCCGTCCTCCGGGCACCACGAGCAGGTCGACGTCGAACTTGCTCCCCACTGTCTCGATGCCCCAGCGCGCATCTACGGTCTTATCGTCATCGCCTTGAATCATCCGTACCGATATACCTGTGTGCGTGTGTCGTTCGAAAGCGGCCATCCACTCCACCATGGCACGCACCCACTGCACGGGCAACGAGTCTGCCTGCAACGGATCCGCACGCATGAGCCCCAGAAACTCCTCGTTCTCTGCATTGTCGGTAAGCGTGCGCGGCCGCGACTGGAGTGTGGCGAGACGCGCGGCGCGATAGGCCCATTTGACCAGCGGCCACTGATATGGCCTGGTTAGAGGAGCGAACAGGATCACTTCGCCGAATTGCCCCACGCCGGAGCGCGCCAGGTACTCCATCGCCACCGCTCCGCCCATGCTCTGACCGACCAGGTGATGCGGACCCGGCAGTTGTTCGAGCTCTGCGAGCACCGCCGTCAGCACGTCGACGTATGCATCAAAGCTGCCAATGGATGCGCGTGGTCCACTTGAGAGCCCGTGGCCCGGTTGGTCGAATGCAAGTACTGCCAGGCCCTGGTCGACGAGAAACTCGATGAGGTGGCCGTACAGACCAGTGTGATCGTAGTAGCCGTGGCTGACCACGGCGGTCGCGCAAGCGTCTGTGGGGCGCAGTAACTGAACCACAATCTGTTGACCGGCTATCTCCCTGAGCGCCAGTCGATGTTCGGCTTTCCGCGCAACACCACGCAGACCGTAGAATTCACGATACTGATCGGCGGCGGCGGTTGGGACGAGGTCGTCGCCTAGCTTCTCGATGAGCGCGCCTGGATCGAATTGTCCCTGTCCTCTCATCTGCTACGCACCCGCTTGGCCGCGCTCTCTAGCCGCGGCTCTCCAGCACTGCAACTGCTGGCAGGGTCTTGCCCTCCACGAATTCCAGAAACGCGCCTCCGCCGGTGGAGATGTAGGAAACCTGATCCCGCACTTCGTATTTGTCGATTGCCGCCAGCGTGTCACCGCCTCCGGCAATGGAAAAACCGCTGGCAGCCGCAACACCCTCGGCCAGCACGCGCGTGCCTTCTCCGAACTGATCGAATTCGAAAACGCCAACCGGGCCATTCCACACAATAGTACCCGCCGTTTCGAGGTCGTTATTAAAGGCGCGTGCGGCCTGCGGACCGACGTCCATGATCATGTCATCTTCCGCCACCTCATCCAGGCGTTTTACGATACCCGGCTCCGCCGCATCGAGTCTCTTGCCCACGACCACGTCCGCGGGCAGCGGGATATCGGCTTTGGCCGCGATCTCGCGCGCGGTGTCCACGAGATCCGGTTCATACAGCGACTTGCCCACGGTGTAACCTGCCGCAGCGAGAAAGGTGTTCGCAATACCCCCTCCGACGATGATCTGATCGGCAATCTCCGCGAGCTTGTGCAGCACTTCCAGTTTGCTCGACACTTTGGCACCGCCAAGTATTGCGACCAATGGACGGGCGGGATCCGCGAGTGCGCGACCGAGCGCATCCAGCTCTGCACACAACAACGGCCCCGCACAAGCCACATCGGCAAGGCGCGCGACGCCATGCGTCGATGCCTGAGCCCGGTGAGCGGTCGCAAAAGCATCCATCACGAACACATCGCAAAGCCCAGCGAGCCGACGCGCGAGACCCTCGTCATCCGCTTTTTCGCCATCCAGGAAACGTACGTTTTCCAGCAGAGCCACGGGCGCATCACTCTCCGCGGCGTCCTCGAGCTTGGCGAGCAGCGGCACGTCCGCACCCAACAGCTCTGCCAGACGAGCGGCTACCGGCGCCAGAGAAAACTCAGCGTCGAATTTGCCCTCCCTTGGTCGCCCCAGATGTGACATCACCAGAACCCGGGCACCCAGTTCCATGAGCTTTCGGATGGTTGGGAGCGCGGCACGGATGCGAACGTCACTCGTCACTCCGCCCTCAGCCAGCGGCACATTCAGATCCTCGCGTACCAGCACACGTTTGCCCGCCAGATCCAGCTGCGTCATTCGTTTCACGATTCAGGTTCTATTCCGTCAGATCACCCGGCGTACCGCATCAATCACATTTTCTGTCGTCATGCCGAGCGCTTCCATTGCCACATCACCAGGAGCGCTCACACCAAAGCGGTCGATACTCACCACCGCACCATCGAGCCCGACAAAGCGATACCAGTAGTCTCCCTGGCCGGCTTCCACCGCAACGCGTGCACGCACCGCCGGCGGCAACACCGCCTCGCGATAGGCTGCGTCCTGTTCCAGAAAAAGCTCGGCGCACGGCATCGAGATCACCCGCACGTCCACACCGGACTCCTTCAGCCGTCGCTGCGCCTGCATGGCCAGCATCACCTCCGAGCCCGCGGCTATGATCACCGCGTCCAACCTCTCGCGTTCGGGGCTCAGCACATAACCACCGCGCCGAATCGCCTCGAGCACTTCAACATCGCGCGCCTGCGGATCGGTTTTCTGCCGCGTCAGCACCAGCGTGCTCGGTCCGTCCTGACGCGCCACGGACATTTCCCAGGCAACCGCACATTCGACGGTGTCGCAAGGACGCCAGGTGCGTAAGTTGGGCGTCGTACGAAGATTTGTGAGCTGCTCCACCGGTTGGTGGGTCGGGCCATCTTCGCCAAGTGCCACGGAGTCGTGCGTGTACACGAATATGTTGGGAATGCGCATGAGGGCAGATAGGCGCACGGCGTTTCGAGCGTACTCCATGAACACCAGGAACGTACCGCTGAAAGGGCGTAGGCCGCCGTGAAGCAGCATACCGTTAGTGATCGCGCTCATACCGAATTCGCGCACGCCGAAGCTGAGGTAACGCTCATCCGGCGCCCCGGACCAACGCGTTCCATTAGAGCCCGTGAGATCCGCAGAACCGCCAAAGAGCTCCGGGAGCGCATCGGCTATGACACCAATGCACCGCTGTGACGATTTCCGGGTTTCCAGTGGCTCCATCGCGTCTTGCGCGGATCGCGCCAGTTCACGAATCCCCGTCTGCCAACCATCCGGCAACTCACCGGCCATCCGCCGCTCGAACTCTACCGCGAGATGCGGGTGCTCTCCACGATACGCCTCGAAAGCTAGTGACCAGTCACGCTCACGCGCCGCACCCGCCTCCCGGCAGTCCCAGTCCTGATACACCTGCTGGGGAATCTGAAACGGCTCGTAACCCCAGTTTAGTTGCGCTCGCGCCGCGGCAACCTCGCCCACGCCAAGGGCCGCGCCATGCGAATCCGCGCTACCCTGCTTGTTGGGAGAACCGTAGCCAATGATCGTGCGGCAACACACCAGTGTTGGTCTGCCATCGGAGTTTCCTGCCTCCTCGAGCGCCACGGCGATCTCGTCACCGTCATGACCGTCTACACCGCGGATTACCCGCCATCCATAGCTTTCGAAGCGCGCCGGGACATCCTCGTCGTACCAACCCTTCGTCTCCCCGTCGATTGAGATGCCATTGTCATCGTAAATGCAAATCAATTTGCCTAAACGCAGGGTACCGGCAAGCGACGCAGCCTCGTGTGAGACCCCCTCCATCAGGCAGCCATCGCCAACGATCACCCAGGTGCGGTGGTTCACTATGTCATGCCCGGGCTGGTTGAACTCCTCGGCCAGGCGTTTTTCCGCCATCGCCATGCCCACGGCGTTGGCGATACCCTGTCCCAGTGGCCCGGTCGTCGTCTCCACGCCCGGGCACTCGCCGTACTCCGGGTGTCCAGCCGTCCTGGAGCCCAACTGCCGAAAAGCCCTTATTTCATCCAGGCTCAGGTCGTAACCCGATAAATGCAAGACACTGTACAAAAGCATGGATCCATGGCCATTTGACAGTACGAAGCGGTCTCGATTTGGCCACTCCGGATTGGCCGGACTATGCCTCAGCACTTCCCGCCACAGCACTTCTGCGACATCGGCGAGCCCCATCGGGGCGCCAGGGTGGCCGGAATTGGCCGCCTGAACGGCGTCCATGGATAGCGCACGCACCGCGTTGGCGCGATCTGTTCTGGAAGACATGTGCTCCTTTGTATCCTGAGTCTGAATTCGAAGGTGGGAACGCGCGCGTATTGTGCTCAAAAGCAGTACCCACTTCTACAAATCCCTGAAGATCGCACATCGACATTTCGCTACAATGCGCGACCAAAGCAACCCTCCCTAAGTTCAGGGAAAGCCCCCAGAAGGAATGTTCATGTCCGAATACAGCGTTTTTACCTCGGAATCGGTTTCCGAGGGTCATCCCGACAAGATGGCGGATCAGATTTCCGACGCCATTCTCGACGCGATGCTGGAACACGATCCTGACTCTCGCGTCGCGTGCGAGACGCTCATCAAAACCGGGCTGGTGGTGGTCGGCGGAGAGATTCGAACCAATGCAAATGTGGATGTCGACCCCATTATCCGTCAGGTCATCAAGGACATCGGGTACGACGACGAGGACATGGGATTCGATCCTGATTCATGCCAGATCATCAACGCGCTGGGCATGCAGTCGGGCGACATCGCGATGGGTGTTGACGAGTCGGAGGGTCACGAGCAGGGCGCAGGCGACCAGGGCCTGATGTTCGGCTACGCCAATGACGACACGGACGTGCTGATGCCCGCGCCCATTACCTACGCGCACCAGTTAGTTCGGCAGCAGGCAGACAAGCGCCGCACCTCACTGCCGTTCCTGCGCCCGGATGCAAAAAGCCAGCTGACCTTCCGCTACGATGCCGAGGGCAAGCCCACCGGTATCGATGCCGTAGTGCTCTCCACACAACACTCTCCCGACATCTCGCAGAAGGATCTGCGCGAGGCCGTGATGGAGGAGATCATCAAGCCGGTGCTACCATCCAACTGGGTCTCCGCCGACACCAAAATGTTCATCAACCCAACGGGTCAGTTCATCATCGGCGGTCCGGTGGGCGACTGCGGTCTTACCGGGCGCAAGATCATCGTCGACACCTACGGTGGCATAGCCCGCCACGGTGGCGGCGCATTCTCCGGCAAGGATCCGTCCAAGGTAGACCGCTCGGCAGCCTACGCGGGCCGCTACGTCGCCAAAAACCTCGTCGCGGCAGGGCTGGTCCAGCGCTGCGAGCTTCAGGTGAGCTACGCGATCGGCGTCGCAGAACCCACCTCTATCAGCGTGAACACCTTTGGGACCGGTACCGTGAGTGACGAGAAGATCATTCACCTCATTCGTGAGCACTTTGATTTGCGGCCCCGCGGCCTGATCTCCATGCTGGACCTGAAACGACCCATCTACCGGGCGACGGCCGCCTACGGTCATTTCGGACACAGCGCAGAGACCTACTCCTGGGAAAGGACCGATAAGGCGGAGGCTCTCGCCAACGCCTGAGAAGACCGATCCGTTACCAGCCGGGAGCCAAGGAGATTCCATGAGAATCAGTTTCGAGTTTTTCCCACCGCGTGCCGAAGGTGGGATGGAAAGTCTCGGCAGAGTGGTCGACCGGCTCGCTGCCTTCTCACCGGAGTTCTACTCCGTCACCTACGGGGCCGGAGGATCCACCCGCGACGGAACCCTGGACACCATCCGTTACCTGTGCGGTAAGTCGATGAACGCAGCACCGCATCTCTCCATAGGAGGCGATACACCCGAGCAGACCGCGGCGCTGCTCGACGCCTACGACGAAATGGGCGTGACGCGCGTCGTGGCGCTGAGGGGAGATCTCCCCTCGGGACTGGGCCGCTCTCGTTTCGCGACCAACGCGGAGGCCCTCGTGCGCCGTATCCGCAAGCACAATGGCGAGCACTTTCACCTGGAGGTGGCCGCATACCCCGAGGTGCACCCGGACGCGACTTCCCCCGAGTCGGACCTCGAATTCTTCCGAAGAAAGGTGCAGGCTGGCGCGAACAGCGCGATCACCCAGTACTTCTACAATGCACCCGCCTACTACGACTTCGTCGCGCGGGCACGCGCCGCCGGTATCACCGTTCCCATCTTTCCAGGCATCATGCCCATTACCAACTTCGAGGGCATCGTGCGCTTTTCCGGCAACTGCGGGGCGGACGTACCACGCTGGATCCACAAGCGCCTGGAGTCGTTGCAACACGATAAAGGCGCGTTGAAGGCATTCGGCATCGAAGTAGTGACGCGCATGTGTGAGGATCTGCTCGCCAACGGCGCGCCGGGGCTACACTTCTACACGCTCAATCGGTGGGGTGCGACCAGCCGTATCTGCGAAAACCTCGGACTCGGCGCCTGACGCGCGGCTAAGGCTCATGTCGACCCGGGTCTATCTGGCACCGCCTCTTGCATGCGGTCAAAGAGTCCAACTCGACTCGAAACGTGCTCACTACCTGGTCCGTGTACTGCGCATGCGGACCGGGGACGAGCTGCGTTGCTTTGACGGCCACGGCCGCGAATGGGCGGCGCGGCTGGCCGACGCCGATACCCGCCGATGCGTGCTCGAGATAGATGAGTTGGTTCGAGAAACGTGCTTGCCGCCTCCTCAGCATCTGGTTCAGGCTTTCATCAAAGGGGACGCCATGGACCGACTGCTGCAAAAAGCGACCGAGCTCGGTATGACACACGCATGGCTCGTTAGCAGCAGTTACAGTCAGGCCGCCGGATCGCGCATCGAGAGCCGGTTGCCACACTGGCAAGCCGTGGTGGCGAGCGCCTGTGAGCAGAGTGAACGATTGTGGCTGCCGAATCTGGGCACGGCCGGTCGTCTCGATACTGCTCTGCCCACGCTTCCAGGCAGGCTGATCGCCCTGCATCCGGGTGCTCCGGTTTTGGACAGCGAAGATCTCCAACACTGCGAGGGCTTCATCGTGGGTCCCGAGGGAGGCTGGTCGTCCGGGGAAACGGACCGATTCGTTGCTCACGGCATCCCCATCCGCGGTCTCGGCGATCGTGTGCTGCGATCAGAGACCGCACCAATGGCGGCCTTCGCTGTGCTTTGCCAGCACCGGGGGTGGCACTGAGTTTGGCGAAATCGATACCGCTCAGCTGCCGATGAGTATGGTATGTACCTGCGCTTCCAGAAACTCGAGGTTCGGCACGACGGCTTCCTCGGCGCCGATGTTCACCGCCAACGTTTCAGCCTGGCCAAGGCTCGCGCTTCGTGTCGTCACGTCATCGTCCGTGAGTTGGAAGATGCGCGGCAATCCGGAGGCAACCAGCGCGTAAAACCTCGGCAGACCGGAACTGCGCACCCGGTTCATGATGACGACGCAGCGCGCCTTGAGTTCCGGGTCTTCGTCGGAGCCGTTAACCAGATCAAAGCGTACCACGGGAACTTCCTCACCACGCCAGTTGGTGTGTCCCAGGCACCACTGAGGCGCCTTTGCATAGGGTCGTACACGGCGCCAGGGCAGGATCTCGGCCACACACTCATTGGGCAGCACGACGCTGCGCTGTCCAATAGGAATCATCACACAGGACAATTCGCTCAGGGCTTCGGGGGGGAGTGCGGACATAACGTTGCTCAACTCCTTCCGTGGCGCGGGCTTCAACCGATCAGTTCGTCAATGGTGCTCAGCAGCTCGTTTTCCTGAAACGGTTTGCCGAGAAATCGATTCACGCCCAGTTCGGATGCGTGTTCCTTGTGTTTGTCACCCGTGCGAGAACTGATCATGACAATCGGTAGACCGTCGAGGCGGCGGTCGTGACGAATCTGGCGCGTCACTTCGAAACCATCCATCCGTGGCATCTCGATATCGAGCAGCAGGATGTCCGGGCGCCGTTCCTGCAACATCGCCACGGCTTCCACGCCATCCTTAGCGACGATCACATCCATACCCTGGCGTTCCAGTAATCGACTGGTGACCTTGCGGACGGTCACCGAGTCGTCCACCACCATCACACACCGCGATCTTGGCAGTGACGGCGTAATCTGATCCATCACATCGCTCGCGCCGCGGGAGCGAATCAGCGCGTGCAGATCGAGAATGACCACCACACTGCCGTCGCCGAGGATGGTCGCACCTGAAATGCCGCCTACGCTGGCGAATTGCGGGCCCAGACTCTTGACCACGATTTCCCGGCTGCCCTGCACATGATCCACGAGCACCGCCACTGCCTGATCACCCGCTCTCACCAAAACAACCGGCACGCCACCGGAGGCGGACGCGAAGCTACCGTGTTCTCGACCAATGTACTGGCCGAGGTAGTTCAGCCGATACGGCACGCCGGCGTAGTCGAGCGTCGCGTCTTTGGGTTGTGTCAGCTCCGCCAATTCCTCGGATGAGAGCAGCAGAATGCCTTCTATGGTGTTCAGCGGAATGGCGTACGCCTCTTCGGCTACCGAGACCATCAGTGCGCGGCTGATGGAAACGGAAGACGGCAGACGCACGACGAAACGAGTTCCTTTGCCGGCGCGCGAAAACATGGAAATGCTTCCGCCAAGCTGCTTGACCTCGCTGTGCACCACATCCATGCCCACGCCACGTCCGGAAATCTGGGTGACGGTCCGTGCCGTTGAAAAGCCGGGGGCGAGGACGAACTGAATGACTTCCTCGTCGGGCAGGTCGCTATCCCGGTCCATCACGCCACGCTCTATGGCCTTGGCTCGCACTGATTCGGCGTCGATGCCAGCGCCATCGTCACTGATCTCGATGACTACATCGCCTCCCTCTCGCGCAAGCCGGAGTTCGATTCGTCCTGTCTCCGGTTTGCCGAAACTGCGGCGCAACTGCGTTTCTTCGATGCCGTGGTCAAGTGCGTTGCGCAGCATGTGCTCGAGCGACGGCACCATGCGTTCGAGCAGATTACGATCCAGCTCGCCTTCTGCGTTGTAAGCCTCGAACCTGACCTCCTTGCCCAGCTCCCGTGAGATCTGACGCACTATGCGCCGCAGTCGCGGTAGCAGATGCGAGAACGGCACCATGCGCGTGCGCATGAGACCCTCCTGAAGCTCGGTGTTGATGCGCCCCTGCTGCAGTAGCAGACTTTCGGAGTCCCTGGCCTTCTCAAGCAGGGTCTCCTTCAGATCCAGCATATCCGACGCACTCTCCGACAGACCACGGCTGAGTTGCCGGAGATGGGAATGGCGATCCATCTCGAGCGGGTCGAACCCGTCGTTCCCTGGCGCTGCGGTTTCATGCCCAAACAGCACTTGCGTTTCGGTTTCTATCTCCAGACGGCGCAGCTGTTCGCGCACCCGCTCGATGGTGGTTTCCATCTCTTCGAGCGCGCCGGTGAAATCCAAAAGACCCTGCTCGATACGCGCACGCAGGATGCTGTTCTCACCCGCCAGGTTGACCAATCCCTCCAGCACCCCGGAGCCGACACGTACCAGTTCCTGCAGGGCCGGTGGTGCATCGGCCTGAGAGGGCGTCTCCCGCGAGCTTTGTGAATGCCGCTGGGGTTCGGCCGTTTCCAGCTCGCATTGGTCTGATCCAGGCTTGAGTCCGCTTGCCGCAGACGCCGCTTCGACCGTTTGGACATAGATCTGATCCTGGAGTGCGCGTACCTGCATCACCAGTTCGTCGTAACGCTCATGCAGCTTTCGAAACAGCCTGGCATCGGCAGGAGTTTCCGCCTCCTGGATACTGATGAGTTCCGACTCGAACGCGTGGGTTTCGTCTCCAAGCCCTATGAGACCGGCAAGTCGCGCACCGCCCTTGAGGGTATGCAACGCTCTCAACAGGTTTTCCAGGAACAGACGATTTTGCGGCGTTGTCGACCAGTTCTGGAGGTTGACGTCAACCGCGTCGAGCAGTTCGTCAGCCTCCTCGAAAAAGATGCCGAGAATTTCAGGATCGGCGTCTTCCGGAATTCGAGTTTCCTCGGCTCGGGCGTCTGGCCGCGAGCGTTCCCCGGCCTCCTCGGAGGCCTCCTCGGACACAGGTTCTGGAGTTTCCTCGCCGCCCTGGGGAGCCATGACTTCTTCCAGCACATGGGTCAGCGGGACGACACGAGCCTGGTCTTGTTCATCGCTCTGGTCTGCTTCATGTCCGGCCACCGATTCCGCTTCTCCGGCAGGCGTCACCTCCTTTTCATCCGGCAAGCCCGCTTCGACGATGTCTGTCGCAATTTCCGTATCCTGGTGCAGGGCACCGAGTACCAGCAGCACCGTGTCTGCCGATGGCGGTGTGCGTTCAGCCGCCACGGCATCGAGCTGTTCGAGGAGCAGGCGGTGGCCCAACACCAGCGTGTCCAGCGCCTGTTCGTTCAGCCGCCCTTCCTGAAGACAGTGGTAGGTTTGCAACAGCGTGCTCGAGAGCGCCGCAATCTCCGGTCGCCGGTCAGCGGCTTCATGTAGTGTCTCCAGATAGGTACGGATCTCTTCCAGGCGGGAGGGATCCTGAGCACCCGCCTGCCAGCGTTCCAGAAACGCGACGACCGCCTCGATCTCCGGTGCTTCAACCGTCAGCACGTCACGGCGCACGGTGTCTTGTTCATCCGTATCGCGAGCAGAGCGCGCGAGTGCGCACAGCCGATCGGCTTCAACGATGATTCCGGTCGGATCAGGTAGATTCTGCGCCGTTGACAGCGCGCGTATCGAGTCGGCCAGCAGGTTCACGCCCTCACTCAAGAGCGTAGCCACTTCAGCCGGTATGTCGGCGTCGTGCCACGCCATCGCACACTCATAGAGCGGATTGATAATGATGCTGAGTTCGCCCAATTCCGCCATCGCGGCACTGCCGGATAGCGTATGCCACGCCCTCATACGTTTGCCGTCAACGACTCCCGGCGCCTGTTCCAGTACTCTCAGATGTCCAGCCGCCTCGTCGATGAACACATCTATCAAAGCCGGAGACTGTGCCCGTGAACCGAGCTGGGCGCCGGAGGCCAGCAGGTCCGCGTGTTCCATGAGTGACGCAACGTCGACCTTTGCCTCGATGCCTTTTTTGAAGCCGTCGATCAGCTGACACAACGCCTCGGATACCGAATCGACCAGCACGGCGACATCCTCCGTCGCGACCACCGTGCCGTCCATGATGCGATTAAACAGATTCTCCAGAGCCCACGACAGGTCGCCGATAGGCGTGGCGCCTACCCTGTGTCCACTGCCTTTGAGCGTGTGGAAGGCGCGGCGCAGCTCCTGCGCGGCATCCTGGTCGTCCATCGAGGCAGACCACGTCCTCAGCCGCTCGCTGATGTTCTGGACGACTTCCTCTGCTTCCTCGACGAAGATACCCACGATCTCTGGGTCGCGTTCCGTGACTTCCGCCCCCGGTTCAATCGCCCCGCCTTCGCTCGCCGATGCCTCGGCTGCTTCGAGGTTCCCGTCATCCCGGCGCGGTTCTTCCTCCACGGTCTCCACGGGGTCGATCTTATCCACCAGCCGAGGCGCCAGCGCTTGCCCCGGCGTACAGTCCAGACCTCTCAGCTCTCCAAGCCGACGCTCGACCAGATCGAGAATTTCTTCTGCACCCGTGCCATGGTTGTCGGCAACGCGCTCGAGGTAGTAGTCGATGCCGCTGATGGCGTCCGCGAGCAGATCCAGGTCGCACCACTGCGGTTCGTCACCCGCCATCAACTCGTCCTGCACGTAAAGGGCGCAATCACGCAGGAATCCGGCCGCTCTGGGGAGAGGAATCATGTCCAACGCACCGCCCAACGAGGAGAGGTCGCCGGGAACACTTTCGAGCGCCGTGCGATCCCAGTGACTGGAGACGAAGGCAACGATGTGCTGCTTGATCATTTCGAGCCCTGCACGCGACTCGTGCATCACCACCACCTGCGCCTGGGATGTGATCTTTTCTACTTCACTGATCCGGGCCCGGCTGTGACTGGCCAGATTTTCGTCGACCTGGCCGAGCTGGGTCGAGATGACCACCAGATCATCCATGGCGTTCGCGCCACCGATGGAATCCAGGGTCTGGAGCTGCTCCAGTACGATGGAATGTGAACTCTCGAAACCGAGCAGTGACAGGGTGGAACAGATCTTCTGCAGGGGTGCCGCCAATTCACTGATCCGCGCTTCGGCTGTCTCGTTGGCGCGCATCATGAGGTCCAGCTGGTCCTTGACCAGCGCGAGTTCCTCGCGAAGCGCCTGTGCCGCGCTCGCCAGTGCTGTGCGTGAACGGATCGACACCGAATCATCCGCGCCGCCCAGCTCATTCAATGCGGCATTGAGCTCATCGAGGGCTTCACTGGTGCGGCCGCGCGCCAACGCAGTCTGTACCAGCTGCTCTACCAGACCTACCGGCACGGGCATCTGCAGGGCGATCTCGCCATCGCGTCCGAGGATGCGGATTTCCGAATCGATGCGACGCAACAGTTTGACCACATCCCCCCCGAGCTCCGTACCCTCTCCGCTCTCTGGCTCCAGTGCCGAGGCGAATTCTGCGAAGGCCCGCCACAACACCTGAATTGGCGCACCTTCACACACCCGTATCAACCCGAGCGCAACCTTGCCGAGTGTCGCCACCGAGTTGCGCACATCTTCGCCCTTGAGAACCGTGAGCAGCACCTGTTGGTACGCCGAACGTATGCGCCGTACCTTGTCAATGCCGTCTATCTCACGGAAACGGGCGAGCGCTGCTTCGCTCAGGTCCACGGAGAGTGCCAGTGCTACCGAATCTGCCCGAAGAGGCTCCAGGCCGATGACGTCGCGCAGGTTGTCCGTGAGGCGCTGCACCATGGCTACGTCGTCAGGCTCACCGCGCCGAATTTCCTCCAGGAGTTCCGGCAACTCGATGATGCCCTGCATCAGGAGTTCGCTGGCACTCTCGATGTCGTCGATGCCATCGTCCAGCATGCACTGCGCGAGTTGCTCCATGTGATCCGACAGCACTGACACACCTGTCAGCTCTATCATCATCAACGCGCCGTGCACCTGATGAATAGCCGCCAGGCACAGGTGCATGCTGTCGGCATCACGCTTCGCAGCAAAGGCTTCCAGCGCCTCTCCCGCCTGGCTCAGCGTCTCGTACACCTCACTGCGTATCCAGTCGAACGCAAAATGTTCATCGCTTCGCGTCATGCGCGCAGACTCGCTCCGTTCTCAGCCGTGTGCCTCGGTGTCACCAGTTGGTCCGCTCTCTACGATACCGTCGCTTCGGGCAGCGTGAAGCCCTCCACGGATGCGCGCATTTCGTTGGCCATCTCCGCCAGCTCGCTAATCAAACTTGCGGTGACTTCCGTCGAGGTTGCCGTCTGTCCCGTGATTTCCTGGATCACGTTCATCGTATTGGAAACGTGTCCCGCAGATACCGCCTGTTTGCGTGCGGCATTGCTGATGTTCTGTATGAGGTCAGCCAGTTGCGTGGACACGCTCTCGATTTCCTCCAGTGCCACACCTGCATCCTCGGCACGCTTTGTGCCCCCCACCACCTCGGATGTGGTCTGTTCCATCGAAATCACGGCCTCGTTGGTATCCGTCTGAATGGTTTTCACCAGAGCTGCGATCTGTTTAGTCGCAGCACTCGAGCGCTCGGCCAGCCGCTGCACTTCATCGGCCACCACCGCGAATCCACGCCCGGCATCACCCGCCATCGACGCCTGGATTGCCGCGTTCAGCGACAGGATGTTGGTCTGATCGGCGATATCGTTGATCAGAGAGACGATATCGCCGATCTCCTGACTCGACTCACCCAGACGCTTGATCCGCTTCGAGGTTTCCTGAATCTGGTCTCGAATGGTATCCATCCCGCTGATCGTATCCTGCACCACGTGCGAACCGTTGTTGGCTATCTCGACAGCACGATCCGCCACGGATGCGGATTCGGCCGCGTTGCTCGAGACGTGGTCGATCGAAACTGCCATCTCATTGATCGCACGAGAGGCAGCACCAATTTCACGAGCCTGGTTTTCCGACGCTGCGGCAAGCTTGCGTGCCGTGTCCTGGGTATCGTCCACTGCTTTGGACACCTGCACCGACAGCCCGTTGATGTTCGAGACCAGTCCGCGCAATTTATCGATGGCGAAGTTGATGGAGTCTGCGATAGCGCCGGTGAAATTCTCAGTCACCGATGCTCGTACCGTGAGATTGCCTTCAGCCAGTTCGCCCAGCTCGTCGATCAACTGCAGAATCGCTTTCTGATTGTTCACGTTCTGCTCTGCCTGCTCTTCGAGCTCACGACGTGTGTCCCGAATCGTGCGAATCATGACGCCCGCGATCAGCGACACCAGCACCATCGCGCCCATAGCCAGCCACAGACTCTGGTTGCTCGCGAGGCCACTTCCTTCCGCATAAAGCCGGTATGCGATCGCACCCATCACACCCACGAGCGCGACGATGAGAGAGACCAACAACGGTGACAGCTTTCCAGATTTCATATCCCTATCCTTGCCTGTGTTCCTTGCCTGTGTTTCTGCCTGGTACGCGTTTGCTCCGCTCAGGCACTGACGTCAAAAAATGTTTCCGCACGTAATACGCTTCGCAGCGCGAACTCAAAGAAAACCCGACCGGTATGAGCGTACATGCCTGTCACGAATGGTCGCAGCGCTTCCGCGACCTCCTCTTCCGGAGCTTCTGAAAACGATTCGTCCGGAAGGTGCTGAATACCGAGCGATTGTTCGATTACAAAGCCAGCCACCAGATCATCATCCTCGACCACGACGACCCGCCAGTCCGGTCTCGGCCGCGTGGGCTGCAAGCCCAGGAAGCGGTGTAGATCGATGATGGGAACCAGTCTTCCCCGCACATTGGCCACTCCAAGCACCCAATGCCGGACCACCGGCAGGGGTGTTGTGCGCGGCAAGTTCATCACCTCGCTGACCTCCTCCATCGAGCACACTACCCGCACGCCGCCGATCTGAAAGCCAAGTCCCTGCCACTCGATGTTGGCGGCCTGCTCCGTGGGCAGGGGGGCCGCATTGGCAAGCGCGGTCGCCCGAATGTCCTGGAGAAGCAGTAGTGCTTCGCTGTTGGCCATCGCTTCAATCCCTGGTTGTCAATCCAGCTCCCCGTTCACAGCAGCTAAGCGTTGCCTGCCGTTCACGGGCTTTGTCAGATAGCACCGCACTCCCTGCCGCCGGCCCCATACCTCGTCAACCGCTTGGCTCTTCGCCGAGACGATGATGACCGGGATGTGGCCCGTCACGTCGGACCGAGTGATTTCCCGGGTAGCCTGAAAGCTATCCTTGCCGGGCATGACGACGTCCATGAGGATCAGGTCAGGCTGCTCGTCCGATGCCAGTGTAATGCCATCTTCACCGCTGCAGGCGGTCATCACGCCGTGTCCCTGACGACTGAGTGTATCCACCAGCAGGCACGCCTCAGTGGGCGAATAGTCGACAACGAGAATACGCGCCATGCAGTGCTCCGCGAAAGCCGTCAGATCAGGGTACGGATCGTACCCAGCAACTCGTCCTTGCTGAACGGCTTTGTCAGATACTGGTCGGAGCCCACGATGCGCCCTTTCGCTCTATCAAACAAGCCGTCCTTCGAGGATAGCATCACGACCGGTATGGTCTTGAATTCACAGTTGTTCTTGATCAGTGCGCAGGTTTGATACCCATCCAGTCGGGGCATCATGATGTCTACGAGAATAATCTCGGGATGCGAATCGGCGATTTTGGATAGTGCGTCGAAGCCATCCATTGCCGTGATGACCTCGCAACCTTCTTTACTGAGTAGCGTTTCCGCGCTGCGTCGGATGGTCTGGCTATCGTCGATGACGAGCACTTTGATCCCCTGAAGTTCCTCTTCCATGTCCTGTCCCTTTTCGCTGTCGGGAGTGCATGCATCGATCGCCAACCAGGGCCGCCCGGATCCGCACCCTCGTGACAGGCCGTTGTAGCACTTTGCGTTCGCGCCATCCATACACAGCCCTCCGGAAAGGGATGGGCGTCTCATTAAGGTTGCCGCGCAGGGCGCAAATCTTGCCCGAATGTCCATTACGGCTCTGGCGGGTCGCACATCTTGCGTCGCACCGCGAACGCCGGTGAGATTTGCATACCTCGCACCCATCTGGGTACTTTAGGCCTTCCAGCCACCGTATTGCTCAAAGTCTATGCAGGAAATCGCATTCGTCATGGATCCACTTGAGAGCCTTGCGCTCAAGAAGGATTCGACCCTCGCCATGATCAGGTCTGCCCAGCAGCGCGGCTGGCAGATCACCTATCTGCAACAGACCGATCTCTTTTTCGCACAGGAAATGCCAATGGCGCTGTGCAGGAGGCTCGAGCTCACCGAGCCCTTTGCGCAATCACTTGCCCCGGAAGATGCAACAAACGGCTGGTACAGGCTCGGCACCGTAGAACGCAAGGTGCTTGCGGATTTCGACATCATCATGATGCGAAAGGATCCGCCTTTCGATATGGACTACATCTACACCACCTACATACTCGAACGTGCAGAGGCTTTGGGGGTCAAAGTAGTTAACAAACCTTCGAGCCTGCGCGATTGCAATGAGAAGTTCTTCGCAACCTTTTTTCCACAATGCTGTCCCGCGCTGCTGGTTTCTTCCAGCGAAACCCTGCTGCGAGAGTTTCAAAGCGAGCACGGACATGTGGTCTTCAAGCGCCTTGACGGCATGGGCGGTATGAGCGTGTTCCGCATCATGGATGGAGATCCCAACATTGGTGTCGTCATCGAAACCCTGACCTCGGGTGGCCGGGAGCAGATCATGGCCCAGCAGTTCCTGCCTGAAATCGAGGTGGGCGATAAACGGATCCTGCTGGTAAACGGTGAGCCCGTGGACTATGCGCTCGCAAGGATCCCGAAGGCCGGCGAGGCGCGTGGCAATCTCGCCGCCGGTGGTACGGGAATCGGTCAGCCCCTGTCCGATCGTGACCGCTGGATCGCGACCCAAGTTGGACCAGAGGTGGCGCGACGCGGCCTGAGCTTTGTCGGCATTGATGTAATCGGCGACTATCTGACCGAAGTGAACGTTACCTGTCCAACCTGCATACGCGAACTCGATGCGCAGTTTTCGTTGGACATTGCCGGTATGCTAATGGACTCCATCATCGCACCGTCCTGATGCCCGACGCCGTCATTACATCGCGAGACCGCCTCGGCTTCACCCTGTTCCTGGCCGCTTCGGTGCACGCGGCGCTCATTCTCGGTGTTGGCTTCTCGAGTGTCCTGAATCTCGATACGACTCCCACCATCGAAGTAACGTTGGCACTGTCCGCCGACCCGGAAACGCCAGCCGAGGCAGACTTTCTCGCCGCTACCGACCAGGCCGGTAGCGGCGATGCCAACGAGGTGCTCGAAACCACCACCACAACCCAGGCCGACTTCCAGGACAACCGCATCCGGCAGATCATGCCCGACACCGTGGCGCAACCCGAACAACCGGTCGAATCCCGCTCAGTACTCACCACGGTCCTGCGTGCCGAAACCGACTCGCCCGAGCATGAACAGATAGCGGCAGATCGGTTGAAAGTTCCTGACTGGAAGGCCAACAAGAGCTACGACGACCTCGCCAGGGAAATCGCAAGTCTCGAAGCACGTATCGCCGAGGACGAACAGACCAGCGCCAGGGGCCCTCGAATCAAGCGCCTGACCAGTGTATCGACCAAGAGCGCTGCGGAAGCCGCCTACCTCAATCACTGGCGCCAGAAGGTCGAGCGCATCGGCAACGCCAACTACCCCTCCACCAGGGTATTCGGCGATCTGCGTCTTCTCGTCGTAATCGCCTACGACGGTGCTCTGCGCGACGTTCGCATTCTGGAATCGTCCGGCCACCGGGAACTGGACACCGCCGCATTGCGTATCGTACGTCTCGCGGCCCCATATCAGGATTTTCCAGTGGAGATGCGCAAGCGCTATGATCAGTTGGAGATCATCCGTACCTGGAAGTTCTCGCGTGGCGGCAACCAGTTGAACAGCTGATGAACCTCAAGCACCACTTCCTGATCGCCATGCCCAATCTCACCGGTACCTATTTCGGCGGCACGGTGACATACCTGTGTGAGCACTCCGATGATGGTGCGATGGGGCTGATCATCAATCGCCCAAGTGAACTAAGTGTCGCCGAGCTCTGCGATCAAAGCGAACTCACCGTAGGCTCTGGCCAGGACCTGGCTACAGTGCCCGTGCTGGAAGGCGGTCCCGTATCCTCGGAGCAGGGTTTTGTATTGCATTCCGACGACGGTCACTTCACCGAGAGCGCACAGCTCGGTCATGGCCTCAACCTCACTACCGCACTGGGGATGTTGGAAGCGATCGCTCAGGGAAAGGGCCCGTACAACTATCTCGTCGCGCTCGGCTACGCTGGATGGGGTTCCGGCCAGCTGGAGGGTGAGTTAGCGGAAAACGCATGGCTCACCTGCCCGGCGACCCTCGAGATTCTCTTTGACGTACCTTTCGAGCAGCGTGTACAACGCGCGGCAGCGACTTTGGGCATCGACTTCTCCCTAATTTCCGGTCAGGCGGGACATGCCTGACACGGACCTCACGATCCTCGCATTCGACTTCGGCACGAAACACATTGGCGTTGCCACCGGACAAACAGTGACCGATACCGCCAATGGAATCGCGACCGTCTCTGCCCGCCGTGGCAGGCCGGACTGGTCGGTACTGGATTCCCTCGTGCGTGACTGGCACCCCTCATTGCTGGTGGTCGGACTGCCTCTCAATATGGATGGCACGGAGAGCGATATGTGCGCACAGGCCCGATTGTTCGCGGATCGTTTGCGCAGCCGCTATCAGTGTGCGGTGGATCTGATTGATGAGCGCCTGACCACCGTCGAGGCCCGCACAGCAAAAGTGGCCGGCTCGAGTCTTCATGCGGAAGCCGCGGCCATCATAGCCCGAGGTTGGCTGGAGCGTTGCTAGTGCTCCCTCAACGCCGGTGGCTGGCGATGCTGTTGTCCTCTTCGGCGTGCTCGATCGACAATCCATCGACCGATTCCATCAGGTTTGGATCCGCATCCACACCCAGTTTGATCATCAGGCGCAGGTTGTTTGGGCTGTCCGCATGTGCGAGCGCGGCATCGTAACTGATCTCACCTGAGCTGTAGAGCCTGTATAGCGCCTGATCGAAAGTCTGCATCCCGTGCTCCACAGATTTCGACATCAGCTCCTTGAGCAGATGCACCTCGCCTTTGCGAATGTAGTCGGCCATGAGGGGTGTGTTGATAAGAATCTCTACGGCCGCGCGTCGGCCCCGCCCATCCGCCGTGGGAACGAGTTGCTGCGCGACCATCGCTTTCAGGTTCAGCGACAGGTCCATCCACACCTGGCCGTGCCTGTCACTCGGGAAGAAATGAATGATCCGGTCCAGCGCCTGGTTAGCGTTATTTGCGTGCAGCGTGCACAGGCACAGGTGCCCGGTCTCCGCAAAAGTGACCGCGCTTTCCATGGTTTCGCGCGTGCGCACCTCGCCGATCATGATCACGTCCGGTGCCTGGCGTAGTGCGTTCTTCAGCGCCACCTCGAACGATTCGGTATCCACGCCAACCTCGCGCTGCGTGACGATGCAGCCCTTGTGTTGGTGCACGAACTCAATGGGATCCTCGATGCTGATGATGTGGCCGCTGGAATGTTCGTTGCGATGTCCGATCATCGCCGCGAGCGATGTGGACTTACCTGTACCAGTAGCTCCGACGAAGATGATCAGGCCGCGTTTGCTCATCGCCAGGTCTTCGATTATGGCCGGCAGTCCCAGATCGGTGACCATCGGAATGTTCGCCTCGATGCGGCGCAGAACCATGCCCGCCAGGTTGCGTTGGAAAAACGCACTCACCCTGAACCGGCCCAGAGCGCGCGGGTTGATGGCGAAATTGAGTTCGTGCTCATGCTCGAACACATCGCGCTGCTCATTGTTCATCACTCCCAGCACGACGTCACGCGACTGCTCCGGGGTGAGCGACTTACTGGTCGCCGGATGCAGCTTGCTGTTGATCTTGAGCATCGGCGGGCGTCCTGCTGTGACAAACAGGTCGGACGCACCCTTTTCCACGACGAGTTTGAGCAGTTTGTCAAGGTCCATGCTATTGCTTCACCTCGAGTTATCCGGTCGGCTTGCTAGAAATTCTCCGGCACTTTAGCCACTTCGCGCGCAGTATCACGCGCTATGACGCGTTTGGCTAACAGATCGTGCAGGCACTGATCCAGGGTCTGCATACCCACAGCGCTGCCAGTCTGAATGGCGGAGTACATCTGGGCAACCTTGTCTTCCCGAATCAGGTTTCTGATGGCTGGCGTTCCGATCATGATTTCGTGGGCCGCTATGCGGCCACCGTTGGCCTTTTTAAGCAGCGTCTGTGAAACCACGGCCTGCAACGACTCCGATAGCATGGAACGAACCATGTCTTTCTCCTCCGCCGGGAACACGTCGATCACCCGGTCGATGGTCTTGGCCGCCGAGGTGGTGTGCAGCGTACCGAACACGAGGTGACCCGTTTCGGCAGCAGTCAGCGCCAGGCGAATGGTTTCCAGATCCCGCAACTCGCCCACCAGTATGATGTCAGGGTCTTCCCGCAGTGCTGCTCTGAGCGCCTCGTTGAAGCCGTGTGTATCCCGGTGCACTTCACGCTGGTTGATCAGACACTTCTTGGATTCGTGCACGAATTCGATGGGATCTTCGATGGTCAGAATATGTTCGTAGCGATTGTCGTTTATGAAGTCGATCATCGCAGCGAGCGTCGTGCTCTTGCCCGATCCCGTCGGCCCCGTGACCAGACACAGCCCCCGCGGCAACAGGGACACGGTCTTAAAAACCTGGCCCATGTCCAGATCTTCCATGGTCAAAACCTTGGAGGGAATGGTCCTGAATACCGCGCCCGCACCCCGATTCTGGTTGAACGCATTGACGCGGAATCGAGCCACACCCGGCACCTCGAAGGAGAAGTCAGTCTCGAGAAACTCCTCGAAGTCCTTGCGCTGTTTGTCGTTCATGACCTCGTAGATCAGCGAGTGCACCTCCTCGTGTTCGAGGGGTGGCAGGTTGATGCGGCGCACATCTCCATCAACCCGGATCATGGGGGGCAGACCCGCTGACAGATGCAGATCCGATGCGCCTTGCTTGGCGCTGAAGGCGAGTAATTCCATGATATCCATCCGCAGTCTTGTCCTGTATCAAGAGGCCCGTATCGAGGGGCCTGTATCAAGTGACCCGTTCAAGAGTTGCTCCGGAGCCTTTCTCGAATGTCCTGCGATCAAGAGTCCTCGTTTCGGCCTTCTCGCCGGTGCATGTAGCGAACCGGCAAACTGTCTCTTCGCAGCTTTCTCTTGCACGCGCTCCTGTTTATGCACTCATACCGTATTCGCGCCTTTGCTGGGTGCATGCCGTGGCGCACACCACTTTCAATGGCTCTCGCACACAGCAGCTATAGTATTATCTCAGCGTCGCGTAAACCACGCTCTGATGCATACATTACAAAACCGCCTCACGGAGTTGAGGCCCGGTTGGCACCAACACATTGCTCTTTGTCTCCCACAATCTGACCCGTACCCGGGCCCGCATCGCGGCCGCTGAGCAAGCAGCCGGGCAGACGGCTGGCGAGGTTAGGTTACTGGCCGTTTCCAAGACCAAATCCGAGGGCGACATCCGCGCCGCGGCGACGGCTGGTCAGCGCGATTTTGGCGAGAACTATCTTCAGGAGGCCGTGCGCAAAATAGTCAGCCTGCAAGGGCTTAGACTGACCTGGCACTTCATCGGTGCGATTCAGTCCAACAAGACCCGTGACATCGCCCGCCACTTTCATTGGGTACACACGCTCGACCGGTACAAGATTGCAAGGCGCCTGTCAGATCAGTGCCCGGCGGACAAAGTGCTCAACGTTCTGATACAGGTGAACATCGACGCCGATCCGGCCAAGAGTGGGGTCGCACCCGGGGCCGCACAGGAGCTGGTAGAGGCCACAAAAGCACTGCCGGGGCTTGCAGTACGAGGCCTTATGACGATATTAGAGCGTAATGGAAATGCCGAGGAGAGTTTTCAACGCATGCACGTTCTCTTTAATGATCTGCGGCGCTCGCAGGACCCGCAATGGGATACGCTGTCCATGGGAATGAGTGCCGATATGGAGCTGGCCATCGCCAACGGGGCGACACTGGTACGCATCGGCACCGATATTTTCGGACCCCGGGCCGCGAGGATCGGCGAGGAGGCCGCCCCGTGAGCGATCCCTCCATCGCCTTCATCGGTGCCGGTAACATGGCGCACGCTCTGATCAGCGGGCTCATCGACGCGGGCCGCGACCCCCAAGGTCTCCACGCTAGCGATCCCGATGAAGGTCAGCGCAACAACATACGTGCCCTTGGCGTGCGTGTCTTTGAGAACAACAACGCAGCACTCGAAGGCGCTGACATAGTCCTGCTCGCGGTGAAGCCGCAGGCTGCTCGATCGGTCGTGCAAGCCCTTGAGCTGCGCCACTCACAACTGCTGATATCGATCTGTGCGGGCGTTGCCGTTCGCCACCTGCGGGAATGGACGCAGGCAACGCAGCCCATCGTGCGATGCATGCCCAACACGCCCGCGTTGCTGCGCGCCGGTATCACCGCACTGTGCGCCAACGAACAAGTGAGCGATGCTCAGCGCTCGCAAGCTCAGATGCTGCTGTCCGCAGTCGGCCGTGTGGTATGGGTTAACGAGGAAGCAGATCTCGATGCCATCACTGCCGTTTCGGGTAGCGGTCCCGCCTACTTCTTCTATCTCATGGATGCCATGATCGATGCCGGTGTTCGCCTCGGCCTGCCTGCGGATCTCGCCGCCACGCTGACAGTGGAGACCGCCCTTGGCGCCGCCCGCATGGCCACCGAAACCAAAACGCCGCCCGGCATACTCCGCGCCAACGTCACCTCCCCAGGCGGCACGACGGAGGCTGCCCTCAAATCCCTCGACGAAGCACACACGCACGAGCATGTCGTGTCTGCTTTGCGCGAAGCCGCACTGCGGGCCAGAACGCTGGCGGAAGAACTATGATGCACCCTCGCAGTCCACAGATACTCTAGGAAACCCCTGCATGTCCAACACCCTCGAACTCGTCGTCCGGTTTGTCTTCCAGGCAGGGGTGTTTTTCTTCGTCCTGCGATTTCTGTTGCAGGCGTGCCGCGTGGATTTCTACAACCCGATCTCACAGGGGGTGGTCAAGATCACCGACGTGCTGCTCAAACCCATACGGTTGATCCTGCCGGGGCGGGGGAGTATCGATTATGCATCGTTCCTTGCCGCGTGGGCCGCGGTCGTTGGACAGGTGTATCTGCTGGCCGCGCTAAGTGACGCGCTGATCGGCAATGCCGTCTTCGTCGTCTCCTACGGACTGCTGGAGGTGTTGTTGGGGATTCTGTTCGTGTTCAAGTGGGCGATCATCATCATGATCGTGGCCAGCTGGATCGCACCCGGCAACCATCATCCCGCACTTGCCCTGGTGCAGCAGCTGGTGGACCCCATTCTGGCGCCCGCGCGCCGCATCATTCCCGCCATGGGTGGCCTCGACCTCTCACCCATGCTGGTCATTCTGGTGCTGATCGTGCTGGAGTCGGCGCTCCCGGAGATGTTCCGTTCCGTGTTCCTTGGTTAGGGAACACTAAGCGCCGGAGGGTTGTGCCCAGAACCGCAGAAACATGACTCGCGCGTCACGCGACATCGATGTATGAATTGTCCAGTTCTGCTTCAAACGCCTTGAGGTGCTTCAGTGCCGCCCTCATCGAGGCATAGAACGCCTTCGGGTCCGACGCCTTTATCTCTTCATCCTCGAAATCCTCTGCTTCCACGTCGAGATCGTACTTCAAGCTCTGGTCGTCCATGATGCCAGACCCTTCCGCTGTTGTTGGTGAAGGACAGATGGTATGTGGCCTCCACCCGAACACTGTGAACCAGATCATGTTTCAGACCGTTCGCACATCGGTTGAAGGTGCGAAGAGCCGCCGATAGACTCGCCTCCCCTTAATCAACGCGATCATTGCGCCCAGAAACTATGCCAGAGCAGATCCCTCCCGATTCCGTCGGTGTGGTAACACCCAGCTCGTTCGAGTACCCGGATGCCTTCCTACTGCAGTGCGGCGTGGCGCTCGATGGCTTCACTCTGGTCTATGAGATCTACGGACAACTCAACGCCGCACGAAGCAATGCCGTTCTGGTGTGCCACGCCTTGTCCGGACATCACCACGCCGCCGGCTACCACAGCACGGACGACGCGAAGCCAGGGTGGTGGGATACCTGTATCGGGCCCGGCAAACCCATCGATACGGACCGTTTTTGCGTCGTCTCGCTCAATAACCTAGGCGGCTGCAATGGCAGCACCGGTCCGGTGAGCGTAGATAGCGCTACCGGCAAACCTTATGGACCCGATTTCCCCACCGTTACCGTCATCGACTGGGTACGCAGCCAGGCGCTGCTCGCGGATCACCTGGGCATACAACGCTTCGCCGCGGTCATCGGTGGAAGTCTGGGCGGAATGCAGGCACTTCAATGGGCCATCGACTATCCCGAGCGCCTCGCAACCGCGGTGCTCATCGCATCAGCCGCGAAGCTCTCCGCACAGAATATCGCGTTCAACGAAATCGCCCGGCAGGCCATCATCAATGACCCTGGCTATGGCGACGGACACTATGTGAACACCAGCACCATCCCGGAGCATGGTCTGGGGCTGGCACGAATGATCGGCCATGTCACCTACCTTTCGGATGACGGGATGGGTCAGAAATTCGGCCGAGAACTCAAATCCGGCGATCTCAACAGCACGCAGGATGTCGAGTTCCAGGTCGAGAGCTATCTGCGCTATCAGGGGCAGTCCTTCTCGCGGCGGTTCGACGCCAACACCTATTTGCTGATGACCAGGGCGCTGGATTACTTCGACCCTGCCGGTGCCCATGACGACGACCTGGTTGTCGCACTGCGCAGGGCAAGCTGTAACTTCCTCGTCCTTTCCTTCACCACCGACTGGCGATTTCCCGTGAGCCGGTCCAAGGAAATCGTCAGCGCGCTTATCGCCGCCCGGAAAAACGTCGCCAGCGCCATTATTGCATCTGAACACGGCCACGATTCGTTTCTGCTGCCGCTGCCCCGTTACCTCGAAGTACTCGGCACCTACCTGGCGCGCGTGGCAGACGGACTCGATAGCCCCGCCACGGAGACCCCGGAATGAGACCCGATCTTGAGATCATCACCGACCTGGTCAATCCCGGCGCCCGGGTTCTGGACCTCGGCTGCGGCACCGGTGATCTGCTGGCCCACCTCGCGCAAAACAAACAAATCAACGGCTATGGCCTGGATGTGGATCGGGACAACATCACCACCTGCCTGGCCAAGGGCGTGAACGTCGTTGAACAGAACCTCGACGAGGGTCTTGCCAACTTCGAAGATGCCAGTTTCGACATGGTCGTCATGGCAGAAACGCTCCAGTCCGTGCGTCACCCCGACCTCATGCTTGACGAAATGCTCCGCATCGGAGAAGAGTGCATCGTGACCTTCCCCAACTTCGGTCACTGGCGCTGCCGCGCACAGCTGCTGATGCGCGGCCGCATGCCCGTGGCGCGTCACCTGCCGCACACCTGGTTCGAAACACCCAACATTCACCTGTGCACCTTCAGAGATTTCGAAAACCTGGTCCGAGACAAGCGGCTGGAGATCATTCAACGATTCGTGGTCAATGCGCACTATCACCCGCGACCCCTGCTCAACCAGTTTCCCAACCTGTTCGGCACGGTGGCCATCTACCGCCTCGGAAAACCCACTTGAAGCGCATGATCGTCATGCTCATGTGTGTGTTCGCATCCCCCGCCGCAATTGCCGAACAGATGCAACGCCTGGGACCCTGGGCCGTGCACTATATCGCCTTGCCAAGCACGACGCTGAATCCCAGCATCGCAGCCCAATACGGAATCAGGCGGGCTCGGGATATCGCCTTCGTCAATATCTCCATCCTCGACGATGAAGGCCGCGCAACCACTGCGGTGCTCGAAGGATCGGTCACGAATCTACTCAGCCAGCAAACCACTCTCACCTTCACCGAGGTGGTCGAAGGCCAGGCAGTCTACTACCTCACCACCCTTCGCTACACCGACCAGGAGTTGCTGGCGTTCCACGTAGAGATCACTCCACCCGATGATCGCACCCACACACTGACGTTTGGCCAGAAGATCTACCGGGACGAGTGATGGAAATCGTTCTCGCAAGTTCCAACCGGGGCAAGTTGCACGAGCTCGGCATTCTGCTCGCCCCCCTGAACCTGGCGCTGTGCCCGCAGGCGGAGCTCGGCATAGAATCGGCTCCCGAGACCGCCACCACGTTCGTGGAGAACGCACTGGAGAAGGCGCGCCACGCAAGTGCGATAGCACTGCGTCCCGCAATTGCAGACGACTCAGGGCTGGTGGTACCAGCGCTCGGCGGCCAGCCCGGCATCTACTCAGCACGCTATGCGGGAGCGGGTGCTGACGATTCGAGCAACAACGCCAAACTCCTGGCCGAGTGCCGCGGCATCGCCGACAGGCGTGCCTACTTCTACTGCGCGCTGGTGTTCCTGCGCTCGAAGGACGACCCCGCACCGCTGTTGGCCACGGCCGCTTGGCACGGCACACTCATCGAAACACCACGTGGCGAAAACGGTTTCGGCTACGACCCACTGTTTCTGCTTCCGGATCTCGGCAAGACTTCGGCGGAGCTAGATCCCCGCGACAAGAACCGGCTGAGTCACCGGGGCCAGGCAACCGCGGCGCTCGTAGAGGCGTTGCGCGCAGAGCCGTGAACGCGACGTCACTCTATGTGCATTATCCCTGGTGCGTGCGCAAGTGCCCGTACTGTGATTTCGACTCTCACCCCATCGGCAAACGGGCGCTCCCCGAGACCGATTATATCGACGCTCTGATTCGCGACCTGCAGGGCTACCCTGCAAGCCAGGGCTTTCGCACCGTGTTTTTCGGCGGAGGTACGCCGAGCCTGTTCTCACCAGGCTCGTTTGCGCGTTTGTTAGCGGAGGTATTCGTTACGAGAGGCGCCGAGATCACCGTGGAGGCCAATCCGGGTGCCACCGAGCACCGTGAGCTGGAAGGCTACATTGAAGCTGGTATCAACCGGCTATCTCTAGGCGCCCAGTCGTTCGACGATTCCAGGCTCGCACAAATCGGCCGGATACACTCCGCCAACGACATAGCCAGCTGCTTCCATACCGCCCGGACAGCAGGATTCTGCAATATAAATCTCGATCTCATGTACGCGCTGCCCGGTCAGAGCCCGGAGGAAGCACTCACTGACCTGCGCGCGGCCACGGATCTCAAACCGGAGCACATCAGCTGGTACCAACTCACCATCGAACCCCGCACCGAGTTCGCCAACCGGCCCCCCGCATTGCCGGATATCGACACCGTCATCGAGCTGGAAACGGAAGGGCGTAACCTGCTGGCGGAGCACGGTTACCGGCGCTACGAGGTTTCTGCATATGCGTTGGCCGGCAAGGAGTGCCAGCACAATCTGAATTACTGGAGCTTCGGTGACTACGTCGGTATCGGTGCCGGTGCGCACGGCAAGCTGACACACGGCGCAAGCGTGGTGCGCACCGTTCAGCCACGACAACCCCGACGCTATCTCGCCGAACCCTGCTCTCCTGCCGAGCAGCCGGTTATAGCGGCGGAGTTACCCGCAGAGTTCATGATGAACGCGCTGCGGCTGGTCGATGGCGTTCCGTTCGAACATTTCGAAGCATCGACAGGCGTTCCATGGGAGCACCTCGCATCCCAGTGGCACGAGGCCGTACAGCAAGGTCTGGTCCGTGACACGCACATCGCGGCCACTGCACTCGGCTATGATCACCTCAACGCGCTGATCGCCCGCTTCCTCTGAGACCGCCATCAGCCATTTTGTCGGCGATAAGCGAGATCCCATACATCATGTCCGCGTCCGCGTCCGCGTACCTCGAAGTGGGTCGTCGGTCGCATGGCACGAGGTGCAAACCCATCGTGGCAGTTTTCCAGCACTTCCAACGCGTCACACACCGCCAGCATGTGTTTAGCGTAATCCTCCCAGTCCGTGGCCAGCAGCAGCAATCCGCCGGGCGCGAGTCGCTCCGCCAGCATCTCCACGAAAGCCGGTTGGATGAGCCTGCGCTTGCGGTGCTTCTGCTTTGGCCACGGATCGGGAAAAAAGATGCGGATTTCAGCGAGTGTGCCCCGCTCGAAACCGGTCTCGACCGCCTGCGTGGCCTCCGCCTGCAATATCCGGATATTTTCGAGCACCTGCGCCCGGATCTCGCGCAGGATATGACCGATGCCCGGTTCGTAGAGTTCGATGCCCACCAGATTGAGGTGCGGCGCCTCCCGGGCCCAGGCGAGGAGCGCATGACCCATTCCGAAACCGATCTCCACCCCGAGCGGTGCCGCGCGCCCGAACGCAGCGTGCCAGTGCGCAGGAATAGCTTCAGAGTCGAGAACGTACCTGCCCGACAACTCTCTCAGGGCACGGCTCTGCCCGCGTGTCAGGCGTCCACGGCGGCGCACATACTTGGACGAGTTATGCATGCCGGCGCGCTGCAAGCCCAATGCATATCCAGGCGGCCGTGAGCAGCACGCCACCCAGGGGCGTCACCGGACCGAGCCACGACGGCCCATGTAGAACGAGTACGTACAGGCTGCCGGAAAAAAGTAGCACTCCGCCTATCAGACACACGCCCGCAATCTGAATGATCTTCGACGGTTTCATGCCACTCCACAAGCCGACGCCAGTCAACGCCACAGCGTGAACAAGCTGATAGATGACGGCTGTCTCCCAGGTACCGCCACCCCCCTCATCCAAGAGATCGCGTAACGCATGTGCGCCGAACGCGCCCAGCAAAACGCCGCTGGCGCCGAACACGCCAGCAGCGGTCAGAAAGAATTTTGTCACTTGCTGTCCGGATCAGACCGTCGTCGTGCCCAGAACTGTATCAGGCCGCGATGGCTTTCTGCAGTTTCCGCAGAGCGCTTTTTTCGATCTGGCGAATCCGCTCCGCTGAGACCTCATAACGCTCAGCGAGTTCGTGCAGAGTGGCTTTGTCGTCGGTCAGCCAGCGCGACTCGACAATGTCTCTACTGCGCTCGTCGAGCCCAAACAGGGCCGCGCCCAATTGCTCGTGCGCCGAGCGCTGCCAGTCTTCGGCCGCCACCACGTCAGCCGGATCGCTGCCCTCATCCGCCAGGAAGTGCGCCGGCGCGCCTATCGCATCGTCGTCCGCATCGTAGCCGTCGAACGCCATATCGCTGGCGGCCAGACGGCTCTCCATTCGCGTGACCTCCGCCGTGCTCACTCCCAGTTCATCCGCAACCGCTTTCGTCTCGTCGGCATTCAGCCAGGCAAGCTTCTTCTTCGAACCACGCAGATTGAAGAACAGTTTTCGTTGCGCCTTGGTGGTCGCCACCTTCACGATGCGCCAGTTGCGCAGAATGAACTCATGCATCTCGGCCTTGATCCAGTGCACGGCAAAGGAGATCAGGCGCACGCCCACCTCCGGGTTAAAGCGTTTCACCGCCTTCATTAGGCCGACGTTGCCTTCCTGGATCAGGTCCGCCTGCGGCAGGCCGTAGCCCTGGTAGGAGCGTGCGAGATGCACGACAAAACGAAGGTGACACAGCACCAGTTCGCGGGCCGCATCGAGATCATTTTCATAATAAAAGCGCTCAGCGAGCAGCTTTTCTTCTTCCTGGGACAATACGGGAAACGCGCTGATCGTCTGCACGTATCCATCCAGATCGCGCCCCGGGGACAGGCTGCCCAGGGCAAGTACGTTGTTCGACATGTGATACCTCCGGTAACACCTCTCGAAAATTTGACACATTTTAGCACTCTGGCGAATGGAGTGCTAACGCTTTGTCACACTTTTTAGAAACGTAACCCACTGTTTTATAGGCGTTTATAGAATTCGGAGGTGTCTCAGCCGTTGCCGCACCGCGAGTAGGGCGCCAATGATCCCAAGCAGGCCTCCCGTCGTCAGCAGGGTGACCAAAAATGCACCCCCAAAACCAGAAATCTCGAGCGTTTGGTCGTATGAGCCCAGCAGATTCTCCAGCGGCGACTCGATTACCAACAGGCCGAAGCTGATCAGCATGGCGGCCACCAATCCTCCGCCCACACCATACAATGCGCCGAAATACAAGAACGGGCGGCGCAACTGACGATCCGTGGCACCCACCAGTTTCAGCACTCGCAGCTCTTCCAGGCGTGCTTCGATGGCCAGGCGCACCGAGGTGGACGTCACCAGCACGGCGCCCACGCCGAACAGCACCGCGAGAATCATCCCGAGACGCCGCACGACGCTCGAGAGTATCGTGATCCGCTCGAGCCAGGTCTTCTCGACGACGACTTCATCGGCCCCGGGGGCTACGCGGGCAAACTCCGCCAATCGTTCCAGATCCGCTACTCCCGCGCCGGGCACCAGCGTCGCTCGCAGCGAAGCCGGTAACGGATTGTCATCGAGCAACGTGAGCGTATCGCCAAGACTCGTGTTGGCACGAAAGTCCGCCAGCGCCTGTTCGCTCGAGGTCACCACGACCAGCGCTACCTCTGCCCTCGCCGTCAGCGCGTCGGACAGCGCCAGCGCCGCATCACCGCTACCATGCCGGAAGTAGATCGAAAGCCCGGGTCGGCCTTCCCATGAAGCCGTCATCTCGGTCAGATTGACCTGCAGTAAGTACAACCCGGCCGGCAGTGCCAGCGCAATACCGACCAACAACCACACCAGCAGGCTGGTGCCAAGTCGCATCGAAAGAAACGCTACCGCCTCACCGCCAATACGCCGGTTCTCCTGCACCCAGCCCGAGGCACTCCAACGCGCCCGTGGCCACGGATCGCGCAGTTTGTTCCGCGCCATCAGGCAGACTCCACACCGGATTCGAACGAAGCGCGATCACCGGCATACTCTTCATCCCGCAGGATACTGCCGTTGGACAGCTCAATGATGCGATGATCCATCGCTTCGATCAGACTGACGTCATGGCTCGCGACGATGACGGTGGGACCCACCTGATTGAACTGTTCGAACAATCCCATGATGCTTCGTGACAGGCCCGGGTCCAGATTTCCCGTGGGCTCGTCCGCGAGAAGAATCTTGGGCCTCGAAGCGACCGCTCGCGCTATGCCGACACGCTGTTGCTCGCCCGTGGACAACGCACCGGGCGACATGGCGTCCCGCTCCAAAAGACCGACCGCGGATAGCGCCGCACGTACACGCTTGGCCAGATCCCGCTCTCGCATGCCCACCACGCGCAACGGTATCGCAACATTGTCGAACACACTGCGGTGAGCGAGCAGATGGTGATCCTGAAACACGGCGCCGAGGTTGCGGCGGTAATGCGGCAACCGCGAGGGTTTCAATTGCGTTACATTGACGCCGTTAACCAGCACCTGACCACGCGTGGGGCGTTCGAGACACAGCAGTAACTTGAGGAAGGTGCTCTTGCCCGCACCCGAGTGACCCGTGAGAAAGGTCATACTGCCTTCCTCGAAGGTGGCGGAAACATCGCGCAATCCATCGATGCCGTTGTCGAAGCGCTTGCTGACCTGGTGAAACTCGATGGTCAACTTGACTGACCGCCCTCGATATCCAGAGCGAGCAACGCATCCACGAAAGCACCCGGCTCGAACGGCCGCAAATCCTCCACGCTCTCTCCTACTCCGACAAAGTACACCGGCAACTTCCTGCCTTGTTTCTTGAGTTTGTGCGCGATGGCAAACAGGATGCCGGCGCGCGCGCTGCCGTCAAGCTTGGTGATCACGAGCCCGGAAAGCATGATGGCGGCATCGAACTCTTCCACCTGACCGAGCGCGTTCTGTCCAACCCCTGCATCGAGCACCAACAACACTTCGTGCGGCGCTTCATCATCGAGACGAGAGACCACGCGCCTGATCTTCTTGAGTTCCTCCATGAGATTGGTCTTCGCCTGCAGCCGCCCCGCGGTATCCGCCAATACGACGCCATGCCCGCGGGCTGCCGCTGCCTGTACTGCATCGTAGACCACTGATGCGCTATCGGCTCCCTGGTCCTGCGCAATCACATCCACGCCATTGCGCTCTCCCCATACCTTTAGCTGTTCCACCGCTGCTGCCCTGAACGTGTCACCCGCCGCAAGCAGCACACTTTTACCCTCTTTCTGCAATCGTCTCGCCAGCTTGCCAATAGTCGTGGTCTTCCCTACTCCGTTGACGCCGACGAAAAAGACAACGAACGGCTTCGCATCGGAGACCGCAAAAGGCCTGGCGAGCGGTACGAGCATATCCTTCAGCAGTTTAGCGAGCGCCGCGTGCAATGCAGTTGTGTCGTTGAGCTCACGCCGCCTCACACGCTGACTGAGCGCGGCCATGATGTCCTGGGTCGCGTCGACACCAACATCTGTGAGTAACAGCGCGGTCTCGAGTTCCTCCAGAACCGACTCATCGACTTCCTTCTCCCCTAGCAGCAGATTGCCAACCCCTTCGGCCAGCGCTCCCCGCGATTTGGACAACCCATCCTTCAGTCTGCGCCATAGGCTGCCCTCGTTTTTCTCCTCTGCTTCGCTCAACATGCACTCCGTTCAATCACCACTCATGTTTCCCGCCGATCTCCAGTGCGGCGGGCGACTCAAAACATCGTCCCAGCAATGGCCCAGAACGAAGTGCGCATTATCGGCGGTATGTGGAAGGGGAGAAAGCTGAAGTTTCCCCGTTCTCCGGGATTACGTCCGTCACTCGGGCGCAGTCGTGAGACCCTGTTCAACTGGATGCGCACCGACGTACTGGACGCCAACTGCCTCGATCTCTTCGCAGGCAGCGGAGCGCTTGGCTTCGAAGCGCTCTCCAGAGGTGCGGCAAGTGTCGTATTCGTCGAACGCAACCGCGAAGCGGCCACCTCCCTGCGCGCAAACACCCGTGCTCTTGGCGCGAGGGGTGTGCGTATCGTGCGCCAGGATGCCTCACGCTACCTCGCACGCGACCGCGACAACGATGGCTTCGATCTGATTCTGCTCGACCCGCCTTTCGACACGCATCTGCTGGAACGCACGCTCAAACAACTCGCCACCGGCCACCATCTCAGCCCCGGCGCACTGGTGTACTTCGAGACACGTAGAAACAACCCCTTCGAGCACGGCGGCTACACCGTTGTGAGGGAATCGATTGCAGGAGACACCCAATTCGGTCTTCTTGCGAGAAGCTGAACTCCCCGATACCATCGCGCCCCTTCCAAGGAGCAGGAACACGGAGTCCACATGAACGTCGTCGTTTACCCGGGATCATTCAACCCGATAACCAACGGCCACACCGACCTGGTTAAGCGGGCATTGAGCCTGTTCGATCACGTCATTCTAGCCATCGGCACGTCTGCACAGAAAAATCCGGAGGCCGACCTGAAAGATCGCATTGATCTTTGCAAGGTGGTACTGGAGGAGTTCGGTGGCCGCGTTTCCGTCGAGGGGTTCAACACCCTGCTGGTAGACTACGTCAGAAGCCGCGATGCTCGCTTTATTCTCCGGGGCCTGCGAACCGTCACGGATTTCGACTACGAGTTTCAGATGGCAGAAATGAATCAGTCACTCGATCCCGACATCGAGTATGTGTTTCTACCCACCGCCAAGGAATGTTCCTTCATCTCATCGACACTGGTTCGCGAGATCGCGTCACTCGGTGGAGATATATCGAAATTCGTACACCCCGCGGTGTGCGAGGCGTACAGCGCCTGAGATCAGCCGGCCTACTCCGGACCTCTGTCACGGCCCGAGCGAGAACAGCCGTGGCAGCGCACGAAGGTCTCCTTCGCCGGCGAGCACCAGCATATCGGCGGCCTCGTCGAGATTGCCCCCGAGCGCGCTCAATGACAGCGTTAGCACCAACGCAGCCGTTCCCAGTACCCTGATCACTGCGCCAATGGGCCGCGCCACGACCGCATCCGCAAACATCGCGCCCGCCGAGCGCATATTTCCCTCGTTAGCCCACGCCGGACCTCCCGCAAGCAACGCCACCGTCAAAACGCCACCAGCCCATGTTTGCCGATCTTCCTCATCTCATCCTGTTCCTGTATTCGAGCGCTCTACCCGACCCGTCGCAACTCATCGCCATTAACGCCCGGCTGGACACCAGCACCAACCATTCGTTTCTACACTACATCAGCGGCCGGAAACCCCGGCTCCTTTGGCATTTCGGGCAAAAAACCGTCCCTCTCTGGCCGACTCTGGTGGATTTGAGCCGGGTTGCACATCGCCGGCACACCTCGCCACCCCTCCCGTAGACGTTCAACTGCTGCTGAAAGTAGCCCGGACGCCCGTCACTGCCGACAAAATCGCGCAAGGTCGTGCCTCCCTCGCGCAGACTGCGCTCGAGTACGAATCGAATGGCCCGGACGAGCGCATCGTAACCGCTGCGAGTCACTTGGCCAGCGGGAACGTCCGGACGTATGCCGGCTAGATATAACGCTTCAGAGGCGTAAATATTGCCGACTCCGACCACGATGTGAGCATTCATGATGTAATTTTTGACCGCCACCCTGCGATTGCGCGCGCGCGCCCTCAGATAGTGCGCATCAAACGCATCCGACAGCGGCTCGACACCCAGATGAGCGAGCAGTGGATGGGTTGGATTCGAGGCCGGCCACCACAGAACGCTGCCAAAGCGGCGCGGATCGTTCAATCGCAACACGATGGACGTGTCGAATACCAGGTCAACGTGGTCGTGGCGACCCGCAGCAAGTTCTTTGTCGACGATCCGAAGGCTGCCGGACATACCGAGATGAATCAGGAGCGTTCCGCGCTCGAACCGCAACAGGAGGTATTTGCCGCGCCGTTCGACGTCGTCGAGCAATGCGCCCTTCAGCACATTTGGAATTTCCACCGGCCAGCGCAAATTGGCGTTGCGTACGATCCATGCCGTCAACCGACGGCCGCGTACGTGCGGCGAGATTCCGCGCCGCGTGGTTTCGACTTCAGGAAGTTCGGGCAACCTTCAGGCCACAGAAGACGCGGCACCCGGCCGGTAACCGTTACTTGATTCTGGCTTCCGTGTAGATGACGTGCTTACGAACCACGGGGTCGTACTTCTTGAATTCCAGTTTGTCGGGCGTGGTACGCTTGTTTTTGTCGGTGGTGTAGTAATGTCCGGTACCGGCGCTGGAAACCAGTTTGATCTTGTCTCGCATGATACTTTTTCCTATTCCCTGGCCCGATCTCAGACCTTCTGTCCGCTGGCACGCATATCGGCCAGTACCTGGTCGATACCCTTCTTGTCGATTATGCGCATGCCTTTCGCGGATACCCGCAGGCGCACGAAACGGTTCTCGCTCTCCACCCAAAAACGATGGTAGTGCAGATTGGGCGAGAAGCGCCGACGCGTCCTGTTGTTCGCGTGGCTGACGTTATTGCCCGTCATGGGACGTTTACCTGTGACCTGGCAGACTTGAGACATGGCCCCGAGACACCTGAAAAAAAGGACGCGCTTTATACCAGAGCGGCGTTTCCCGGGCAAGCTCACGAGCTCGCGTCGCCCCGGGAGAGCGCCATCCGTCACGAGGCCAGCGTTCTCAGATAAAACCGCGCTCCGCCAGAGACACCACCCGGTCGGCTCCCACCACCACGTGGTCGAGCAGGCGCACGTCCAGCTCTCCCAGCAGGCGCTTGAGCCGCTCCGTGAGTTCGATGTCCGCAGCGGACGGCTCGGCGATCCCGGAAGGGTGATTGTGCGCAACAACGAGAGCCGCTGCATTGCACGCCAGAGCCCGCTTCGCAACCTCGCGGGGATGCACGTTGGCCCGATTGACCGATCCGAAAAACAGCTTCTCAAAGCCGATCAGATGATGGCGCGTGTCCAGAAACAGACCGGCGAATACCTCTCGTTCCTCGCCTCCTAGCTCGCTCGCCAGAAACCGCGCCACGTCGTCTTTGTGTTGGAACACCGGCCGGCTCTCGAGACGCCGGCGCGCGTACCGTCCGATGAGTCCAAGACAGGCTTTCAAGGTCGCCACCTTGGCAGGCCCGAGGTACCTCACATCGAGCAGGGTGCTCGCGGGTGCGTCGAGAATCGCGTGCAGGGAGCCAAACTGAGCCAGTAAATTGCCCGCCAGCCCCTCTGCGCCTTCTCCTCCGCCGCCTACCCGCAGCAATACCGCAAGTAACTGCGCGTCCGTCATCTGCCCTTCATGTCCACTGAGTAGCGTTTCCCGCGGTCTGCCCGATTTGAGGTGTGTTGTGCTCGTCACCGCTCGCTTCCGTTACCTGGTGTAGAATCGCCCCGTCAACAAAACCCGGGAAGGCAGCCATGCCCGAGTTGGACAGCAAACACATTCTGCTGGGCATCACTGGTGGAATCGCTGCGTACAAGACGCCAGCGCTCGTACGACTTCTGCGCCAAGCAGGCGCCGAGGTGCAAATCGTCATGTCGGCAAGCGCCCGGCATTTTGTCACACCCACTGTGCTACAGGCCCTGAGCGGCCTGCCAGTGCGCGACGATCTCTGGGATGGGGGCGCCGAGGCGGCAATGGGCCATATCGAACTCGCGCGCTGGGCCGATCTGGTTCTCGTCGCACCCGCAACGGCCGACGTCATGGCGCGCCTGGCCGGCGGACGCGCCGATGACCTGCTCACTACCCTGTGCCTGGCTACCCCCGCGCCGCTCTGGCTGGCACCCGCCATGAACCAGGGCATGTGGCGGCATCCGGCCGTGCAGCGCAATCGGCAGCGCCTGGTCAGTGACGGAGTCCTGCTGTTAGGGCCGGATGAAGGCGAGCAGGCATGTGGCGACACCGGTCCCGGGCGCATGGTGGAACCCGAAGCTATCCTCGCGGCCATTTCCGCGCCTTCTGCCACACCCACGGAGACCGAGCAGATTCTGCTCGGTCTCAACGTGTTGATCACGGCCGGACCCACGGTCGAGGCCATCGACCCGGTGCGCTACATCTCCAATCACAGTTCCGGCAAGCAGGGCTATGCCATCGCGGAGTGCGCCGCCGCAATGGGCGCGGAGGTCACTCTGGTTTCAGGCCCCACGAGACTCGATACGCCCGTCGGGGTCACTCGCATCGATGTGCAATCCGCCAGGGACATGCATGATCGAGTACATGAAAACATCGCGGGGCAGGACATATTCATCGGCGTTGCCGCCGTGGCCGACTACCGCCCAGCCGCCGCCGCCGATCAGAAGATCAAAAAGCAAGGCGATGCAGCCGACCACACACTGATCCTAACGGAAAATCCGGACATCATCGCATCAGTGGCTGCACTACCCGAGCGTCCGCTGATCGTTGGCTTTGCCGCGGAAACAGAGCTGGCTGAAGAGCATGCGCGGCAAAAACGCCAGTGCAAAGGCCTGGATGCCATCGTGGTCAACGACGTCTCCAAAGCGCAAATCGGTTTCAACAGCGACTACAACTCCGCGACCTTAATCTGGGAGCAGGGCGAGGTCACTCTTCCCTTTCAGGGTAAAGAGGCGCTGTCACGCCAACTGCTCGAACAACTGATGAGTGTGTTCGGCATGCGCTTGACGGTACCACCAGGGGCGCTGGGCCCGACATGATCTCGTATGTGTCCCGTCATGACCGTCTGCCGTTGGCTGACCCTGTTCAGATGAAGCGGCATCTCGCGGTAACATAGGCACCGCCGCCAGCAGCAGCAGACGAACGCATTGACCAGCGCCGACGCCGAACAACCTATTCTCCCGCCAACCGCCAGGCGCTTCTCTTTGGACATCAGCTGGCTGCACGCGGCCATTGCCATCGGGATCGCCTCATTCGGTCTTGCGGTCGCCTTCCTCATCATCTGGTGGCAGCTGATCGTCCAGGCTGGCGACCAGCATCTTGAGCGACAGTTGAACGCACTCCAATCGACCTATGCAGGTTTCTTCAATACCCGGATCCTGGATCTCAGTACCGCCGTGAAAGGACTTGCCGCCGTCCCCGCGGTCGCGGCTGCATTCAGCGAGCGAGGTGATGCGCGGGAGGCCGCGTTTGCACGTATTGAGGAGTTGTTGGCAGGTTCTGTGCCCTACGCGAAACGGGTCGCGATCGTACCCCGCGGAGAGGCGCGTGTGGACCTCGATCATGAGGTGCCAATTTCGTACGCGGGGCTCAACATGATCAAGCGCGCGCTCGAAGCACCCGTTGTCGGTCCCGAGATGTCACTGAGTGAACCAGGCCAGGCCGCTATTGCAGCGCCCGTCGTCCACGACGGCACAGTCCTCGGTGTGGTGTATCTGGTTTTCTCTACCCGTTATTTTTTCGACCCGCTGCAGAGTTTCGACCTCACCACGGGCGAAGTGCTGATCGAGCAGACCACAGAACAGTCCGGACAGCGCTACATCGTGATGCGTTTCGGTACGCAAGGTGTCAAAACCGCTCGCCTCAGCGAAGGGCTGGCGGTGCCACACTGGAAGCTCTTCTTCGATCCAGCGCCGACGGTGCTTCAACCCGTCGCCACCGGCACCTCCCTGGCAGGACCGCTGGCGCTCTCTTTCGGCATACTTGTATGCGGCGCTCTGCTGGCATTTTCGAGACACCGGCGCAAGGTGGACGACGACATCGCCACTTTCGGCAAGCACGCAACGCGCCTGTTGCGTAGGAAGGCGGCGACCCTCGATGCGTACTACTTTCCGCATTTTCATGAAGCAGCGGTGGGAATCTCGCGATTCGGCACGGTAAAACTCGCCTCGGATCCCGCCTCCGACGCTGCGTCCGCGCACGCCGCCGATGAGGGTGACGATGCGGATAAGGCAAAAGACGGCTTTCTGGAGGTCAACATCGCAAGGGATCAAAGCAAGAACTTCGGCATCGAAGTGGACGAAGAAGCACAAGCTCCGGCCTTCGAGGTAGATGATGAGATCTTCAGAGCCTACGACATACGGGGTATCGTAGAGCAGAACCTCGGCGAGGACGTGGTGTACTGGATCGGCCGTGCTTTTGCCGCGGAGGCGCTGGAGCATGGCCAGAGCCGCGCCGTGGTCGGCGGGGACGGCCGCCTGTCGAGCGCCCCACTCAAGGAATCTCTGGCGTGCGGATTGAACGAAGGCGGAATGGATGTCGTCGATATCGGAGAGGTTCCAACACCGCTGCTGTACTTCGCGACCCACGACCTCAACACCGGCACCGGGATCATGATCACCGGCAGCCACAACCCACCCGAGTACAATGGTCTGAAAATGGTGATCGCCGGCACAACGCTGGCAGAAGATCGTATTCAGGGGCTCAAGATCCGGATTCGAGAGAACAACCTCTCCGAAGGCAGCGGCAACCTTGAGACCGGGGACATGATAGAACCGTATCTCGACCGTATCCTCGAAGACGTTGCGGCGGCGCAGCGGATGAAGGTGGTCGTCGACTGCGGAAACGGGGTGGCCGCATCCGTGGCACCCCGTCTGATCGAGGACATGGGCTGCGAAGTCATTCCGCTGTACTGCACCGTGGATGGCAACTTCCCCAACCACCACCCGGATCCGGCCGAGCCAAAGAACCTGGAAGATCTCATCACCGTGGTGCAGGCCGAAAACGCGGACATTGGACTTGCGTTCGACGGCGATGGTGATCGGTTGGGAGTAGTCACCGACACCGGTGACATTATCTGGCCCGACAAGTTGCTGATGCTGTTTGCCCAGGATGTGGTGGGACGCAATCCGGGATCCGACATAATCTACGATGTGAAGTGCAGCCGGCACCTGAACACCCTAGTCAGCGATCTGGGCGGGCACCCTATCATGTGGAAGACCGGCCACTCTCACATCAAGGCCAAGATAAAGGAAACCGGTGCCCTGCTCGCGGGTGAATTCAGTGGACACATCTGCTTTGGCGAGCGCTGGTATGGGTTCGACGACGCCATCTATTCGGCAGCCCGACTGCTGGAGATTCTCGGAACCGAAGATCGCAGTGTCTCGGAGGTGTTCAGCCAGTTTCCAGTGACGTTCACCACGCCGGAGATCAAGATACACACCACAGAAAGTGCAAAGTTCGAAATCATGGAACAGCTCAGGGCCGGGGGCGATTTTGGCGACGGGACGCTCACAGACATCGACGGCATACGGGTAGACTACGCGGACGGCTGGGGTCTCATCAGACCGTCGAACACCTCTCCGGTCCTGGTGCTACGCTTCGAAGCCGATGCCCAGGAGCCTCTAGATCGCATCGCCAACCTGTTTCGAAGGCAGCTCGCGGCGATCGACCCAGCTCTCACCTTCGGCACCGCGTAAGTGAGGACGCAGGCCATGGACCAGACACGGGCACGAGAGATCGCCAGCGTTCTCACCGAGGCGCTGCCCTATATCCAACGCTTCCACGGATCCACGGTCGTGATCAAGTACGGCGGCAACGCGATGGCGGATGGCGAACTCAAGAACACTTTTGCGCGCGATGTGGTGTTGATGAAACTGGTCGGCTTCAATCCCATCGTCGTGCATGGAGGGGGCCCGCAGATCGGCGCCCTGCTCGATAAACTGTCGATTCCCACTCGCTTCGTCGACGGCATGCGTGTCACGGACGCTGCAACCATGGATGTCGTGGAGATGGTGCTCGGAGGACTGGTCAACCAGGACATAGTCACCATGCTGAACCATCATGGCGGTCGTGCCATCGGCGTCACCGGCAAAGATGGCAACCTGCTCGAGGCAGAGAAATTGACCCTGACACGACCCGGGCCCGAGCTGGAGGCACCCGAGATAATCGACATCGGTCACGTAGGCGAAGTCACACACGTCAACCGCCACGTACTGGACACCTTCATCGAGTCGGATTTCGTCCCGGTGATTGCTCCCATTGGCGTGGGTGCGGACGGTTCCTCGTACAACATCAACGCCGACCTCGTAGCCGGGCATGTCGCCCGCGCGCTCACCGCCGAGAAACTGGTGCTGTTGACCAACACGCCCGGCGTCCTCGATGCTGAGGGCAATACGCTGACTGACCTCACGGATACCGACGTGCAACAGCTTGTCAGGGACGGCGTCATTTCCGAAGGCATGCTGCCCAAGGTGCAGTGCGCACTGGACGCAGTAGGTGCCGGCGTCGCAAGTGCGCAGATCATTGACGGAACCGTGCCGCACGCCCTACTGCTGGAGATCTTCACCGATTCCGGCATCGGCACGAAGATCACGCACGCATAGCTGATGACCGATGCCAGGTAAGCCCAATCGTCGACAGGAGATCCTCGAGGCCTTCGTCTACATGCTGGAAACACAGCCTGGCGAGCGCATTACCACCGCGAGGCTCGCCCGTGAGGTGGGTGTTTCAGAAGCGGCGCTGTACAGGCACTTTCCAAGTAAAGCGAAGATGATCGAAGCGCTGATCGCGTTTGCCGAGGAAAGCCTGTTTCCCCGCGTCAACCTGATTCTGAGCGAATCCGCCGCGCCCCGTGATCGCTGCCGTCAGATCTTGCGGGTCCTTCTGACGTTCGCTGAACGCAATCCCGGGTTCGCCCGCCTTCTGACCGGCGATGCGCTGCTTGGCGAAAACGACCACTTGCGAGGGCGAATCCGGCAGTTGTTCGATCGACTGGAAACACAATTGCGCCAGGTGCTGCGCGAAGACCCGGATCGTGTCGCATCAGCCCGGCTCACGGCCGGAGTCGCCGCCAACCTGTTGGCAGCTTATGCGGAGGGCCGCATTACACAGTTTGTTCGCTCCGAGTTTCGCACCGCACCGACGGCAGCTTTCGATGATCAGTGGGGCGCTTTGGAGATCGCGGTGTTTTCCTGAGCACCGCTTCGTAGGTTTGCCTCCACGAGTATTTGACAGTTCTTGGCACGCAGGTAAACGCGATCATCTTCAAAGCGTGTGCTGGCGAGGGCCTTTTCCTGTTCGCGCTGCTCGATCTCGCGGCCGAGTGACACGATTTCTCCCTGCGCCCGCTGGATGTTGCTCAGCAACGCTTCCGGCGTTTCGACACCGCCGCGCTCCAGGTTCGCCGCCCGGGTCTGCAATCCTCGTAGCTGGCCTTCGAGCTGCAGGATCGCAGCATTGGCGTTGGCAATGCGGTTATCGATGGATTCGTGCGCTTGGGTGAGGGCGTGATCGATATCCGAATCGCTCCTGTACAGCGTCCGCACTCTCTTCATGCGGTTCCTGCACGACACGAGCATCTGCTCCTGCCTTCTGGACGCTGCATATTCTTCGCTGCTGAGCACCGGTGGCTGAACCTCGATTACTCTCATGGATACGCCGTCGAGCACCTCATAACCCAATTGGACCATTTTTGGCGGAATGCTCTGGGAGACGTGCGTCTCGCCGCTCTCATCCTGATAACGGTAGAGTTTTTGTGCATGCGTGGACGCAACCGCACCCAACAGTGCGGCACAACCCACCAACATCCAAATACGCCTGGTTCCCACTTACTCGCTCATTCCCGTGTAACGCAGTACT
>DCWG01000069.1:0-403 GCA_002327525.1 Gammaproteobacteria bacterium UBA2168 | reverse complement strand
ACGCAGTACTCCCGCCGATAGGCATGAACTGCCTCGGTGAGAAGGATCTGATCTTTGTCCGCGGCACTGATGCGGTCAAGGTATTCGATCACATCCTCGAGGTTGGCCACACTGTCAATCGGTGTGCTCAATTCCGCCGATAGTGCGGTGACGGCGCTCTCGCCGGAATCGGTCTTCTCCCTGCGATCGAGCGCTATCAGAACGCCGCTTACCACCGCGCCCGCTTTCGTGACCAGTGCGGCCGCTTCACGCACCGCCGTGCCTGCAGTCAGCACATCATCGACCAGAAGCACCCGTCCAGTCACCTCCGCGCCGACGAACACACCCTCCTCACCGTGGTCTTTGGCCTCCTTGCGGTTAAACGCCACCGGTACCACACGGCCCCGCTCCGCCAGCGCGATGG
>DCWG01000001.1:559-11631 GCA_002327525.1 Gammaproteobacteria bacterium UBA2168 | reverse complement strand
CAGCCTCTGATGCCAGCGTGCAATCCTGCCTTGCGTTTGCGGGTGATAGGGCATGCGCGTCATGCACACCAATGATCAGCGTACACACCAGGATGAAGGACTGCCCCAGGCGGCGGGCTGCGCTACTCAAGCCGCAACTCCATCCACTCTGAAACCGATTTTCGGCCAGCGCGATCGCGCTCCCTGCCATCACCCTGTTCACCGTGACACGCCGCGCACTGTCGCTCGTAGAGTGCCTCGCGCTGCTGCAAATCAGGCTGTGCCTGAAGCGTCGCAGCATACAGGATGACACCAAGCGCCATGAGCATACGCCAGACCTGGTTTCCGCTCGTGTACACGATTTTCAATTGCTACCTCTCCCGCGAACAGCCTTGGCTCATTGCCGTGGTTACCACCCGCAAGTGTTCTGATCTCGATCAATAATTGCACCGAAAACAACTCTATTCTGGGCTATACTAGTGACGATGAGAGGAACGGACGATGTGGCAACGAAGTAGAGCTACGTTACTGGGGGTATTGATCCTGCTGACGGTGCTCGCCTGCAGCCCCGCCCCCGAGGCTCCTGCTCCGAAATCCCCGCGCCCCGAGGCGCCGATCGCACGAACCACGATGGGCAGCGTGCGAGGATTCATCGAAAACGACATCCTCGTGTTCAAGGGCGTGCGCTATGGCAAGGACACGGCTACCACCCGGTTTGCAGCCCCACAGTCACCCGAGCCGTGGAGCGATGTCACCGATGCTCTCGAATTTGGCGCATCCGCCGTACAGATCCCATATCCCGAGGGTACCGCCGGCGGACTCTTCGAATCCTGGGCAACGGTCCCGAAGCCTGACCTGAGCGAAGACTGCCTGTTCCTGAATGTCTGGACCCCAGCCCTGTCGGACGACGGCAAACGCCCGGTTATGGTCTGGTTTCACGGGGGCGGGCTCACGCGCGGCTCCGGCAGTAGTAACGCCTACGATGGGGTCCGACTCGCCAACCGCGGTGACGTGGTCGTGGTCACCGTCAACCATCGTCTAAACGTGTTCGGATACACTTATCTCGGCGAATACGGCGCCCGCTTCGCTGATTCCGGAAACGCCGGAATTCTCGACATGGTACTCGCACTCGAATGGGTGCGTGACAACATTGCCGAGTTCGGCGGAGATCCGGGTAACGTGACCATCTTCGGTGAATCCGGCGGCGGCGTGAAAGTCAGCGCCCTCATGGCCATGGAAGCGGCTTCGGGTCTAGTGCACAAAGCCGTGGTACAGAGTGGGCCCGGCCTCGAGTTCATTGAGAAGCAAGAGGCTGCTGAGGGTGCAGCTGCGCTGCTGGCAACACTCAGCCTCACTGCGGACACGGTCGATCAGCTCCTCACCCTGCCCGCTGCCGAGATACTCACCGCCTACGAGCAGGTCAACGCGGCTGGCATCAGACTTGGTGTGCGGGCGGTACTCGATGATAAGCACTTCGCTCGCCACCCCTTCGTGCCGGATGCAACACCACGGGCAGCTGACATTCCTATGATGATCGGCACCACGCGTACGGAGACTTCTCTGTTCATCGGCGCGCGCAATCCGGCAACGTTCGAACTCGACTGGGAGCGGCTTCCGTCAGCCATGACCGCCTCACTCGGCCGCAAGGACGTGGACGTTGGCGAAGTCATAGCCGGCTACCGGCGTATCCGGCCCGAATACTCGCCTGCCGATCTGCTGTTTACCGCCGCCACCGACGCCGGTTTTCTCAACCGCAGTCATCAGCTGGCCGACCGCAAGGCGGAGCAGGGAGGTGCGCCTGCGTTCTTCTACATGTTGAACTGGGACACACCTGTCGATGGTGGCAAGTGGCGCGCACCACACGCACTCGAAATCGGCATGGTATTCGACAACGTCGCCAAGTCGGCGTCGATGTCGGGTGTCGGCGAGGACCAGCAACGCATCGCCGATCTCATGTCGGAGGCCTGGCTCGCTTTCGCGCGCACTGGTGATCCCAACAACGCACTGCTACCAGACTGGCCCGCGTATACGACCGAAGACCGCATGGTCATGCTGTTCGATCTCGAACCCCAGGCACAGTCTGATCCCCACGGTGAACAGCGCCGCCTGTTCCTCGAATAGGCCGTCAGGAACTAAAACGGCGCCACATCGGGCGCCATTTTGTATCGGAACGAAGAATCTGGCGGCTACGCGCTCTCGCGGTAGTTTTCCACTTCCTTCATGCTGAGCTTGATCCGCCCGCGCTGATCTACATCGAGCACCACCACATCCACCATCTGACCTTCCTTTAGGTAGTCGGTGACGTTCTCGACGCGCTCCTGCGCGATTTGTGAGATGTGCAACAGGCCGTCCTTGCCAGGCAGGATGTTTACGAATGCGCCGAAATCGACGATGCGCTCTACCTTGCCATTGTAGATTCGGCCTACTTCCGCTTCCGCGGTGATCTCCTCGATGCGAGCCACCGCGGCATCCTTCGCGGCACCATCGGCCGCATAGATGCGCACGCTGCCATCGTCCTCGATATCTACCTCGGCGCCAGTCTCCTCGACGATGGAACGAATGGTCGCACCACCCTTACCGATGATGTCGCGAATTTTGTCTGGGTGAACGTTGATGACAACCATTGCCGGGGCGTTCTCGGAAATCTGATCCCGCGACTTATCGATCACCTTGTTCATCTCGCCGAGGATGTGCAGCCGGGCCTCATTGGCCTGCTCCAGCGCCTGTTCCATGATTTCGTCGGTGATGCCATCGATCTTGATGTCCATCTGCAAGGCCGTTACGCCATTGGCGGTGCCAGCCACCTTGAAATCCATATCTCCGAGATGATCCTCGTCGCCGAGAATGTCGGTGAGTACGGCGTACTTGTTGCCTTCCTTCACCAGCCCCATGGCAACTCCTGCGATGGGCGCCTTCATCGGTACCCCCGCATCCATCAACGCGAGTGAAGACCCGCACACTGACGCCATGGAACTCGAGCCATTGGATTCGGTGATCTCGGAGACCACACGCAGCGTGTACGGAAAATCGTCCGGGTTCGGCAGGCACGTTGCGATCCCGCGCCGTGCTAGCCGCCCGTGACCTATCTCGCGACGCTTCGGACCACCCATGAAGCTGGCTTCGCCGACCGAGTAGGGCGGGAAGTTGTAGTGCAGCATGAACTGGTCTTTGTAAGTACCTTCCAGTGCGTCGATGAGGGCCGCATCCCGCAGGGTGCCGAGCGTAGCAGTGACGATCGCCTGCGTTTCACCGCGCGTGAACAACGCAGAGCCGTGCGTCTTGGGCAACACTCCCACTTCCACCTTGATCGGGCGAACGGTACGCAGATCTCGGCCGTCGATTCTCGGTTCTCCGTTGAGTACACGATCGCGCACGAGGTTTTTCTCGACCTTGGCAAACATGTCGGCGACGTCATCTCCCGCGTACTGCGCATCGTCGCCAGAGGACAGTGCCTCGACGGTGCGTTTGCGCAGTTCACCGACACGATTCTGACGTTCCAGCTTGTCGGTGATGCGATACGCTTCCCCGAGATCAGTCGTAACGGCATTACAAACCGCGTCGAGCAGCGTCTGATCGGTTTCTTCCGGCGCCCAGTCCCAGGCAGGCTTACCGGCCTCGGCAGCCAGCTCCTTCACCGCCTGAATTACGCCCTGCATTTCCTGGTGGGCAAATAGAACCGCGCCTAGCATTTCGTCTTCGGTCAGTTCCTTGGCTTCCGATTCCACCATGAGAACGGCGGACTCGGTGCCTGCAACCACCATGTTCAGCATCGACTCTTCGAGTGCCGCATAGCCGGGATTCAGCATGTAGTTGCCATCCTTGTAGCCGACGCGCGCGGCACCGATGGGACCGCTGAACGGGATACCGGATATCGCAAGGGCGGCGGATGTGCCGATCATCGCAGCAATATCGGGGTCCTGGTCATTGTCCGCGGACATGACCGTGGGGATCACCTGCACCTCGTTCATGAAGCCCTTGGGAAACAGCGGCCTGATCGGTCGATCGATCAGACGACACGTCAGAGTCTCTTTCTCGCTCGGCCGTCCTTCACGGCGAAAAAAGCCGCCTGGGATCTTGCCGGCTGCGTAGGTTTTTTCCTGATAGTTTACTGTGAGCGGGAAAAAACCCTGCCCGGGCCGAGCCGATTTGGCCCCAACCACCGTCGTCAACACAACTGTGTTGCCGATGGTAACCAGCGCAGCACCACTCGCTTGTCTGGCAATGCGGCCGGTTTCTATGGTGACCGTCTGGTCGCCAAACTTAAATTCCTTGATAACTGGATTCAAAATATATTCTCCTATTGACTGAAGGGCAGCCGAACTGCCGGTCTGCCCCGCGTCCTCCGCCAATCGCGGAGGGCGTGTTCGCCGAAAGTGGCGAACAACCGGCATTTCGGCCGGTTGGGTTTGCGTCTGTGTTTATTACTAACGACGCAGATTCAATCGCTTGATGAGTTCCTGATAACGCCCGACATCCTTGTCACGCAGGTAGTCGAGCAACTTACGGCGCTGGTTCACCATCCGGATCAACCCGCGTCTGGAATGGTGATCCTTGGCATGCGCCTGAAAATGATTCTGGAGGGTATTGATGTTGTGCGTAAGCAACGCAACCTGCACCTCCGGCGACCCTGTGTCGCCCTCCTGCGTCTGATACTCCTTGATGATGTCTGCTTTGGTTTCGGCATTGAGCGCCATGTATTTCTCCTAATATGCTTTAGTTAAAAAAGGCTCGGGCGCACCACGCATATTTACAGTGGCTCAAGCCTCAACGACGAGGCGCTTTGGTGCGACTCGTCCGTCATCCAAAATTTGTCCAACGCCAAGAAAACGCACGGCGTCGCCATCCAATACTTCCGAGAGACGCACGCACCCACTAGTGGGCGCGTGCGGCACGATCACGGGTTGCCCCTGGCGCAGGTAATAAGCAGTGTTGTCCGAAAGCCGCACCTCGGGCCATTCCCTGACCGCGCTCGAAATCGGTTGCAGCAGTTCGTCCGCGGTGCGCGCCTCGCAGCGAACTTCGAGCAATTCGAAAGTCACCAGATCTTCCTCCGTGTACGGTCCCGCCTGCCGACGCCGGAGTGCGATAACGTGTGCGCCGCAACCAAGCATCTCGCCGAGTTCCTCCGCTATGGTGCGAATGTACGTACCCTTGCTGCAGTGAATTTCCAGTTCCAATCGATCGCCTTCAAAGGCGACCAGCTCGTTCGAATAGATGTTGACGCGACGTGCCTCGCGTTCGATTTCGATTCCCTGGCGCGCCAGCTTGTACAGGGGCTGACCCTTGTGTTTCACGGCGGAAAACATCGACGGCACCTGGTCGATCTCACCGCGAAAGAAACAAAGCGCCTTCTCGATATCCTTCCCGGTGACATTGCCGGCCGGTCGTTCCTCGATCACCTGACCGTCCGCATCACCACTGTTCGTGGCTACCCCGAGCATGATACGTACCCAGTATTTCTTGTCCGAATCAAGCAGGTACTGCGAAAACTTGGTCGCCTCACCGAAGCACAACGGCAGCACGCCGGTTGCTAATGGATCCAGTGCGCCTGTATGGCCCACCTTCTGTGCATTAAACAGGCGCTTTGCCTTCTGCACGGCGTCGTTGGAACTCATGCCCCGAGGCTTGTCCACAACGATGACACCGTTGACCGGTCTACCGCGGCGGCGCCTAGCCATCGTCCTCTTCCGAATCGTGGCGCACTTCGTCCGCGCGTACCGCATCTTCGATGAGACGCTCAAGCCTTGGCCCGGATTCGACCAATTCATCGTAGTGAAAGCGTGGTTTCGGCGTCGTGCGCATGCTGTGGCGTCGGGCGAGCTCCGAACGCACGAATCCGGCCGCCTTGTTCAGCACCTGTAGCAACTCCTCTCGTTGCTCGGCGTTCTGCGCATCGAAGGACGACACGTAGATGTCCGCGTACGACAGGTCCTTGCTGACGCGCACGTCGTTCACGCTCAGCATGCCGACCCTGGGATCTCGCATCTGGCACTGAATGATGGAAGCCACCTCGTCGCGGATGAAGTCCGCTATGCGAAGGTCGCGTCCGTATTCGTGGGCCACGGCCGTCAAAGCTCCCTCGCAACCTCTTTGGTATCGAACACTTCGATCTTGTCGCCTGCGCGTACGTCGTTGTAGTTGCGTACGCCAATGCCACACTCCGTCCCCGCGCGTACGTTATTGACGTCGTCCTTGAAGCGGCGCAACGACTCGAGCTCACCCTCGTAGATCACCACGTCGTCTCGCAGCACCCTGATGGGCTTGTTCCTGAACACCGTACCCTCCACGACCATGCAGCCGGCGATATCGCCGTAGCGCGGTGAGCGGAACACATCGCGAACTTCCGCGGTGCCCACGATCTCCTCCCGGACCTCGGGCGCCAGCATGCCGGAAAGTACCTGCTTCACATCGTCGAGCAGCTCGTAGATCACGCCGTAGTAGCGCAGGTCAATACCTTCGTGTTCGATGATGGTCTTCGCCGAGTTGTCGGCACGCACGTTGAAACCGAACACCGCGGCGCCGTAGGTCAGCGCCATGTTGGCGTCAGTGCCGGTGATGCCACCGACGCCGGAGCCGAGGATGTTCACAGCCACCTCCTCGTTACCCATCTCGTTGAGCGCCTGCATGATCGCCTCCAGGCTGCCGCGTACATCCGCTTTCAGCACCATCTTCAGCACGCGCTTCTGGCCTTCACCAAGATTCGCGAACATGTTTTCGATCTTGGCCGCCTGTTGCACCACCTGTCGATGCTCGGTGGACCTGTCGCGCCGAAATTCTGCGAGATCCCTGGCCGAACGCTCGTCGGTGACCACTGAGAAGTCGTCGCCCGCGGCCGGGGTGCCATTCAATCCCAGCAGTTCCACCGGTGCGGATGGACCGGCATTTTCAATGGCATCGCCCTTGTCGCCGATCATGGCGCGTACCCGGCCGTGATATTCGCCGGCGATAATCACATCCCCCTGCTTCAACGTGCCGTTTTGTACCAGCATCGTGGCCACCGGGCCGCGGCCGCGATCGAGGCGCGATTCCACCACAACGCCACGTCCAGGGGCGTTGCCCACCGCTTTCAGTTCCAGCAGGTCGGCCTGCAGCAGTATCGCTTCCAATAACTCATCGATGCCGTCACCCGTTATGGCGGACACCTTGATGAACTGCGTATCGCCGCCCCAGTCCTCCGGCACCACATCCTTGGCGGCCAGTTCCGAGGTCACGCGCTCGGGGTCGGCACTTTCTAGATCCATCTTATTGATCGCCACCACCAGCGGCACTTCCGCGGCTCTTGCGTGCTGAATGGCTTCTTCCGTCTGGGGCATCACCCCATCATCCGCTGCCACCACCAGTACCACGATATCCGTCACTTTCGCACCACGAGCCCGCATGGCGGTGAAGGCGGCGTGGCCTGGAGTATCGATGAAGCTGACAGGGCCATGATCCGTGTTTACCGAATAAGCGCCGATGTGCTGCGTAATGCCACCGGCCTCACCGCTGGTCACACGCGTGTTGCGTATGTGGTCGAGAAGTGAGGTCTTGCCGTGGTCGACATGGCCCATCACCGTGACGACCGGAGCACGTGGCTCACCCTCGCCTTCTATTTCGAGTGACTTCTCCAGCTGTTCCTCGATGGCATCCTCACGAACGGCCTTAGGCCTGTGTCCCATCTCCTCGACGACGAGCACCGCCGTGTCCTGGTCGATTGCCTGATTGATGGTCGCCATGATACCGAGACCCATGAGGGTCTTGATGACCTCACCGGCCTTCACGGTCATCCGTCCAGCCAGATCGCCCACGGTTATGACTTCGCCGATCTCCACATCGCGCGCGATGAACTCAGTGGGTTTGAACTCGCCACCTTGCTGTTCGACGTGGATCGGCTTGTGATGTGTTCTGCGGCGGCCGCGACGTTCCGATTTCAATGTCAGTTCCCGACGTCCCCGGGCCTTGCCGCCGCCATCGCCCTTGCGCTCGCGCTCCTTGCCCTTGGCGCGCTTCCCACCTTTTTCCGAGGCTTGTGCCTGCACCTGTGCTTCCACGGTGGCCTCCACCACCTTGGCTTCGACATCCTCTCTCGGAGTCGCAGGCTCTGGAGCTGTTTCTTCAACGGCTTCCTTGGCCACCTGCTGTTCCGCCGCTTCCGCGGCCAGTCGTTCTTCCTCTTTCCTGCGCTCTTCTTCGGCCTTCTTCTCCGCCGCCACGCGACGGGTTTCCTCCTGGGCCTCCTTGCGCTTGGTCTCCTCGTCGCGGATGCGCTGTGCTTCGAGCTCCGCCTGCGATGGCGGACGAGGCGCCTCGGGCTGAGGTTTGGCCACAGCTTCGGGTTCGATATCGGCGCGCTTCACGTAGGTCTTCTTAGCGCGCACCTCGATATTGACGGTGCGCCCCGTGCGCCCCGTGCGCCCCGCACGCCCCTGCCCGGTCTTCAGCGTACCGACGGATTTGCGCTTGAGTGTGATCTTCTTCGGGCCGGATTCGGCGGTTCCATGCGAACGTTTCAGGTGGGCTAGCAGCCTCTGTCGCTCGTCATCGGATACAGCGTCACCATCCGATTCGTGCGACAGCCCGGCATCCCGCATCTGCTTGAGCAGGCGCTCTACCGGCACTCCCACCGTTTTTGCTAGCTGTCTTACCGTTACATCCGACATGCGGTTCTCCGTCGCATTGCGTTAGTCGCCGGTCCTCAGGAACCCACCGATTCGGACGCGTCCGCCTCGGAGGCGCTCTCTTCTTCTTCGAACCAGGGCGCCCGGGCCGTCATGATCAGCTCCTGAGCCACACTCTCCTCCAGATCTTCGGCAATCTCGAGCAGCTCGCCGGTAGAGAGTTCCGCCAGATCTTCCATACTCACCACATCGTGGCTGGCAAGCCGGAACGCCAGATTGCGCTCCATACCATCCATATTAAGCAAATCGTCTTCCGGCTTTTTGTCGCCGAGAAGCTCCTCGCTGGCGATGGCTTTGGTCAGCAACGCATCCTTCGCCCGGTTTCTGAGCTCTTCAACGATCTCCTCGTCGAAGCCTTCGATGGCCGTCATCTCCTCGACGGGGACGTAGGCGATCTCGTCGAGGGAGGTGAATCCCTCCTCCACCAACGCCATGGCCACGTCCTCGTCGACCATCAGCGCTTCCTTAAACTCATCCATATATTTACAGGCTTCCTCTTCCTGCTTCTCCGCGGCATCTTCCTCGGTCATGATGTTGAGCTTCCAGCCCGTGAGGTCGCTCGCCAAGCGCACATTCTGGCCGCCACGGCCGATGGCCTGCGCCAGGTTGTCCTCGGTCACCGCCACATCCATCGCATGCGTTTCTTCATCGAGGATGATCGACGCCACCTCGGCCGGCGCCATTGCGTTGATCACCAGTTGCGCCGGATTGTCGTCCCAGGGGACGATGTCAATACGTTCCCCGGCAAGCTCACCAGATACCGCCTGCACACGTGAGCCGCGCATACCGACACAGGCACCCACCGGATCGATACGGCCGTCATTGGTCCGCACCGCGATTTTTGCCCGTGAGCCCGGATCTCGCGCCGCCCCCCGGATCTCGATGACGTCTTCCGAAATCTCAGGCACTTCGATCTTAAACAGCTCAACGAGCATCGCCGATGAGGTGCGCGTCAGAATGAGCTGCGGTCCCCTATTCTCCGGGTTCACCTCGAGCAGCAGCGCACGCAGCCGGTCACCGACACGAAATGTCTCGCGCGGGATGAGGCCGTCGCGGCCAAGCAGTCCTTCCGCATTGTTACCAAGATCGACAATGACACTCTCGCGGCCGAGTTTTTTCACCGTACCGCTGACCAGCTCGCTGACTCTTGGCAGATACTCATCCACCACTTGCGCACGCTCAGCCTCGCGCACTTTTTGCACGATCACCTGCTTGGCGGTCTGCGCAGCGATGCGGCCAAACTCCACCGACTCCACTGGCTCTTCGATGAAGTCTCCGACTTCCAGCGCCGAGTCGCGCTGTTTGGCCTCGTCGATCTCGATCTGTGCCGCCGGATTGGGATCCTCTTCCTCTTCGAGATCCTGAACCACGACCCAGGTTCGAAAGGTGTCGTACTCGCCGGATTCACGATCGATGGCAACGCGAAACTCGGCGTCTTCGTCGTAACGCTTCTTGGTTGCCGTGGCCAGCGCACTTTCTATCGCGCCAAAAATGACGTCCTCCGGTACGCCCTTCTCATGCGATACCGACTCCACGACCATGAGAATTTCTTTCGTCATGCCTTTTGTCTCTTCAGCTTACGTATCCCTTCTAGTATCTCATCCAGCCGTCGAACCGGCTCAACCTTCAATCAAACCGCGGGACAACACGCGCCCGCTGTACGTTTTCAAGCGGCAGCAGGTACTCGTCGTTCTCGATCTGTACATGCGCCTCCGATTGCTCCACCGCGGTGAGTACACCGACGAAGTGCTTTCTGCCCTCGAAAGGAAAATTGAGTCTCACATCCACCGTTTCTCCGACGTTGTCCTGGAATTGCCGTTCGTTGAACAATATCCGGTCGAATCCGGGAGAGGACACTTCGAGCGTGTATTCCTGCCGGATGACGTCCTCGACATCGAGAACGTGCCCGACCTGCCGGCTGATCTCGGCGCAGTCATCCACAGACACCCCGTCCGGTTTGTCGATATAGATCCTGAGCCTCGAATGCCTGCCCTGCGACAGATACTCCACCCCCCACACCGAGCACCCGAGCGCCTCGATTGTCGGTTGGACAAGGCTATCAATCTGCCGTTCGGTCCGATTCACGTTTTCCTTTCGATACTCCTGTATCCGCTGGCTTGATCCTTTCTCGATTCTCCTGCCGCAAAAAGTGGCAGGTTGCGTCGGCCCCACCAACACGAAATGCGGGGTCGTGCCCGCCTACGCCCACTATCTGATATTTGCACCCGCTGCCGCGAAGCCAGCCTTCACGAAGCAAGGCGCACGAATGAGCGACCAGCCGAACGCGGCAAGCCACCTTCAGGAGGGTGCGCGGCGGACGTTGCACACCGCGCTTATGAAAAAGCCCCAACTGGAAAAACCAACGGGGCCTTTCTTCCTTTGGTAGCGGGGGCAGGATTTGAACCCACGACCTTCGGGTTATGAGCCCGACGAGCT
>DCWG01000001.1:0-221 GCA_002327525.1 Gammaproteobacteria bacterium UBA2168 | reverse complement strand
ACTGCTCCACCCCGCATCAGCAAGGCCGCGAATTATAGTGAGGTGCCGGAACCCGCGCAACTGTTGTAAGACGTGACTTTCGGCCTAATTTCACACGGTTTTTGGTACGCCGTCGCACCCGAACACTCGCGCGCCAGTTTCCAATGAAAGTCACGATCTCAAAGCTCGTATCGCCGTGACGGCGACACCGGGAGAGATGGTGCCGAAGGCGAGACTCGAAC
>DCWG01000088.1 GCA_002327525.1 Gammaproteobacteria bacterium UBA2168 | reverse complement strand
CGCTCACGGCGCGGATCGTTGAGCGTGCGGCTCTCCTGTATACACACCCGTGTCTCGTGTGCCTCGAAGTCGTCCGCCTCCAGGAAACAGACCTCGTTGGTCGCCACGATCGGCAACCTCGCCTCCCCCGCAAGCTCGAGCGTTGCGCGCAAACGCGCCTCGTCGCCATTGCGGCCGGTGCGCTGGACTTCCAGGTAGAAGCGCTCATCAAAGTGCCGCGCCCACCAGCGAGCGCGTTCGAGCGCCGTAGCGAGTTCGCCCTTTTCCAGCAGACGAACCAACCCGCTGTCACAGCCGCCGCAGAGCAGAATCAGGCCGTCTCCGTGGGCTAGGAGTTGATTCTGCGTCACCAAACCGCGCTCGGGCGCCTTGACGTAAGCCGCGGAAACCAGCGCGATCAGGTTCTGGTAACCTTGTCTGTTCATGGCCAGCGCCGTGAGGCGCGACTCCAATGCATCCTCATCCGTGTAGCGCAGATCCGCACCGACGATCGGCTTCACCCCCTCGCGAAGGCATGCATCGTAAAACTTCACCAGACCAAACAGATTTCCGCGATCCGTCAAAGCGACCGCCGGCATCCCCCGGGCGCGAACGGCCGATGCCAGTCGCGGCATCTTGATCAACCCATCGGTAATCGAGAACTCACTGTGTGTGCGCAGATGTACGAACTCTGCTGCCGCACTCACAGGGCGAGTTCCGTAGTACGTTGTCTCGACGCAGACTGCCAAAGCCGCACTGGAGCAAAACTGCGCCGATGCACGGGGCTCGGGCCCAGATTCTCGAGCGCGGCAAGATGGGAGCGTGTTGGATAGCCCTTGTGCTGCTCGAGACCATAGCCGGGGAAACGGTGACTCAGTTCGATCATCTCCTCATCCCGGGCATGTTTGGCGAGAATGGATCCGGCAGCGATCTCCGGCACGCGGTCGTCTCCCTTGACCACAGCCACCGCCGGTATCTCGAAGCGCGGTAGCAGGTTGCCGTCCACGTACACCACCTGCGGCCGCACGCCGAGTGCCGTTACGGCACGCTGCATCGCCAGGTGGCTCGCCCTCAGAATGTTCAATTCGTCTATCTCTTCTACTTCTGCGCGTCCTAGCGCACATGCCAGTGCGCGCTGTTTGATGCTGTCGGCAAGCAGCGCCCGGCGTTTTGCCGTGAGGCGTTTCGAATCGCGCAATCCCTCGATGGGTTTACGGGCATCCAGCACGACCGCGCCTGCGACCACCGGACCGGCGAGGGGTCCCCGCCCCACCTCGTCCACGCCGGCGGTGAGACCCCGAACCGTCAGCCCTTCGAACCACCCTGTACTCATGCAGAATGCGGGCTAGGGAAGTCGGCCATCGTGCTCCTCAATCGTATCGAGTACAGCCTCCGCCGCGTGCTCGTTCGCATCCTGGCGCAGAGCCGCGTGCAGGCGCTGAAACTCTGCAAGATACTCGGGCTCGTGCTCGGCTTTGTAAAGCTCGGCGAGCAAATTCTCAGCAAGCGCCGCCGGAGTGGCATCATCCTGAAGCAGTTCCGGCACCAGTGCCCTCCCGGCAAGAATGTTGGGCAGTGCGATGAATTCCGTCTTGATCAGCATTCTCGCCACCTTCGCCGCGAGCGGACCCAGCCGGTAGCTGACCACCATGGGCCTGCGCAACATCATCGCCTCGAGGGTACTGGTACCCGACTTGACGAGTGCCGCGTCCGCTGCGGTGAGTGCCTCCCTGCCATCGCCTTCATACACCAGCACGTCGAGGCCGGTCCGCGCGTCGAGCGCCTGGCGAAGCTGGGGAACCAGCACGGCGCGCGGACAGGGCACGACAAAGGAAGTGGGCGCCTCCTCGGCCAGAATCTCTGCAGCCCCGAGAAACACCGGCAGCATGTTGACAAGCTCACTGCCGCGGCTGCCGGGCAGAAGTGCGACCACACGTCGCCCAGAGGCGAGACCGAGGCGTTGACGAGCCGCTTCACGGTTCGAGTCGTTCCCCGCGTCCGGCTCTATGGCATCCGCCAGCGGATGGCCGACGAAGTGCACGCTCACCTCGGTATTGCTGTAGAACGCCGCCTCGAATGGATAGAGCGCGAGCAAAGCATCCGCCGAGCGACCGATGCGCTTCACACGCCCACGCCGCCACGCGTAGACCGATGGGCTGACGTAGTGAATGGTGGGTATTCCGTGCTTCTTCAATTGCCGCTCGAGCAACAGATTGAACACGTTGAAATCCACTCCGACGAACGCGGTCGGCCGCTCGGCGAGCATGACCCGACGCAGTTCGAGAAGTCTGCCGAGGAGTTCGGGAAACCTCAGAATCGGCTCGCGGAAGCCGTTGACCGAGAGCACATCCATGTCGAACAAACTCTCGAGACCCTCGGCCTGCATCGCCTCTCCCCCGACACCGATGAAACGCACGTCCGGATTTCTGGCCTTGCATGCACGCATCATTCCGGCACCGAGATTGTCGCCCGAGGCTTCCCCTGCGAGCACACCGATGGTCAATGGTCCCGAGCCGTGATTGCCTGCGCTGCCGAACGCGGTCATCAGCCGCCGCCTTGGCCCCGCCGCGGGCGCACGATGCCGTGAGTAGATTCTTCGATCGACTGTGCGAAAACCGCCACCTCCGCGTGCTCACCGGCCGCCTCCTCAAGCGCCGAGAACGCCTCCTTGGCGGTGAGTCCCGAGCGATAGACCGTGCGATAAGCGGATCGGAGCGCGGCTATGGTGTCCTTCCCGTAACCTCGCCGTTTCAGGCCTTCGATGTTCATGCCAACGGCTGCGGCCGGGTTGCCAACGGCGGTGACAAATGCCGGCACGTCTTTGATCACCAGGCTGAAAGCCGCGATATGCGTATATGCGCCCACGTCACGAAACTGGGCCACACCCGCATAGCCACCGAAATTGGCGTGATCCCCCACCTTCACATGACCGGACACCGAGGCGTTGTTCGCCATGATGACGTGATCACCGACGATGCAGTCATGACCGATGTGGACGTATGCCATGAACAACCCATTGCTGCCGATAACAGTCTCGCCACGATCCTGCACCATGCCCCTGTGCACGGTTACGCCCTCGCGGAATATGTTGTTGTCGCCAATCTCGAGGGTCGTGGCTTCGCCCCCGTAAGCTATCGCCGGAGTGTCCTCGCCGATGGACGAGAATTGATAGACGCAATTGTCGCACCCGATACGCGTCGGCCCCTTCACCACCACATGTGAGGCGATGCTCGTCCCATCGCCGATCTCCACGTCCGGACCGATGATGGTCCAGGGACCGATACTCACGTTCTCACCAAGCTTTGCCGACGGATCGACTATGGCGCGCGCATCGATCATATTCAGATCTTCCGTTCCACGCACAGCAGCTCGGCGGAGCAGGCCACCTCTTCATCGACGAACGCCTTGCAGTCGAACTTCATCAGCTGACGCCTGTCGACCATGATTTCCGTACTCATGTCGAGCCGGTCACCGGGCAGTACCGGCCGCTTGAAGCGGGCGTTGTCGGCACCCGCCAGGTAGTAAATCCTTCCGTCCTTCGGGCGTGTGTTCTTGGTCTCGAAGGCGAGCACCCCAGCCAGTTGCGCCATTGCTTCTATAATGAGCACACCTGGCATGATGGGGTGTCCTGGGAAGTGTCCCTCGAAGAACGGCTCGTTCATGGTCACGTTCTTGTAACCGGCCGCCCGGCTACCCACCTTAAGCTCCGTGATACGATCGATCAGCAGGAAGGGATAGCGGTGCGGCAGGTAGTCGAAGAGGTCGTTGATGTCCTTTACGGCCTTCATGTCGTCATTGTGTCCTCTTTCTTGCACGCGGATTCCTGTTCGGAATGTCGCCGCTCACTCGGCCGCGCTATGCCCGGACAGCTGCTCGAGCTGCCATTCCAAACGCCTGACCTGCTTTGCCAGCGCATCGAGCTGCTGAAACCTGAGCGCATTGCGCTTCCAGAGGCTCATCTTATTGACAAGCGTACCGCCGGAGTAGAACCCCGGTGTGTCTATGGACGAGGTGATATGGGTCATGGCACTCGCCACCACGCCATCACACAGCGTCAAGGGTCCGTCTCCTGCCACTCCAACACCACCGCCGAGAACGCAATGACGTCCGACGGTCGTGCTGCCGACCAGACCCACGCAACCGCAAATCAGGCTGTGCGCCCCGATTCTGCAGTTGTGTCCGATCTGCACCTGATTGTCGATTTTGACCCCGTCCTCTATCACGGTGTCATCAATCGCTCCCCGGTCCACGGTCGAGGCCGCGCCGATACTCACATCGTCCCCGACCGTCACGCCGCCGAGCTGGGCAATCGTTTGCATGCGCCCGGTCTCATCCGGCGTGTAGCCAAATCCGTCAGCGCCCACAACTGCTGCCGAGTGCACGATGCAGCGTGCGCCGAGGCGTACGTCGTCGTACAGCGTGGAATTCGCCATGAGGATGGTTTCATCGCCCAGCGTGCAACCCTCGCCGACGCTCACGTTGGCATACAGCCAGACGCCCTCGCCGAGCGTCGTCCCGGCGCCGACCACCACGCCCGGCCCGATGCGGCAGCCTTCTCCGAGCATCGCACTGGAATGAACGCACGCGCTCGGATGCACGCCCTGCTCGAGCTCCGGCATTTTCTGCCACAGCGTCGAAATACGCGCGAAGGCGAGATAGGCATTGTCCACCACCAGTGCATTGGTGGGACAGCCGTCGACATCGCCTGCGGCGAGGATGACGGCGCTCGCGCGCGTATCGGGTAGTACCGCCCTGTACGCGGCGCTGGACAGATGTGTGATCTGCCCGGGTGTAGCACTCGCAATCGACCCCAGCCCGTGAAGAGTTACTCCGGGGTCACCGACCACCTCGCCGCCGACATGATCCGCCAGTTGCGCAAGAGTGTAAGTGTCGGTCGTACTCAGCTTGATCGCCTTCAGCGCTTCTCGTTGAGCTTCTCTGTCACGCGGCGCGTGATGTCGTGCTTGGAATTGACATACCCTATGGCGCCGAGCGAGGCACGTTCCATGATCATGTCATAGCCCTCGATCTCGATCAGATCCTTCAGAACCGCCTGTACCTTCGGCACCATCACCTGCAGCAGTTCCTGACGCCGGTCGTTGGCCTCCTTCTGCAGACGCTGATTGAGGAACTGAGCCTCCGCGCTCTTGTCCTCCATCTCTTTTTGAACCTTGCGCCGCTCTTCCGCGCTCATCACTTCGCCATCTTTCTGCAGCTTTTCCTGCGCTGCCTGGACTTCCCCGACCAGTGCCTGCAGTTCGTCCTGCTCCTTTTGCAGTTCGGCCTGCGCTTTCTCAAGTAGTGCCATCGCCTCCGAGCTGTCCGCAAGCGCTCGTTGCGTGTCGATTACCGCCACCTTCAGTTCCGCTAATGCAAGCGGTGATACCAACACCAGTGCCAGAGCGGAAAATTGCAGAAACTTCTTCATCACAGATATGACTCCTTAGCAGAAGGCGGGGAATTCTAAACTAGGGCCTGTTAACACTACAAATGTCGACGCGCCGAAGGTCATTTCTCCGCCAATCGAGGTACTGTCGGCGTAGTGTAGTAAAACTACATGAGCAAGCGGTAACGAAGAGTGGCGGAAAAAAGGCCTCGTCCCGAAGGGTTGCGCCCAAAATCGCGCCATGCGGCGTTGCTCGTCGCTCATGTAGCACTGCTACACCACGCTCCTCGTGCCTTGCATGGCACGATTTTGGGCGGCAGCGCGTCGACATTTGTAGTATTAACAGGCCCTAGAACGTCCGCCCGAGTTCAAATTGAAAAACCTCAGTTTCATCGAAGCGATCCGTGTTGAACGCCTTGGCAATGCCAAATGTCATCGGCCCCATCCCGGTCAGCCACGTTATGCCCATTCCGACAGAGTAACGAAACTGATCAAACTCAACGTCGAAGCAATACTCCGAGATATCGAAACAGTCTGTCTGGAAGACATTTCCGACATCAAAGAAGATCACCGGCCGGAACTGCCGCTGATCGTCGACCAGCGGCATTGGAAATATGACTTCCGCCCCGAGCACTACTTTCACGTTACCACCGATTGGATCTCCTTCCGGATCGGTATACACATCATCTGGCGCCCGAGTACTGCGCGGGCCGAGAGTCGAAGACTCGAAACCCCGTATGGAACCGAAACCACCGGCGAAGAAGTGTTCATAAAACGGCAGCCCCTCGGTGCTGCCGTAGCCGTCGCCGAACCCGAGTTCGGTACGCAGGCGCAGCGTGAAGTCACCGAACAGCGGGAAGTACATCTCGCCGTTGTACGTGATCTTGTAGAACTGCAGGTCACTCCCAGGAACGGAAAACTGTATTCCCAGGCTCTGTGAGCGACCGCGGGTCGGAAACAACCCCCGATTCAGGGTAGAGCTGGTCCAACTGGCATTCATCTTGAAGTTCAGGTATGACTCACCGTTATCTTCTATGAACGCCGTGATCTCCTGTGCGGGAAAGCGCCCCGCCGTGATCTTCGTCTGTTCGATCAAACCACCAAAATTGATACGTTGTGTTTCACCGATGGGGAAACCGAAACTGATACCGAGACCGACCGCATCGGTGGAGTACCGGGCGATATTGCGTTCATCATAATCCAGACGGCGGAAGAAGGCGTTGAACCCACGCGAAATGCCATCGAGGGTGTAGTAGGGGTTGAAGTAGTTGAAATTCGCCGACTTTTGATAATTTGAGATGCTCAGGCCCAACCCGAGGTGATTGCCAGTACCGAGTACGTTATTTTCCTGGTAGTTACCGCCGAGTATCAGCCCCATGCCCTGCGCGTACCCCACGGTTGCCGAAATGCTACCCGAAGGTTGCTCCTCAAGCGTAAAATTCACATCGATCTGATCGTCGGTGCCGGGCACTTCAGGCGTTTCCACATCGACGCTAGCGAAATAGCCAAGACGGTCCAGCCGCACCTTCGAGAGATCCACCTGGGCTGTCGATGCCCAGCCGCCCTCCATCTGCCGGAGTTCGCGGCGCATCACCTCGTCACGCGTGATCTTGTTGCCGGAAAACGTCACACGTCGTACGTACGCCCGTTTACCTGCATCAACGAAAAACTCCACATCCACGGTGCCGTCATCGTTGACCTGGGGCATACCGCTGGCGCTTGCAAACGTATAGCCGGAGTTGCCTAGCGTGGCCTCGAGCCGATCTTCGGTGGCCGTCAGCCGGTCTTGCGAAAACACCTGGCCCGACTCCACCAGCACCAGTGCGCGCAGATCTTCGGGCCGCACGTCATTCAGCTCGCCGATCAGGTTGACATCCCGAACGGTGTACTTATCCCCTTCCGTCACGTTCATGGTGATGTACACCTGGCGCCTATCTGGCGTGATACTCACCTGCGTGGACTCGATGTCGAATTCGACGTAACCGCGATCCTTGTAATATGCCTCGATTTTCTCGAGGTCTCCCGCGAGCTTTTCACGGGAATACTTGTCGTCATTTCGATAGAAGGACAACAGGTTGGGATGCTTCAGTTCCATCTCTTCCAGCAGTTCTTCATGCCCGAACACCGTGTTGCCGACGATGTTGATGTGGCGAATGCCGGACGTATCGCCCTCCTCGATGTCGATGTTTACAGCTACCCGGTTGCGCGGCAGTTCCTCTACCTGGGTGTCGATGGCTGCACCATAGCGTCCCTGTGCCACGTACTGCCGTTCGAGTTCCAGTCCTACACGCTCAAGCGTGGCCTGTTTGAAGATCTCACCTTCGCGCAAGCCCTGATCAGCGAGCCCTTCCAACAGCATCTCGGTTTTGAGCGCCTTGTTGCCTTCGATTTCGATGGACTCGATGGCCGGCCGCTCTTCCACAGAGATGACCAGCACGTTCTCGTCGCGCGCCATTTGAATGTTGTCGAAATACCCCGACTGGAACATGAGCCGAATGAGCTGTCGCACGGCCACTTCATCGATGGTGTCTCCGATGTTCACCGGCAATATGTTGAACACGGTTCCGGCACTCACGCGCTGCAACCCCTGCAGGCGAATGTCCGCTATCGTGAATACGTCCGCCCGCACCGCCCCCGCGGCCAGCAGGATGATACCCATCGCTCCCGTCAGTAGATGCTTCAAGCTGTGACGCTTCGCCAACGTGCAATCCCCCAGTTCAATGTCGATCAAGCCAATTCAGAAATTAAAAAAGACGCAACAGATCGTTGTAGATCGCGATCATCAGAAAGCCCACTACCAGAAACAACCCGACCTGCGTGCCGAGAATCTGGACGCGCTCGGATACCGGCCTGCCCATCGCCAACTCACCGATGCAGTACACAATGTGGCCTCCGTCGAGGATGGGAATCGGTAACAGATTGAGTATGCCGAGCGAGATGCTGAGCAGACCAAGCACTCCGGCGAAAGTCCACCACCCGGATCGCGCCGAGTCACCCGCCACCTTGGCGATCATGATGGGACTCGACAGATTGGCCACCGACACGTCCCCCGTGAGCATCTTCTTGAGCAGTCCGAGCGTGAGCATCGTGGTATCGCCGGTCTTCAGAAATCCCTGGCGCATCGCACCGAGAATCCCGTATTCGATTTCGTTGCTCGGCCAGCCGACACCGAGATAGCCCACCGTCGAACCGTCCGTGGCCTCCACCGCGTCCGGCAGTACGCGAACCAGGTGTTCGGAGTGAGCCCTGACGAGGGTCACTTCCAACTGTCGGCCCGCGGCCGCCTGAATGACTTTCACCCAGTCAGACCAGCTCTCCACGGCATCGCCGTCCACGCCGACGATGCGATCCCAGGGTTCGATACCGGCTCGATCGGCCGGTCCATCGGGCTCCACATAGCCGATTACGGCCGGCCAGCCCGGTTTGATGCCGAGCGAGCCGAACAGATCCGGATCTGCAGCACCGCGGTGCCATGCATCGATCGGCAGAGCGAGCGTCGTCGTACTGATCTCACCCAGCCAGCCCACGTTGATGCGGATGTGGCCGGTATCACCGAGGCGGCCCGCAAGGCCCATGGCGATCTGCTGCCAGGACAACGTCTCACTGCCATCCACGGCCGCGATGTACTGACCGGCCTCCATCCCCGCGATCGCAGCAGGCGAGTTCTCCGGCGCTTCGGCTACCATGGGCACCGGTTCGGTCGTACCGCCAAGGAACATCATCCAGTAGACCAGGAAGGCGAACAGGATATTGGCAGCCGGCCCACCGAGGGCAATCGCGATTCGCCACCATGGTGTGAGTTGGTTGTATGAAACCTCTCCAGGTGCCAGGTCAACCTGGTCAACAGCACCTTCTGCATCGCGTTCGTCGTACATGCGTACGTATCCGCCGAGCGGAATGGCCGCCAGCGCGTACTCCACGCCACGCTTGTCGTATCTCGACCACACCGGGCGCCCGAAACCCACGCAAAAACGTACGATCTTCACGCGCGACCAGCGCGCCACGACGAAGTGCCCCAACTCGTGGAACGTCACCAGCATGCCCAACGTGACTATGAGTGCAATCGGATACAGTAGTAGGTCCATTCAGTGATTCTCGGGCTATCCTCTGTCTCCGCGTCTCGGCATCAGTGTTTTCGACCCGCAATCGCGCTCCGGGTTCGCCGCGTTCATCTTATCTCATTCGAAAGCCAAGGCGAGACCTTCGTCAGACAGAACGAGCGCCAGCACCGGCATTACCGCCACCATGGCGTCGATACGGTCGAGCACACCGCCATGTCCCGGCAGCAGGGATCCGGAATCCTTCACGTGAGCCGTGCGTTTCATGGCACTCTCAAATAGATCCCCAAGCACCGATACCGCGACGAGTACGACGAAGATCACCACCCATGGCAGACTCAGCCAACCGGCCCAGGTAAGAGCCGCGCCGCAAACCACGCCGGCAAGCACGAATCCGCCCGCCACGCCCTCCCAGGTCTTGCCGGGGCTGACCCTGGGCGCGAGTTTGACGTTGCCAAAGACACGCCCGGCAAAATAGGCGCCGATGTCGGCGCCCCACACCAGCACGAAGCCCCACAGCAGCCAGTTTGCACCCTGGGGTAGGTCCCTGAGTGCAACCACGGCGGTCCACGCGCACCACAGCACCAGGATTCCAAGCACACCCGCTATCACCGGGTTATGAAGCACCCGCTCGCTCGAGGGATAGGCGAGCACCGCACAAAGAGCACCGATCCAGAGTGCGAGCGAGGCCCACAACGCAATCCGCACCAGTTCGGGATTATCCCACGTAAACCACACGAGCACGGCCCAGACGGCAACGTACGCCAATCGCGCCGCTTGCCCCCGCAGCGCGGCGAAGGCACTCCATTCGTACACACCAATCGCGGCGACCAGAGCGATGAGAAAGGCAAACCAGGGCAGGCTCAGGAAATAGATCGCGACGACCGCAAGCGGTGCCAGGCACGCAGCGGTGATCACACGTTGTTTGAACACGCTGGTTTACTCGCGCCGGCCGAAGCGACGTTGACGTTCGATGTAAGCGTCGAGCGCCCGTTTGAGGCTGGCCTCGTCAAAGTCCGGCCAGTAGGCGTCGGTGAAGTAGAGTTCCGTGTAGGCAAAATCCCACAGCAGGAAGTTACTGATGCGGTGATCACCGCCGGTGCGGATACACAGATCGGGTGCGGGCACCTCGCCCAGCGACAGGAAACCGGCGAACGTATTTTCATCGATCTGTTCAGGATCCAGTTCACCGCGCTGGACGGCTCTTGCCATGTTCCGAGCAGCCTGCGTGATGTCCCAGCGTCCCCCGAAGTTCGCGGCGATGTTGAGTGCCATTCGGCCGTTGTCCCGGGTCAGCGCCTCTGCCCGGTTCATCTGCATCTGGAGATCGGAGGCGAAGCGCGTGCGGTCACCGATTATGCGCAGGCGCACTTCGCGCTGGTGGAGGTCATCGAGATCGTTCTCTAGCACTCCGCGCATGAGGTCCATGAGCAGCTTCACTTCGCTCCTTGGGCGTTGCCAGTTTTCAGTACTGAACGCGAACAGGGTCAGGCACTGCACCCCACGGTCAGCGCATGCCTGAGCGACCCGGCGTACATTGCGCGCCCCCGCACGATGTCCTGCCGCACCCGGCAGATGACGTCGCTTGGCCCACCGGTGATTACCATCCATGATGATGGCCACATGCTTAGGGCAGCTGTTTGACTCCGTCTTGGTGGCCGTCGCCTGCAATTCTGACATGTACCGCTGTCTCACACCTCTCGCGTGAGTATCTAGATCTCCATTAAGTCAGTTTCTTTCGCTTCGAGCGTATCGTCCACTTCCTTGATACGACGGTCGGTTATGGTCTGTACCGCCTCTTCCGCGCGATGCCCCTCGTCCTCGGCCGCTTCCTTTTCCTTGACCAATTCACGTATGTCACTGATGGCGTCACGGCGGATGTTACGAACCGCAATGCGCGCGTTTTCAGCCTCCTGCCTCGCGTGACGCGCCAGATCTCGCCGGTTTTCTTCGGTCAGCGCGGGCAACGGTACGCGAACGGTAGCGCCGCTGGTCGCCGGTGTGATGCCCAGATCACTCTTGAGAATCGCCTTCTCGATGTCAGGAATCAGGTTTTTCTCCCATGGCGAGACGCTCAGGGTACGGGCGTCTTCGACGCTGATGCTGGCAACCTGGTTCAGAGGTGTATCGGTACCGTAGTAGGACACCTCGATACCGTCCAACAGACCCGGATTGGCCCGGCCGGTGCGGATACGTGCAAAGACCGCATGCAACGCCTCGATGCTCTTTCCCATGCGCTCGTCAGCATCAGCCTTGATTTCTTCGATCATTGTCAAAACAGGCCCGAATTTCGGGTGCCAACCTTCTCACCCTGAGTAATTCTGGTCAATGCGCTTGGGGGTTCATCACAATCGTCGCGGTGATGAATTCGCTACTTGGCGTCCTTGATCTGCTGTGCCACTTCGGCCGCGAAATCTTCCTCCTCCACCTCGATGCCCTCACCGACCTCGAAGCGCACGAAGCGCCCGACCTCGACACCGGCATCGGACAGCAGTGCGGAGACCTTCTGACTCGGATCCTTCACGAACCCCTGATCGACCAGACTTACTTCGGCAAGATATTTGCGCACCCGCCCCTCGACCATCTTCTCGACAATTTCAGGCGGTTTGCCGCTCTCCGCAGCCTGGGAGACAAAGATCTCGCGCTCCTTGGCAACGATTGCCCGATCGAGATCCTGCGAGGCGACCACCAGTGGGACGGGATCGTGAGCGGTCACGTGCATGGCCAGGTCTTTGCCGAGATCCGCGTTTGCCGCAGTCAGTTCGATCAGCGTGCCCTTGCGCTTGTCCGTGTGTATGTAACTGGCAATGAAACCATCGGTCTGGAAAAAGGTGGCACGGCGCACACTGATGTTCTCGCCAATCTCCTGCACCAGCTTTTCGCGCTCGGTGTCAAGTCCAGTCGCCAGTAAACTCCCGATGTCCTCGTTGCCCGCCTCGAAGACCTGATTGAGCACTCTGGCCACGAATGCAATGAACTTCTCGTTCTTCGCGGCGAAGTCCGTCTCGATGTTCACCTCTACCATGGCCGCACGTTTACCGTCATCGGCGATACGTACTCCGAGTAATCCATCCGCCGTGGTGCGGCCCGCCTTTTTTGCCGCCTTCAAGACGCTTCTCTTGCGCAGTTCCTCGATGGCGAGATCGATGTCGCCACCGGCTTCTTCCAGCGCCTTTTTACAATCCATCATGCCGAGCCCGGTACGCTCGCGTAGCTCTTTGACCAGTTTCGCGGAAATCGCCATAGCGCCACTCCTCTCGTTTTTTTAGGGTTTGGCTATGCCTAGGGGGCTTCGCTCGGCGGCTCTTTAGTCGCTTGCGCTACAGCCGCCTGTTCGACCTCCGCGGGGGATTCCGCCTCCGCTGCGGGCACGGCTTCGGCTTCGACTTCGGCTTCGACTTCGGCTTCGGCTTCGGCTTCGGCTTCGGGTTCGGCTTCGGCTTCGGCCACGGCTTCGACTTCGGCTTCGGCTTCGGCCACGGCTTCAGCTTCGGCCACGGCCTCCGGTTCGGGTGTCGGAGCGGGTTCGCTCGCCACCACGCCGTCTTCCTGCACCTCGACGAATTCGCTCTCGTCGATGTTCACACCCGCATTGGCCTTACCTTCCATCACAGCATCCGCTACCGCGGTGACATACAGCCTTACGGCACGGATGGCGTCATCGTTACCCGGAATGATGTAGTCCACTCCTTCCGGGTCACTGTTGGTATCCACCACACCAAACACCGGAATGCCGAGCTTGTTGGCCTCGGTCACCGCTATACGCTCGTGCTGGACGTCCACCACGAACAACGCATCGGGCAGACCACCCATATCCTTGATCCCGCCGAGGCTGCGCTCCAGCTTGTCCATCAGGCGACGCTTTTGCAGCGCCTCCTTTTTGGTCAGCATCTCGAACGTGCCGTCCGCGTACTGTACTTCGAATTCCTGCAAACGCCGGATCGATTGGCGGATGGTTTTGTAGTTGGTGAGCATACCACCGAGCCAGCGCTGGTCGACGAAGGGCATACCGGCGCGGATAGCCTGCTCGCGGATCACCTTGGTCGCGGCACGTTTGGTGCCGACGAACAGAATCTTGTGGCCGCGGCTGGCGATATTGCGAATCTCGGTGAGTGCATCGTTGAACGCGGGCACCGTGGATTCGAGGTTTATGATGTGGATCTTATTTCGGGATCCGAAGATGAAAGGCGCCATCTTGGGATTCCAGAACCGGGTTTGGTGGCCGAAATGCACGCCTGCGGCCAACATGTCACGCATGCTGATATTCATATTATCTCCGGGTTAGGCCTCCGCGCCTCCCGAACCTCAACCGTGGGACCTGAATCCGCACGGCACCCGGAGGTCCGTGTCGAAACGCGTGAGTCGTTCTTTCGTTACATTTGCCAGCAACTTTGAGTTACGCTTCCGCACACCGCTGGCGGTGGATGCCAGGAAGCGGCGCGCTTTATACCACAACTCGTAGTTCACGGAAAATAGCCACGCAAACGATGGTCGCACGCGTACAGAACGAAGTAGACGTCGCCGGCATGCGCGAAGCAGGCAGATTGGCAGCGAGCGTACTCGATATGATCGGCGAGCACGTCCGCGTGGGCGTGACCACGGATCGTCTGAACACGCTGTGTCACGAATTCATAGAGGAGATAGGCTGCACGGCGGCACCGCTCAACTACAGCAACTCACCCGGCGTGCCGCCTTTTCCGAAGGCTATCTGCACTTCGGTGAATCACGTCGTGTGTCACGGCATTCCGACAGCCCGGAAAATGCTGAAATCGGGCGATATCCTCAACATCGACATCACGGTCGTCAAGGACGGCTATCACGGCGACACCAGCAAAATGTTCTGCGCCGGGAAGCCCGGCGTGCTGGCCCAACGGCTAATATGCACGACCCAGGAATGCCTGTATCGCGGTATCCAGGCGATACGTGCCGGCGCTCACCTGGGAGACATCGGTGCCGCCATCCAGCAGCACGCCGAAGCCAGCCGCTTCTCCGTCGTTCGCGAGTTCTGCGGCCACGGCATCGGCAAGAAGTTCCATGACGATCCTCAGGTGCTGCACTACGGTAGCGCCGGATCCGGTCCGGTGCTGCTGGAAGGTCAGACCTTCACCATCGAGCCGATGATCAATGCAGGCAAACGCCACATCAAACTGCTGCCCGATCACTGGACCGTGGTCACCAAGGACCACAAACTGTCCGCCCAGTGGGAACATACGCTTCTGGTCACTAGCGACGGCGCTGAGGTACTCACCCGGCGCGGCGAAGAGAACTTTTAGTGTCCAGCACCGCGGCCAACGCGGCGCTATCCTCGCCCCTAGCCTACCGCCAGCTCATCGAAGACAATGACGAAGCGCTAGCCGCGCGCTACTGGGGTGGGGAGGACATCGAATTTCTGGTCGAGGATCGCGCGCAGTTTTTCGATAATCTGCTCACCAGCATGTGGCGTGAACATTTCGATGACAAGCAGCGCGCCAGCATGGCTCTCTATGCCGTGGGCGGCTACGGACGTGGTGAGCTGCACCCGGGCTCGGACATCGATCTGCTGATCGTCATCCCTCGTCACTTCAAGGCCAGGATGACACTGGAGGGTTTCGTACGCGCACTGTTCGACCTCAATATCCCCATCGGTCATGCCGTGCGCACCGTGCGGGAGTGCAGGAGCGAGGCTCAAAAAGACATCACCGTGGCCACGTCACTGCTGGAACGCCGGCATCTGGCCGGGAACGAACGCATCGTGGCCGACCTCGACAAGGTGATGTCGAGTGCACGCATCTGGCCCGCGGATCGATTCTTTCACGCCAAACGCGACGAGCAGGACGCACGGCACCATCGGTTCGACAACGTCGAATATGGGCTCGAGCCCAATATCAAAGCCTCTCCCGGGGGGCTCAGAGACTTGCAGACCGCGCTCTGGGTGTGCCTGCGCCGCTACGGCACCAGCGATCCACTCAAGCTCGAAGAACTGGGCGTGATCAGCGAACAGGAACGCACCTGGCTTGTGAATGGCAAGCGGTTTCTCTGGTGGGTGCGCTACGGGCTGCATCTGGTGGCGGGCCGTGGTGACGACCGCCTTCAGTTCGAGTTTCAGCGTATTCTCGCGCAGCGCCTCGGATACGCCGACACCTATGCGAAGCTAGGCGTCGAACGCTTCATGCATCAGTACTATCGTTACGTCCTGAGCCTGCGTGAGGTCAACGACATCATCTTTCAGTTGTTCAACGAGGCCTACACGCGCAGGCGGCGACCCAAGCGCGAAGCGATCAACGACCGCTTCATCGTGCACGACGACTACCTCGACGTGGTGCACGAAAAAGTATTCGAGCACGACCCGAGTGCGTTGCTTGAGACCTTTGTCATCCTCGCCAACCGACGCGACATTTCCGGCGTGCGCGCATCCACCATCCGTCTGATCAGAAACAGCTTGCATCTGATAGATGACGCCTACCGGCGCGATCCAACGAATACGGGGCTGTTCATAGAGTTGTTGAAAGCTCCCTATACACTGGTCACCCAGTTGACACGTATGCGCCGCTACGGCGTTCTAGGGCGCTACATTCCTGAATTCGGCGAGATAATCGGTCAGATGCAACACGACATGTTCCACATCTACACAGTGGACGCGCACACTATGATGGTGATCCGCAACATGCGCCGTTTTTTCTATCGCACCGCGGAGGAACAGTTTCCCGTGGCCGCGCACTGCGTACGCCACGTACCGAAAATAGAGCTGCTGTACCTTGCCGGCCTCTATCATGACATCGGTAAGGGCCGCGGCGGCGATCATTCGGAGTTGGGGGCCAAGGACTCGGTGCGTTTCTGTCAGCGGCACGGATTGTCTGACGACGATGCGAACCTCGTCTCCTGGCTGGTACAGGCCCATCTCGTGATGTCCTCCACCGCGCAACGCGAGGACATCTACGATCCCGAAGTCGTACATCGCTTTGCGACACTCGTGAAGTCGGAACGACGACTAGATTACCTCTATGCCCTCACAGTGGCAGACATCAACGCCACCAACCCAACCCTGTGGAACAGCTGGCGCGCGACCCTGATGCGTCAGCTCTACAACGAAACGCGCAAACTTCTGCGCAAGGGCCTGGAATCACCCAGGGACCGCCAGGCGACTGTGCGAGCATGTCAGGAAGGTGCGATAGACCATCTACTACAGGCGGGCGAAGACGAAATGGCGAGCATCGACAAGGTATGGGAGAGCGTTGGCGATGAGTTCTTCTTACGCCACAGTTCCCGTCAGGTTGCCGATATAACTACACAGCTGCTAGGTCACGACGCCTTTGAGGGACCGCTGATCATCATGCAGAACATCGAGAGTCACGTAGCTGCAGAAGGTGCGACGGAGATCTTCCTCTACACCCGGGACCAGCCCAATCTGTTCGCTGCGAGCGTCATCGCGCTCAACCGCTTGTCGCTGTCCGTACACGACGCCGTCATCTTCACTTCCGAGTCGGGCATATGCTTCAACACTTACGTGGTACTGGGCGACGATCGGCAGATGATCCGAATCGGGGCCGAGAGTCTGACCACCCAACTCACCCAGATGATGTCCGATCCTGCCGCACTCAGCTCCGTGGCCGCACAGCGCATGCCGCGCCGGCAGAAGCAGCTGGCACGGGCCAGCCAAGTCACCATCTCGAATGCCTTGCCGTGGAGTTCGACACTTACCATCGTCGCCGCCGACAGGCCTGGCTTGCTGGCCGAGATCGGCCTGTTGTTCGTGGAACTGAACATTACCGTGCTCAGTGCCCGTATCACGACCCTTGGCGAGCGCGTGGAAGACGTTTTCGAGATTCAGAGTCAGAACGGCCAATCCATCACGGATCAGGAAGGAGTCTACACGCTGGAAAACACCCTGCGTCAGCGCCTCGACTCCCTGCGCCGATGAACCCGAAGCTTGAGGCGCTACAACCCTATCCGTTCGAGCGCCTCAACGCGTTACGCGCGGGCATCACACCGAATGGCGCCTATCCACACACGGCGCTTTCCATCGGCGAACCCAAGCATGCCGCACCCGCCTTCGTCATCGAGGCACTGACAGACGCAGAAGCACTCACCACGGACATCGGTGTATACCCTGCGACCAGAGGCAGCGAGGACCTGCGTGAGACCATCTCGACATGGCTCGAGGCACGATTTGAGGCACGCACCGATCCGAACAGCGAAGTACTACCGGTCGCGGGTACCCGCGAGGCATTGTTCTCCTTCGCCCAGGCAGTCACCGGGCGCAAACCGGATCCCGTCGTTGTGATACCAAATCCCTTTTATCAGATTTACGAGGGCGCCTGCCTGCTGGCCGGCGCACAACCCTGGTTCGTAAACGCATCACGCGACAATGATTACCAGGGTGATTTCGAATCCATTCCAGAAGCTATCTGGAAACGCACGGAACTGCTCTACCTCTGCTCACCCGGTAATCCCACCGGTAAAGTGGTGCCCGGCCCGACCCAGCGCTGGCTCATCGAACAGGCGCACCGTTACGATTTCGTCATTGCCGCCGATGAATGTTATTCGGAGATTTTTCAGACCACCCCGCCAACCGGATTGCTGAGTGTCAGCAACGCCATGGGTAATCCCCACTATGCGCGCTGCGTGGTGTTCCACTCGCTGAGCAAACGCTCCAGCCTGCCTGGCCTGCGTTCCGGTTTCGTGGCCGGAGACTCCCGGGTGCTCTCCGACTATTTCCTCTACCGCACCTATGAAGGTTGCGCCCTGCCGGCTCACACGCAGAGAGTGAGTGCTCTGGCCTGGGCGGACGAGCAACACGTCAGGGAAAACCAGGCCGCCTACCGGGCCAAGTTCAATGCGACCGTTCCGCTGCTCAAAAACCACCTCGACCTCTACCTACCGGACGGCGGTTTTTACCTCTGGGCTCACACTGAAGGCGATGATACGAAGTTTGCAGCAGAGCTCTTTCGAGACTGTAACATCAGCGTACTACCCGGGAGTTTTCTCGCACGTGAGTGGCGTGGTGAAAACCCCGGCGCCTCGCACGTGCGCATTGCCCTGGTGGCACCGGTCGCGGACTGCGTGGTGGCCGCCGAGCGCATCGCCAAGTGGCTCGAGGCGCGCTGACGGACCGGGCAAACCGTGGTAGTTTAGCCGCCCCAATTCTTGAGCCCGGGTTTCAAGTCATGTCGACATTCGCATTCGCGGTCGGTGTGCCCACGCACAACCGCTCCGGAGACATCATCGACTGTTTCTTTCCCGCACCGCTAAAGGAGCCGTCCGGCGACCTGGCGGCTGCCATCGGCGCCCACAGTACCCCGGGTACGCATATCATGCGACCAGGAGACCTCACGGAACTTGCCAGGCACGCCGCCGGACTCGGCATTGATACCATGCTCGAAGCGGATCGACCGTTGGTCGTAGTGCGTCTGACCGAAGACGCCGACATCACCACCACGCCGGAGGCGTTCCTCAAACTGCACCTGATCTCGCACCGCCTCGCGCTGCCTAACACGTTAAACCTGGAGGGTATCTTCGCCAATCTCGCGACCGTCGCCTGGACCAGTCGTGGTGCGGTCGATCCGGCCGATCTGACGGCGCTGCAACTCGAGGCACGCCTGAGAGACGAGTATTTCGAAGTAATGTCCGTGGACAAGTTCCCAAAAATGACCAACTACGTTATTCCGAGCGGTGTGCGCATCGCAGACTCGAGCCGCATTCGTCTCGGCGCTTTTCTCGGCGAGGGTACCACCGTGATGCCGTCGGGTGCGGTGAATTTCAACTCCGGCACAATCGGCCCCAACATGGTCGAAGGGCGTGTGTCACAGGGCGTCATCCTCGGAGAGGATTCCGATCTCGGCGGGGGTGCGAGCACCATGGGCACCCTGTCCGGCGGGGGCGAGATCAAGGTGAGCCTCGGCAGAAACTGTCTGGTGGGTGCCAATGGCGGCACCGGCATTCCGCTCGGAGACCGGTGCAGTATCGAAGCCGGGTTGTACATTACCGCCGGTACGCTGGTGAGCGTAATCGACGAATACGGCGATACCGTGCATACCGTCAAGGCCCGTGAGCTAGCTGGCGGCTCGGACATGCTGTTCATCCGACACAGCCACACCGGCGAGGTGCAGTGCCGGACCAATCGCAATGCAATCGCCCTGAACGAGCAACTGCACGCACACAACTGATGTCCGGACCCGTCTTCCAGCTCACCTGTGATCTGATCCGGCGTCCCTCGGTGACTCCCGATGACGCCGGCTGCCAGGAACTGATCGCCAGTCGTCTTTCCAGCGCCGGCTTTAGCGTGACACGCTACGACGCTCAGGGCGTGAGCAACCTCTGGTGCACGTGCACGAGCGACAAGCCGGGTCCGTTGGTGATGTTCGCAGGCCACACGGATGTCGTACCGCCCGGTGATCCGAGAAGCTGGCGCTCGCCCCCGTTCGAACCGGAGGTACGCGATGGCCGATTGTACGGGCGGGGCGCGGCCGACATGAAGTCGAGTCTGGCGGCCATGGTCGTGGCGGCGGAACGTCTTCTGAACGTGCACCGAACAAGCGGTACGATAGCGTTTCTGATCACCAGCGACGAAGAAGGCGACGCGCTGCACGGGACACGACACGTCGTCGAACAGCTGACAAAACAGAACGTGCAACCGCGGTTCTGCGTCGTAGGCGAGCCCACCTCCAACGCACGTCTCGGGGATGTCGCCCGCAATGGACGGCGCGGTTCACTGAACGCCAGGCTACGTGTGTTGGGCACGCAGGGACATGTTGCGTACGCGCATCTTGCCGACAATCCGGCCCACGCCCTGGCACCGGCACTGGCCGAACTCGTGGCGATTAAGTGGGATGAAGGCGACGAGTACTACCCGCCCACCGGTCTTCAGGTCTCAAACGTACACGGCGGCACCGGTGCGAGCAACGTCATTCCCGGCGAGATGGAGGTGAGGTTCAACTTTCGCTACAACACACAGCACACGGCGGCCAGCCTTCAGGATGCCGTGTGTACGCTGCTCGATCGTCACGGCCTGCGCTACGACATCGAATGGCAACTGTCGGGCGAACCCTTCATAACACAGAGCGGCCGGCTGATCCGCACGGTACAGGAAGCAGTTCGCGCCGTCACCGGACAGCCTTGCGTCATGTCAACCGCCGGGGGGACCTCCGACGGGCGTTTTATTGCCCCGATGGGCTGTGATGTGGTGGAACTTGGTCACGTGAACCAAAGCATCCACAAAATCGATGAAAACGTGGCGGTCCACGACCTCGAAGATCTGAGCGCCATCTACCTGCATATCCTGCGTATGCTGGGATCTGTTTCCTAGCCTCATGAGATACCTCGTCATCGGTGTGCTGGCGTTCCTCGCGGTGCTCATCGCCCTTCTCCCAGCCAGCCTGTTGCGGCATCTCACGGGGGATTTCAGCGAACTGCTCGTCGTCACACCCCGCGGAACACTGTACGATGGCACGGCCCACCTGGTCGTCGCAGGCGAGCGGCTTGGAAACCTGAGCTGGTCATTCGCACCCGATGCATTACTGCCCGCCCGCATTGCCGTAGACTACCACCTCGAAGGTGAAGGCATGGATATAGGCGGTCGATTCGCTAGAGGCTTGCGAGATGCGCGCGTACACGCCACCGGGGCTCTCTCGATGGCGCGGCTTGCGCCGATACTTGAGCCATACGATCTCATGATCGGCGGCAAGGCAGACCTGCGGGATGTGGAGGTCGGCTTCGATGGGACGCAACCCGTCTCGGCACGCGGATCTATCGTCTGGTCGGGTGGCGAGGTGCGATATGTCCTGTCCGGCCGACCCGGGCGCGCGGTACTAGAACCGATGGCCGCTGAACTCGCCAAAGGCAGTGGCGGTCCCGTGGCGATGGTTCGGTCGGCCGGGCGGATTTCCGGAAAAAATGTGAACCATGCAACACCTCTCATTGAGGTAACACTCGGATACGACGGTTTTGTGAGGGTTGGCGTCACAAAGGCACTGACGAACATGTTAAATAGCCCGTGGCCTGGTAACGATCCGGACCAAGCCATTGTCCTCCAGGTAGAAGAGCAAATTTTTTCATATCAGTAGGTTAAAATGCTTTCACAAGGGAATGTGAAACGGATCCAGGATTAGAAAGATGGCATTCGCAATACCGGGCTTGGCAGCACGTGCGGCAGAACCGGTCCGTTGGCTGGTCATTGCCGGTATTGCCTACACACTGGCCACCACGGTGCTGTCATTCCTTTCCGATTCCACAACGGACAGCGTGGAATCGACGCGGGGTGCATCCACCTCCGAGAACGACATTACGGTCAACCTGAATCAGATTCTCAGTGCGGATCTCTTCGGCCGTGCGCAGGCCCGCGTCGCCGAGGTAGAACGCAAGCCAACCCAGGAAACCCGGCTGCCGCTGGAGTTGAAGGGTGTTTTCCAGGCAAACCATCCTGACGAAGGTGCGGCGATCATCGCGCAGAAAGGCAAATCAGGCCTTCTGTACAGCGTCGGTGACCAGGTTCCCGGCAACGCCACATTGCACGCCGTCCACACCCAACACGTCGTGCTCCGACGTGGGGGAGTACTGGAAACACTGACCTTTCCTGAAACTCGCGCCACCTTCAGTCAAGACCCCGGCAACAACAGCAATAGCCCCCTGGTCGTCAGGCAAAATGCGCAACCAACCGCATATTCGCACAAAACACCACTGCAATTTGTCGAAACTTATCGCAAACGCCTGCGCGACGACCCCGATGGTACCCTGGCTGAACTCGGTATTCGACGCGTTAGTGATGATGGCGCCACCGGCTACCGGCTGGACAACCTTGCCGAGAACCCCTACCTGCGCCAAACTGGCCTGCAAACCGGGGATGTCATTCTGTCCGTGAACGGGCGCCCGGTGGGGGATGTCGGACAAGATCGACAACAATTGGACACTCTGCTGGTCCGCGGGTCGGCACGTCTGGAAGTACAACGCGGCAGCCGTCGATTTTTCGTCACGGCGTCACTGAAGTAGTCGTTATGCAAGTAGTGCGAAAATGGATCGTCGTCGCGGTGCTGGCTGTTTCGGCAGCCACTACACTCATCGCACCCCATGCGTTCGCCCAGGAACAGACCTGGAAGATCAACATCAAGAACGCGGACATTCACGAATTCGTCGCCCAGGTCGCGGCAATCACCGGGCGCACCTTCGTCGTGGACCCTCGTCTGAAGGGCAATGTGACCGTCATCTCCAGTGAGAGTATGAATGCGCAAGCGATCTATGCACTGTTCCTGTCGGTACTGCGGGCTCACAATTTCACCGCGGTGCCGTCCGGTGACGTCGTCCGCATTCAGCAGACCGCAACCGGTAAGCAAACACCTGGTGTGGAGGGCGAGCTCGGCATGATAGCGGCCGAAGAACTCGTCACTAGGGTGATCGCCGCGCAGAACGTCGAATCGGCGGAACTGGTCAAGATCCTGCGACCCCTCATTCCCCAGTACGGGCACATCGCCGCTGTCGCGGAACCCAATATCGTCATCATTAGTGACCATGCCGATAACATCCGCAGACTTCGCACGATCATCGAGCAGATCGATGTCGCCGATGAAAGCGAGGTGGTCGTGGTGCCGCTCGAGGACGCCTGGGTCGGCAACGTCGTCGCCATGCTGGAGAAGGTCGCACCCGAGCAGATCGGCCGCAACAGCAAGGGACCACAGCGCATTCAGATCATCGCCAACGAGCGCAACAACTCACTGGTGCTGCGCGGCAAACCGAAGCCCATCGCCGAGGTGCTGAAGCTGATAGAACAACTGGACCAGCCCACCACCACCACGGGCGCGGTACAGGTGATATATCTGAAATACGCGGACGCCACGGCTATCGCCGAAATCCTCAGCGGCATGATCAGCGAACGCGGCATGAGCAACGAGGAAGGCACGGTCGAAGCAACCACCATCCGTGCAGACGAATCTCTGAACGCCATCGTGGTGCGCGCCGATCCCGGCACCATGGCCGAACTGATGCAGATACTCGATGCCCTGGACGTACGCCGCACCCAGGTACTCATCGAAGCGGCCGTCGTCGAGGTATCGATCACCGATACCGAGGCGATTGGCATCGAGATGGCCGCCGTCGACACCCGTGGCCAAACTGTGCCGCTGGTTACCACAAGCCTGAACGGCGTTTTAAACTCCCTGCTGTCGGGCCTCATACCCGACGCGGGCGCCACCATAGACGAGAACGTCCTCACAGGGCTTTCGAGCATCAGCCAACCCACCATCGCGGCGGCCAAACTGGACGCCGACGGGATATCGTTCGGCGCCCTGGTTACCGCGCTGGCGACAAACTCCCATGCCAACCTGCTCTCCACACCCAGTATCCTGACTCTGGACAACCAGGAGGCGAAAATCGTCGTGGGTCAGGAAGTACCATTCAGAACGGGATCCTTCACCACAACAGGAGATGGCACGAGCAATCCATTCACCACCGTGCAGCGCGAGGACGTCGGTCTGCAGTTGACCGTGACGCCGCACGTGCACGACGGTACTTCCGTGCGGCTTGAAGTGGCACAGAACATCACCAATATCGTCGAGACCGCCGTGGGCGACAGCGCTTTTGCCGACGTCGTTACCTCAAAACGCGAGATCGAAACGACGGTACTCGCAGAAGACCGTCAGATCATCGTGCTGGGCGGCCTGATCCGAGACGACATCAGCGAAAGCCGCCGCAAAGTCCCGTTGCTGGGTGATATTCCCGTGCTCGGCGCCCTGTTCCGTTCCACGTCCGAAACACGAACCAAGAACAACCTGCTGATCTTCCTGCGACCGACGGTCATCAAGAACCAGGAAGACAACAACCGCGTCACGCATCGCAAGTATCAGGACATCTGGGAAGTCGAAATTACCTCTGAACAAATGAACGATGAGCTCGATGAACTGTTTCGCGGCAAGCGTTAGCACCAACCAGGACCAGCACTCCATTGTGGCGTCTGCGCCTGATCGGCTACCGGCTTAGCCGCGCCTTCGTCCGCTGGCTGGCCAGACCCACATGCGCCGGCACCCCGGCGGCGGACATCGCCCCGAACTGCGTTTACGTGTTGCCTCTGCGCGCGGTGAGCGATCTCATCGTGCTGGATCTGATCGCGCAATCCAACGACCTGCCCGCGCCCCTGGGCGCGCTCAAGTCCGGCGATAGGCACGAGGCGCGCCGCTTCGTTTTTCTGAATCGACCGACCGGCTTCATGCGCCGCAACACCATGATCACCTACTCGGACCGCCTCGTGCGTTTGCTGGACGACCCGCAGCTCGCTGACAGCACCAGCGTACTCCAGCCGGTTCAGATCTTCTGGGGGCGATCGCGGCATCGCGACCACACGCTCACCCGCACGTTGTTGTCAGAGGACTGGGCCGCCACGTCGCGGCTGAAACGCTTTCTCAATCTGTTGCTGTCGCGCAGACACATCGTGGTGCACTTCGGCGAATCCCTGCCGCTGGCGTCGCTTGCCGCTACCTACGCCAACCGGCGCATCCGCAAAGCCGCACGCCTGTTGCGCGTGCAGTTCAGAAACCAGAAGGTCGCCCGGCTCGGTCCGGATTACTCACACCGCAGAACCCTGGTAGACCAGGTCGTCGCGAGCCGGGCGGTACAGGACATCATTACCGCCGCCGAACCTGCCGAGCGCACAAAGCTCAACAAGAGTGCGAGGAAGGCCGCGCTCACTATCGCAAGCCACATGTCCTATCCCACCATCCGTGTTCTTGAGAGTCTGCTGACCTGGTTCTGGAACCACATCTACGATGGCGTGGACGTAAGCGGTTTCGACCAGGTTCGGCGCATCGCACAGACGCACACACTGGTGTACGTACCGAGCCACCGCAGCCACGTGGACTATCTGCTGCTGTCCTATCTGTTGTTCCACAACGGGCTGATGATTCCGCACATCGCCGCGGGCGACAATCTCAATCTTCCCGTGCTGGGTCCGATACTCCGGCGCGGGGGTGCTTTTTTCATGCACCGTTCGTTTCGCGACGACCCGTTGTACGCTGCCGTATTCGCCGAGTACCTTTATCAGGTGTACCGGCGTGGGCACAGCGTGGAGTTCTTCCTGGAAGGTGGGCGCACCCGCACGGGACGCCTGCTTCCGGCACGCACCGGCCTCCTGAAGATGACCCTGCAACACAGTGCCAGGGGATTGCCGCGGCCCATCGCCTTCGTACCGGTCTATCTGGGGCACGAAAAACTCATCGAAGCGGGCAGCTATCTCGATGAGTTGCGCGGTGGTGAGAAGAAGGGTGAGAGTATAGGTGACGTGTTTCGGGGCCTGAGGCTCGTTCGTCAGAATTTCGGACGTGTGAAGGTCAATTTCGCGGAGCCCATCGATCTCGAGGCATGGCGCGCGCGCGGGGAGACAAACGTCAGCCACCTCGGAAACGAGGTACTGCAGCGGATCAATGCAAGCGCTTCGGTCAATCCCATTAATCTGGTGGCGCTGGTGCTGTTGGGCACTCCCAGGCTCGCGATCGAGGAGCACGCACTGACCTCACAGATCCGCACCTACCAAAGCCTCATCGGACTCGGTGCCGCCGCAGGCGTGGATGTGTGTGACCTCGACGCGGAGGCGGTCGTTGAGTACGTATTGGACAAGGGCATGCTCACGCGCGAGCACGAGTCATTCGGCGATGTTCTCACACTCGATCCCTTCTCTGCGGTGCTGATGACCTGGTATCGCAACAACGTGGCGCACGTGCTGGCCCTGCCGTCACTCATCGCTTGTCTGCTGGTATCCCGTTCCCGCCCACTAGCGGTGGCCTCACTTGAGCGTATGGTATCCATCGTGTTCCCGTACATGGCGTCCGAGCTGCATACCACCTTCGACCCGCAGGACACCGAGCGCTGGCTGAAACTACTCGAAGACCACGCCCTCATCGAAATAGCAGCGCAAGCAGTCCAGACACCTCCCGTGTCATCTCAGGCGCACTATCAACTATATTTGCTCGCCAACGTGGTGATGCCCACGCTGGAGCGCCTTTACATCGTCGTCAGCCTGCTGGCCTCAGACGCCGCGCTCACCCGGCAGGAGCTACAGGACCAGAGTCAAACCGTCGCGCACAAGATGGCGCGCTTCTATGGGATCAATGCACCCGAATTCTTCGATCGTCGCTTGTTCAACAACTTCGTGGATCAACTCATCGGTGATGGCACCCTGTACGAGCGTGATGACGGCACACTATCGCATGCACCCATCGTGCACGATGTCGTCAGAGCGGCAGGGCGTATTATCGACCCGGAGTTGCGCTACGCGATCATGCGCCGTTGAATGCACCACCCCCTGCGCGGTAAATGTCATAACGCACCTGACGGCCACGAATCTGCCAATCGGGTTCCGTGACCACCGCATCAGCGGCGCGGCGCTTCAACACCACCCTTTGCCGCGCATGTCTGCGTGCGTGCTCTACCCATTCAGCCACCCCGTGCCCGGAAGGCGCAGCAAGCGCGCGCAAGTACTGCAACTCCTTACCGGGCAGGGCGCGTTTCCCACGCACCGGATACATAGGATCCAGATAGATCACATCCGCGCTGGCGCGCCCGACCACCTTCCAGCCGTCATCGAGCCGGACATCGCAGTCGCTTCCAAGGCGCGCGGTGAGGTTCTTCAGCAGTGCCCAGAGCGCGGGGACGCGCTCGACCAGCGTAACCCGACAGCCCATGTGCGCGAGCGCGAGCCCGTCACGACCAAGACCCGCCATGACATCGAGCACCACCGGTGTGCTCCTGACGCCTACCGCGCGCGCCAGGGTGGAGCCGCGTACCGCCCGCCGCTTGATTTCAGAAGGCGTCACACCGATTCCGCGTCGATCGTCACCACGATGCAGCGTGAGCCCGCCCCTGGATAATCGCAGGTAGAACGCCTTCTCTGCGCTGCTTTCCGAGGCAGGCATGACATCGAACCAGGGTGCGTAACATGTGATATCGATGTCGACGTCATCGTTGTAATACAGGCGTATGCGGGCGTCACTCACCGCTTGGCCGCCAGGGTGAATCCCCTGTCACGTACACGGGCAGCCCGTCGGCGGGGTCGAGTCCTTTGCCGTTTTCGAACTGCAGTGCCGCCATCCGCGCCACGTGCGCGCCCGTGACTTGGACACCATCCAGCACCTCCACACACGGGTCTATGTCATCGATCCAGGGGGGCGCCACACCGGCCAGCAGCCAACTTCCGCTGGGCAACGACGCCTGTAGTCGCCGCCACGGTTCGACTCCCTCCCAGAGTACATCATCTAGAATTCGCACCCTGGATTCATCTGCCTCGCACACGAAGGCGGCCACGTAATATGCATCCCGCCGCGACGGAATGACCGTCACAACACCGCCGGATTCGCCTCGTTGCCATGTAGCCTCGGCGAGCAGACGCGTACTCGATACCGGCAGGATACACGCCTCGGCACCATACGCGATCGCCTGTGCAACCGAGGCTGCAATTCGCACTCCGGTGAAGGATCCGGGACCGCAACCGAATCCGACGGCATCCAGTGTTTCGGGCTGAACGCCACTCATCACCTCGTCCACGGATGTGAGTACGTGTTCGTTGTGCAGGCGTTGCAAGGGATGGGTGTCTTCGGCGACGATGACGCCATCCGAACACCGCGCCGCTGAGCACAGCGATTGCGAGGTTTCGATTCCCAAAATCAGACTCATAGGTGCATGTTATCCAACCGCTAGAACTGAACGAAGCATTGAAACGCGTCCTCGAGCAGATGCCCGGCCCGAAAGGTGCCGAGCTTGTCTCCCTGAATGAGGCCGGTGGACGTGTGGCAGCCACCGATATCACCGCCCCCGTCAGTCTGCCACCCTTTCCCAATTCCGCAATGGATGGCTATGCCTTCGATGGCGCCGATAACCGCATGCAATTCGACATCGTCGGATCCAGCCTCGCGGGACACCCGTTCAAGGGATCCGTTGGTCCGGGCCAGAGTGTGCGAATTACCACTGGGGGCGCCATGCCCGCCGCAACGGACACGGTCGCCATCCAGGAAAACTGTACCGTCACGGGTAACACCCTCACCGTCGACCAACCCTACACGCGAGGCGCCAACGTTCGCCCTGTCGGCAACGATATTACCGCCGGCCACACGCTCATCTCCCGCGGAAACGTCATCAGTGCCTTCGATGTCGGTTGGCTGGCAGCCTGCGGTATCGCCGAAGTGGAGGTTTTCACTCGCCCGCTGGTAGCCGTGTTCTCGACGGGCGACGAATTGCAGGAACCAGGAACCGATCTGCGCCACGGGAACATCTACGACTCCAATCGCTGGGCCATCGCCGAACTGCTGAAACAACTTCCGGTCACTGTGAAAAACGTTGGAGTCCTGCCCGACGATTCCGATCAGACCAGGCAACTAATCGAACGCAGCGCAGAAACCAGCGACGCACTCATCACCTCTGGCGGCGTTTCTGTCGGTGATGCCGATTTCGTCAAGGACGTCATCGAACAACTGGGCTCACTTCAGTTCTGGCGTCTCAAACTGAAGCCCGGCAAGCCCGTCGCCTTTGGCAAACTCGGTGATTGCGCGCTGTTCGGACTTCCGGGCAATCCGGTGTCCACCATCGTCACTTATCTGTTGATTGCGCGACCGGCGCTACTGCGCCTTGCGGGTTGTCGCAGCCCGTCCGAGCCACGGATGATGGCCACACTCGAGGGGATGCTGAAGCATAGTCCCGGCCGTGAGGAATATCAGCGCGGCACTTTCTCTGTGCGAGATGGCATCAACAGGGTCGCCAGCACCGGCAATCAGGGTTCCCATCGGCTGGCTACTTTTGCGAACGCCAACTGCCTGATTCGGATACCGCTGGAAACTGGGGATGTCGAGGACGGCGAGCAAGTAGAAATCCTGCCCTTTTCCGGCATCCTGTCGCCGTAGCGATTGCGGGTGCGCCCGTCCCGGACGCCCCGCCATCGCAAGCTCCAAGAAGTGCCGCTCCCATCAGGAGCGGCGGGTGATCACCGCTTTTTCTTGGCTGCTGCCCGCTTCTTG
>DCWG01000116.1:7484-8265 GCA_002327525.1 Gammaproteobacteria bacterium UBA2168 | reverse complement strand
CATGGCACCGTGAATTTGAATCGCACGGTCGATGACACCGGCCGTCATGGCAGGAACCACGATTTTCGCGGCACCGATCAGGTCGCGGGCCGCCTTGTTACCTTCTCTGTCCATCTTATCCGCCGCCATGAGCGTCAGCAGGCGGGCCTGTTCGATTTCACAAAAAGATCGCGCGATGTCCTCGCGCAGCGAACCGTGTTCCGAAAGCTTCATGCCGAAGGCCGACCGGTTTTCAGCCCGCTGACACATCAGTTCCAGCGCGCGTTGCGCCGAACCCACGAAACGCATGCAGTGATGTATGCGCCCCGGACCAAGACGGCCCTGTGCGATTTCGAATCCACGGCCTTCGCCCAGCAACATGTTGGAAACCGGCACCCGCACGTCTTCGAACAGAACTTCCGGGTGCCCGCCCGGGCTGCCGGTATACCCAAAGGTGGTGATATTGCGCACCATCTTCATGCCTGGCGTGCCTTTCGGCACCAGAATCATGGATTGCTGCACATATCGGTTTTCGTTGTCCGGATCGCTCTTTCCCATAACGATGGCAACCTTGCATCGCTCATTGGAGAACCCCGACGAAAACCACTTGCGGCCATTGATCACATACTCATCGCCGTCGCGCTGTATCTGGCATTCGATATTGGTGGCATCGCTGGATGCGACGGCCGGTTCGGTCATCGAAAAGCACGAGCGTATCTCGCCGTTCAGCATCGGCGTGAGCCACCGATCCTGTTGTTCCTGGGTACCGTAGCGTGCGAGCACTTCCATGTTGCCGGTATCC
>DCWG01000116.1:2547-7164 GCA_002327525.1 Gammaproteobacteria bacterium UBA2168 | reverse complement strand
GCCGGTATCCGGCGCGCTGCAGTTGAAGGCCTCGGAAGACCAGTCCACCCGCCCCATGATCTCGGCGAGCGGTGCGTATTCCAGGTTGTTCAGTCCGGCGCCGTGTTCTTCATCGGGCAAAAACAGATTCCACAATCCCTCGGCCCGGGCTTTCTCCTTCAGCTGATCCATGATCGGCGGCGTGGTCCAACCGCCGGCAGCTTTCACGTGTTCCGAGTACTCGCCTTCAATCGGGTAGATATGCTCGTCCATGAAGGCCGTCAGCCGGTCTTGGAGCGTTCGCACCTTGTCGCTGAATTCAAAATTCATCCGTCGTCTCTTCTTTGTTGATGTGACTCGAGCCGCTTGTCGTTTAACCGACACTGTCCATGCTAGCGCTCCAGTAGTCTGGGTTGAGCGCTCTGAAACGTTCGCGTGAGCGTTCATCCGCCAGCAGCCCAATCACCTCGGCATCGTTGTGCACACGCCCGGTAAAGGTATCTGGCGTCTGAAGTGCGAGCAGGATCGCAGCCTCGACATAACTGTCGGGCGGAGGAATCTCTGGGATGTCATCGCCGAGTTCGTCTCGCGGTACCTGGGCAAACAGATAGCCAGGCGTTTCGATGATGCTCAGTGGTTTCAACACGTTTGCGGCAATGCCCTGTCCGGCAAGCTCACGTGCCAGCCCTTGGGTCATGGCCTCCACCGCCCTCTTGGTACCACCGTAAGGTGAACCACCTTGCGTTGCGTTCGATGAAATGTTGACGATGCTGCCGCGTCGCTGTTCCAGCATGGTTGGCAACACCGAACGAACACAGTGAAAGGCGCCGTGCACGTTTACCCGATACTGCAGCTCCCAGTGTTTCGGCGAGATGTCGGCGTTACCGCCCGGCGGCTGAATGGCGGCATTGTTCATCAGGATATCGATGCGCCCCCAGCGATCGAGCACCCGCTCCGCCATGGCCTGGATGGAGTCAGCATCAGCCACGTTGCAGGCCACGGGCAACGCCTCGCCTCCGATCTCCTCAATACTCCTGGCGGTGTGGAAAATCGTCCCCGGCAGGCGCGGGTCCTTTTCTTCCACGCTGCGCGCGGCCACGGCCACCTTCGCGCCTTCGCGCGCAAACGCGAGCGCACAATACTCCCCGAGCCCCCGGCTCGCGCCCGTGATGATCGCAACCTGTCCCTGCAGTCTGCCTGCCATGCTTCTCCTCCCTATCGTTGGCACGCCCGCATCAGTCTCCGAGTTCGGGCTCGGACCGATCAGACGTTTTCGGCCAGAGACGTCTCCTTGCGCGTTTCTTCCGTGATCTGCTCTACGGGCAGACGCATCAGCCTGAGCGCCTCTTCTTCTGTCTGCCCGAACGCATCCGCATCGGTCGTTACACAGAACTCCACCATGATCCCATTGGGATCCATGGCGTAGATCGACGTGCACCAGCCGTGATCGAGCCGCGTGATGTTCTCGACACCCCGATCATGCATGCGCTCGGTCATGGCATCCAGTTCTTCCAGCGTATCCAGGCGAAACGCGACGTGATTGACCCAGGGCGGAAGCCCCAGCCCCGTCGAGATCTCAGTTTTGAAATCCGGCACCTCCCCTACGCCTCCGATCTCGAAAAAGGCAAGGGCTTCACCTCCGCCCACACCGAAGAAGAAGTGCCGGAAATAGCCATCCCCCTGCAGGTGGTTTTCCGTACGCAGCAATGGGATGCCGAGCTTGTTGGCATAAAACTCAAAGGTGGCTTCCGCATCGCGCGTCACGTACGCGACATGATGAAAGCTTCTGGATTGGACGTTTACTTCGGACATACGTATCCCCACAAGACTGTATAGATGGAATCAGAGAACGACGTCTACTTCCTTTGGGGTAGCAATTCGATAGGTGAATTCCGAAGGTGTACGGGCGCGAGAACGCAGAGCCAGCACGCAAGGCAGGCTGGCTTGGTTGACAACGATTTGGTTTTGCTAGTTAGCTTTACTCGACCATCGCGTCAAGAAAGGCGTGAAGGGATTGTCCGTACCCGCCTGACGCCATTGGTTGACATACAACTGCCAGTCGTTGGTGCCCGTATTCTTGGCTTCGAACTCGAAGTCGTCCCCCATCCTCGTCTTCATCTTGTAGCGCAGAGTGATGAAGTAGCGTCCGTCAGAAACAACACACGTCGTGGCCGTCACCTTCGCTCCTCCCTGGACCGTGTTGCGCATGTCCGCCAGCGTCATTTCGTTCTGAAAAGATTGATTGGTGACGATATTCGTCCCCACGACCTTGACCTTCCTGGATGCAGGTTCCGTTATGGTCACCTGACCGGCTATGGTATGTATCGTCCCATAGTCGTCCCAGCGGCCTCGCTCTGGCCTGACAAAATGACAGCAATTGCCAATACGGTTTTGGATTTCAAATGTTTCTCCCGTGTTGATTTGCCATTGGGTACAACGACAACCGGGGCATCCCGATGCCCACACCACTCCTCCCGAGGCTAGAGACTGACAAACTACTGACCAAGCACAAGTTCCACCCTTGGCCTCCAGCACTCGTGCTGTCCCCAAGAGGATCCCGTACGCGGCCGAGAAAACGCACGCGATGCACCACCTGCTGAACGATACTATCGGCTCCGACTCCCATTCGAGATCGAAGCCTGAACACTGGGCGATCTAATAAGAACATGAACAAATGCATGACCAGAACAGCCGCCAGTCTCCTCTTCGTGATGACGTTGCTACTCGGATTTTCGGGACTCAGCCACGCCCGGGAGGACAAAGTACAGCGCATCCAGCTCGACACCATTTACATGGATTAATGCGGCGCCTGCCACATCGTCTATCCACCGCCCCTGCTCCCGGCATCGAACTGGCGGCATCTGATGGCCGGTCTCGAAGACCATTTCGGAGAAAATGCCGAACTCGACGAGGAGTCGTTCGCGCACATCGGTGCCTACCTCGAGGCAGAGGTGATGGCCGCGGTCGCAGCACCCTCGAAGATGAACGAGATGCTGCGCATCCTGCCGGACAACCCCGCGCTGCGGATCACCGAGTATCCATCCTTCGTCACGGCGCACGAGATTATCGAGAAACAGCTCGAAGTCGAGACCCTGCGCGAAGGATTTCTGAGCCCGTGCCAGGACTGCCACCGCCAGGCGGAACATGGCATATTCGACAAGAACCTCATCCATCCGGGCTATGGCCCCGCGGTCTGGGGGAGAGGCAAAGAAAGCCCTGAACAAGGCTGAGAACCGCTCCGCGTGCCGGCACCTGGGCGTGCCGGTTACATCGTCATGCAGCTATCGCGTTACTTGGACCATCTGTCCCAGTGCAGCGTGGCTTCCACAGGCAGCCTGGTCACCGGTCCGAAATTGCCCATCGGGTAACCCACCGGAATGATCGCATACGCCTCGACATGATCCGGCAAGCCCAGCACTTCCCGGGCGGTGTCACGATCGCTCAGGCCGAGCGTTGTCAGGGCAGCACCCAGACCCAGGCCGCGTGCCGCCAGCAGCAGATTCTGCACCCCCGGCCACAGCGAACTGCCGGCGCGTGCCGCTTCACCGCCAGACACCGGGCCCTCGAACTCCATGCACGGGACGACGAGCGCCGGGATGTCCTGCATATGTTCCGCCTGCCAGAGCACCGATTCGAGCATGCGCTGGCGTTTGGCCGCGTCCTGGTGAGGCAATTCCCCCGCCCGGCCGGACTGCGGACCTATATAGGCTTCCACGGCCACCTTGTTCAGTGCGGCCAGCTTCCTGCGCTGCCCGGCGTCGCGCACCACAATCCAACGTGCACGCTGCATGTTGGAACCGCTCGGCGCCTGATTGGCGACGTCGACCAGCTTTACCAGCAGCTCCTCCGGTACCGGCTTCGCCTCGATGCGCCGCATCGCCCGGCAGTTGTACATTGCCTCGAAAAGGCCCAGTTCTTCAGACATGAGATCCCCTTGTTTCCCCAGATATTCGACGCTGGCGCGAGCGGGTGATGAGCACCCTCGATGCCATGATCAATAGTAAGCGCTATATCCGCAGAAGTAGAACCACAGCAGCCACGGTTCCCGCAAACGCGACCCCGTAGCACAACCACTTGTAGATTGCCCTGCGCTGTATGCCGAGATCGTGCAGCGACAGATAGATTCTGTGCACCGAGTGCCACAGCGTGAGGCTGATGATCACCAGTAGTGAAAGCTTGCCGATCCAGCTCGCTGCGAAACTCTGGGCACGCTCGAAATTCATGACTTCCGACGGAAAAACGCCCAGAGGCACGGCAATGCCCGTGATGAGAATCACGACAGGCAGCACGAACGCCACGATGACACCACCCGCACCAAACAGCGACCAGAATATGGGCTCGCTGGATCGCCTTCTCGAAGTTTGCATCGTCACACTCCGAGCGCCAGGATGAGAATGAACACGTACACCACTGCTGCGATCAGGTACTGCGCGGTGGTAATTGCCTGATCAGAAACCCGGTTGCCTCCGATGAACAACGTCGGTACTACCTTGGGTGCTACGGAAAACCAGGTCACGGTATGCAGGAGTGCGGCAGCGAGCGCGATCAGGTGAAACGCAATGGCGAGCGGATGTTGCAGGGCGGCGAGCCACCCACTGAATGCCGCCTCTCCGTCACCCAGCCGCGCGGCCCCCACCA
>DCWG01000116.1:602-2218 GCA_002327525.1 Gammaproteobacteria bacterium UBA2168 | reverse complement strand
AAGGACGAGCGCATAGATGCCGACGAACACGGAAGTGGCCTCGCGGATCATGTAACGGACGTAGCGCGGGCTCTTCAACCACCAGCCGTCCATGGGCCGCACATAGGCTTTTGATTTGCTCACGACGTGCCTCCACGTGGGGTGAGAAAGCGAGTGAAGTAATCGAGAGTGCTGTTGATCTTGTTCTGATTGACGGCGGACGCCGGATCGACGTTTTTGGGACACACCTCTGAGCAGTAGCCGACCAGCGTGCAACCCCACACGCCCTCCTCGGCATTGACGATTTCCATGCGTTCGCGCTTCGCGCCATCGCGCGAGTCGGCATTGTAACGATGCAGCAGCGCGAGTACCCCTGGGCCGGTGAACTCCGAACTGAGCCCATATTGGGGACACGCGGCGTAACACAGCATGCAGTTGATACACGAGCTGTACTGTTCGTACTCATCACGCTGCCTGGGCGTCTGCAGGTACTCACCCTCAGCAAGTTCCCTCGGTTCGGCCGGTACGATGTAGGCAGTGACGCTCTCCAGCTTGTCGATGAAGTCACCGGCATCGACCACTAGATCTTTCTCGATGGGAAAGTGGGTGAGTGCTTCCACTCGAAGCTTGCCGGGGTGAAAGTCGCGCAGAAAAGTCTTACACGAGAGCATCGGCTCGCCGTTGACCATCATTCCGCAACTGCCGCATATGGCCATTCGGCAGGACCACCGGAAACTCAACGACCCGTCGAGATGATCCTTGATGTACTGCAGCCCTTGCAGCACGGACATGTCGTCGGTGAACGGCACTTCGAAGGTCTGCAGGACAGGCTTGTCGTCCTGCTCCGGGCGGTAACGAAGAACTTCGATTTCGATGATTCTCTCTTGATCCGCCATCATCCGTTGTCGGTCCTTTGCGCGTTTTCTTTCTCTGCCTGCTCGCCCGCCGCTCCATAGGCCCTGGTTCCCGGCGGCGATCTGGTGATGGTCACATCACCCCACCGGATCTCCGGGGGTGCTGCCGGGCGATGACAGGACAGCGTATGCTTGAGGAAGTTCTCGTCATCACGCTCCTCGTACCCATCGATGCGCTGATGGGATCCGCGCGACTCCTTGCGATTGATCGCCGAGTAGACCATGGCCTGGGCGACATCGAGTTGAAATCCGAGTTCAATCCCCAACAGCCACTCCGTATTCCACGCTCGTGAACGATCGTCTATGTGCGCCCGTTCGTAACGTTCTTTCAACTCATCAATCTTCCGACAGCCCGTCTCCATCTCGCCAGCCGTACGGTAGATACCGCAGCCGTCTTCCATGGCCGAGGCCATTTTACTGCGCAACACGCCAATGCGCTGATCGCCTTTCTCATCCCTGATCAAACGCAGTGCATTGTCGCAAGCCTCCTCCGCCTGAGCCTCCAGAACGCCCTGAGTCGATGTCGTGGCGGCCGCTGCGAATTCGGATGCCTCGTTACCGGCCACTTTGCCGAACACGCACAGCTCCGCAAGCGAATTGGATCCGAGACGGTTGGCGCCGTGGATGCCGACGCTCGCACATTCACCGACGGCATAGAGACCCCGCAGCGATGAGGCGGTGCGCCCGTCCGTCTCGATGCCACCCATCGTGTAGTGCACGGCG
>DCWG01000116.1:0-303 GCA_002327525.1 Gammaproteobacteria bacterium UBA2168 | reverse complement strand
CCACCCATCGTGTAGTGCACGGCGGGCAACACCGGTATCGGCTGTTTAGCGGGATCCACGCCCAGAAATTCTTCCGCCAGTTCGTAAATCTGCGGCAGGCGCTCCCGCAGTTTCTTCTCACCCAGGTGCCGGAGATCCAGATGCACCACATGACCGTGCGCACCATCGATGGTGTTGCCTTTCTGTTTTTCGTGCCAGTACGCCTGACTCAGCCGATCGCGTGGACCGAGTTCCATGGCCTTGTTACGCGGGGAGGGTTCCGCGGGACCCAGCCCGTAGTCCTGGAGGTAGCGATAGCCGTCC
>DCWG01000090.1:9849-44432 GCA_002327525.1 Gammaproteobacteria bacterium UBA2168 | reverse complement strand
CCCCCCTGATCCGCTAGCTGGTGTGTGTCCCCGCCAGTGGTGTGTGTCCCCGCCAGTCCATGTGTCCCCGCCAGTCCAGAGAACAGAACAGTGTGTGTCCCGAAACTGGTGTCAGAGAACAGAACAGTGTGTGTCCCGAAACTGGTGTCCCGAAACTGGTGTCCCGAAACTGAAACTAAACTGCGCGTCCCGAAACTGCGCTGAAACTGAGGGCGTTTGAGTCAGGGACGGGTTGTTCCGGGGAAGCACAACTGCCGCCATGCTTCATACACCACCACGGAAACGGCGTTCGAAAGATTGAGGCTTCGGGAGTTCTTGAGCATGGGGATTCGCAGTACGCGATCCGGAGCGAGGTGTGTGAGCACTTTCGTCGGGAGGCCGCGGGTTTCTGGACCGAAGATCACGAAGTCGTCCGGAGAGAAGCGCGCATCGGTGGGCCATGTGGTTCCCCGCGTGGACAGGGCGTAGATCGTGTTTTTCGGCCTGGACAGCGCGATGCAGTCTTGAAGCGAGTCATGCACATGTACGTCGGCGTACTCACGGTAGTCGAGGCCCGCGCGTTTCAGGCGGGCGTCGTCCAGTTCGAAACCAAGAGGTTCAATCAGATGCAGCCTTGCGCCCGTATTCGCACAAAGGCGCATGATGTTACCCGTGTTGGGCGGAATCTCGGGTTGGTAGAGAACGACGTTGAGCGGCATGGCCGTGTCTCAGTCACGAAACTGAGCTTTCAGGTGCAACTCGTCAATCTTGCGGGTCAGCGTGTTTCGCCCCCAACCCAGCAACTCGGCTGCCGTCTTGCGTTTTCCGCCGGCGGCGTTCATGGCCGCCGTTATCATGGCGCGTTCGAATTTCGGCTGGGCTTCATTCAGTACGCGCTCGCCGCCGTCGGCCAGAACCTGGGCGGCCCAACTTGAGAGCGCGGCCTCCCAGTCTCCCGAAGGCTGCACATCTGCGTTGGCCGGGCGTAATTCGGCAGGTAGATCCTCGATCAGAATCTCGCGTCCGGAGGCCATCACTGTCAGCCAGCGACAGGTATTTTCGAGTTGCCGCACGTTGCCGGGCCAGGCGAGATTCTGCAGATAGCGAGCGGTTGTATCGGGAAGTACTTTTGCTTCCTCGCCGAGTTCGATGGCAGCCCGGCTGAGGAAGTGTCGAATCAACAGCGGGATGTCCTCGCGGCGTTCGGCGAGTGACGGGACGTGTACGCGGATCACGTTTAGGCGGTGGAAGAGGTCTTCGCGAAATGTTCCGCGCTGCACCAGATCCTCGAGGTTCTGGTGAGTGGCGGCGATGATGCGAACGTCAACCGCCACCGAGTCGTGCCCACCCACCCGATAGAATTCGCCTTCCGCGAGCACGCGCAGCAGACGTGTCTGGACTTCCCTCGGCATGTCGCCAATCTCGTCGAGAAACAGAGTGCCGCCGTCGGCCTGCTCAAAACGGCCGGTGCGCCGGTTCACCGCACCCGTGAAGGCACCTTTCTCGTGACCGAACAGCTCAGACTCGATGAGTTCTCCCGGAATTGCGGCCACATTGAGTGCGATGAAGTTTTTAGCAGACCGGCGGCTGTGCCGGTGCAATGCCCGGGCCACCAGTTCCTTACCCGAGCCCGAAGGGCCAGTGATCAGCACCGTGACGTTCGAGTTGGACAACCGGCCGATGGCGCGGAACACCTCCTGCATCGCGGAAGCCTGACCGATGATTTCGGTGCCTGGATTCTCGCTCGCAGGCGGGAGCGATTCGTTGGCCACCTCAATTGCCCGCTGAACGATGGCCACTGCCTCGCCCACGTCGAACGGCTTCGGCAGATACTCGAATGCACCGCCCTGGTAAGAGTTCACGGCGCTGTCGAGATCGGAGTGCGCGGTCATGATTATGACCGGCAGATCCGGGGATTGACGATGCACGGTCTTCATGAATTCGAGGCCGTCCATACCCGGCATGCGAATGTCCGTGACAATGGCGCGCGGCGGATCGTCGTCGAGCCGCTCAAGCGCCTGGTCTGCGCACGCGAAAGCCTGTGTGACGATGCCGGCCTGCCCGAGGGCTTTTTCCAGCACCCATCGAATGGAATTGTCGTCGTCGATGACCCATACGGAGTTGTGCATTCACTAGTCTCCTGGCGCAGTGTCGTTCATGGCAGTGCCCGCTTCCTGGTTAAAATTAATCGGCAGTAACACTGAAAATATCGTATTGCCGGGTTGGCTCTCGAATTCGATCATGCCGTGGTGGCGGCGAATGATGGCCTGGGTGATGGCTAACCCCAGACCAGTCCCGTCGGCTCGCCCGCTGATCATAGGGAAAAAGATACGATCGATGATCTCGGGGGAAATACCGGGTCCGTTGTCGATGACGTCGATCTGGCACAACAGGCGGTGTCGCTCACCCGCGATGGTGAACTGGCGTTGCGCACGGGTGCGTACGGTGATGCTCGGCGTCTCGACATTGCGCAGCGCCTGGCAGGCGTTCGCGACCAGATTCAGCAGCGCCTGGATCAATTGATCTTCGTCGCCCTCGAGTTCCGGCAGGCTCGGATCGTAGTCACGAACGAACTCGATGGGTTGGCCGCGATAGCCGGGCGCGTCCAACTCGGTGCTGATGACCAGCAGTACATGTTCCACCAGATGATGCACATTCAAGCGCGTGATGCGCGGCTCGCGGGTCGGACCGAGAAGCTGGTCGACGAGACCAGCCAGGCGATCAGCCTCGCGGATGATGATGTTGGTGTACTCGAGTTGCTCGTTGTCATGCAGCTCTCTTTGCAGCAGCTGCGCAGCACCCCTGATACCGCCTAGTGGATTTTTCACCTCATGCGCGAGACCCCGCACCAGAGAGGCGGTCGTGCGCTCGGTGGCGATGAGGCGGTCGTCTTGATTGATGCGCAGCACCCTGTCCAGAGGTTGTGCCTCGACCAGCAGGTCGGTCGTGCGCTGAATGAGACAAATCGTCAAATCCACCATCAGCCGGGTACCGTCTCGCAGCGTGACCTCGTGCTGGCGCTGGGTGTACGAGTGTCCGGTGGCCAGCGTGTTCGCGACGTCGCCCAACGACTGTTCCGGGTTGCGGAATATCTCCGAGAGACCCAGGCCCGCCCCCTGGTTCTCGCTGATGCCATAAAGGTGCTCGGCCGCGGGATTCAGATATCGAATGATCAGCTGGTCCGAAACAACCATCAACGCAGTGTTCTGATGATCGAGAATGTCGATGGCGAAGGTGCTGTCGAGGCCGGGATCCATGCTGCGTGAAATGCGTTCGATGTGTGTGCTCCTTTGCAGTGAAGCAAGAAGTGGTCCAGTTTTCTATTCTGGACTGCAAATCAGAGTAAGTGTTCACTCACTCACCAGGGCATATAAATTATAGAGGAGAGCTGAATGCCCAGAGTCAGCGCTGCGTCACCTCATACAAGGGCTCCGATATTCGCACCAAAACGGTGCGCGCACCAGTTCTGGCTAGATGGTTGTGGCCAGATAGTGTGCCGGATCAGGGACGCCGTGCGGTGCGTTGTAAATGGAAGGTAGAGGGCGCACCGCGAAAGACGGCTGTCCCTCCTGCGTCGACTATCTCGAGCGTCAGCGTGTGAGATCCGCGGGAGAGGTTAGCCAGCCTAAACTGGCCCGCTGTACCATTTTCCGCTGGTTCTCCATCAAGCAACAGGCGCAAACGATGTCCCGGTCGCAGTCCCGGGGCCACGCGAGTTTGTACGTTGACCGTGCCCGCGTTGTCGCGCAGGCCTTCGTCGTTGGCGGGTGCAATGATCTTGGCGGCTGAATACACCGGGTTCTCCCCGCCCTGTAATGTCTGATCCGGTGGTATTTCCCAGAGGCTCGGCGGCGGTGTGTTGGATTCGAATGAGTTGTGCGTTCCGAGATCGATTTCGGCCGCGTTCGTCTCCTCGGGAGGGGGTACATCGGTGAAGACCGCGTTGCCGTCCTCGTCCACCACTTTATAGATCTTAGTCGCCGCCTGTACCGACCAGGGCAGCCACGCAAGCACTAGTAGGAACGTGAGCAGCCTCATGATCGCCTCGACTTTCAGTGATCTGGCGGGCGTTTGCATAAGTACATTGGTGGCCTCGATAGCCCTATTCTGGGGTCGGGCAGATGACAAAAAAAGCCCTGAAGGGCGACGGGTGTCGCGCTTCAGGGCATTTGTCGGCGCCCTTCTCTGTCTTGTCCGACAGATTAGGCAGGATATCTAACGACTACAGGCTGTAGTACATATCGAATTCAGCCGGATGCGTAGTGGCGTTCAGGTAATCCACTTCCTCCTGCTTGAGGTCCAGATAACCGTCGATCATGTGGTCGGAGAACACGTCCCCGGCCTTCAGGAAGTCGCGATCCTCATCCAGTGCGGCCAGCGCTACCTCTAGCGTCGGGGCTACCGTCGGTACGCCCTGTAGCTCCTCGGCGGGTAGATCGTATAGATCCTTGTCGAAAGAGTCGCCCGGATGGATCTCGTTGCGGATACCGTCGATTCCCGCCAGCAGCATGGCCGCGAAGGTGAGGTACGGGTTACCGGTGCTGTCCGGAAAACGTACTTCCACCCTATAGGCGTGTGGATTGCCTCCCTGAATATAGGGTACGCGTATCGAGGCGGAGCGGTTGCGCGCCGAGTAGACGAGCAGCACGGGCGCTTCGAATCCCGGCACCAGCCGCTTGTAGGAATTGGTGGCGGCGTTGGCAAAGGCATTGATGGCGCGGGTGTGCTTGATGACGCCGCCGATGTAGTACAGGGCCGTCGTGCTAAGCCCTGCGTATTCGTCGCCGTGGAAGACGTTGGTGCCACCCTTGGCGATGGACTGGTGCACGTGCATGCCATTGCCGTTGTCGCCGACCAGCGGTTTGGGCATGAAAGTGGCCGTCTTGCCGTATGCATCCGCCACGTTATGCACGCAGTATTTGTATATCTGCACCTCGTCCGCCTTCTTCACCAGCGTGTTGAAGCGTGCGCCGATCTCGTTCTGACAGGCGGTGCCCACCTCGTGGTGATGCACCTCGATGTCGAGTCCCATAGACTCCATGGCCGCGCACATGGCCGAACGCAGGTCTGCCGCCGAGTCCACCGGCGGTACCGGGAAATAACCACCCTTGATGCCGGGCCGGTGTCCCAGGTTGCCGCCGTCGAAATCGGCTCCCGATTCCCAGGCCGCCTCCTCGGCGCTGATCGAGTAGAACGCGCCTTTCATCTCGACGTTGTACTTCACATCGTCGAACACGAAGAACTCGTTTTCGGGCCCGAAGTAGGCGGTGTCTCCGATGCCGGTGCTGGTGAGGTAGGACTCTGCCTTTTTCGCTACCGAGCGCGGGTCGCGGTCGTAGGGCTGCATGGTGCTGGGTTCCACGATGTCGCAGCGCAGGTTGAGCGTGGTCTCATCGCGAAACGGGTCGATCACCGGAGTCTCGTCATCCGGCATCAGGATCATGTCGGACTCGTTGATGGACTTCCATCCGGAGATGGAAGAACCGTCGAACATGACGCCGTCGGCCATGGTATCGGCGTCGATGCGCGACGCGGGTACCGTGGTGTGCTGTTCTTTGCCGCGAGGGTCGGTAAATCTGAGATCCACCCAACGTACGTCCTGATCGGAAATCATTTTCAGAGTGTTTTCGGACATCCTTCTATCTCCTGGATTGATCATGGGCGGCACACACGGCCTCCCGCTTTTGGTGAAGGAAGGACGATGGCGGCGATCTCGGACACCGGTGCAGCCGTCCTTCGGCTCGGTGTGCCGGGAATCTCAGTTCTCCATCACGTGAATCGTCAGGCGTATTTCCCGTCCTTCCCGTTGCGTGTCGAGCAGCTCATGACCATGAACACGGCACCATGCCGGAATGTCGTGCAGGGTGCCGGGGTCGGTGGCTAGAACCTCGAGCACGGTTCCCGGCGCCAGCCCCTTTATCTTGTCCTGGGTGCGGATCACCGGAAGAGGACACAGTAACCCCCGTACGTCCAGTGTTTCAAGAGGCCCGGAACTGGAAACGCAGTCAGACATGCCAACCCTGGTCAATTTCGTGGGGCAGCAGTGGTCTGGCGATCAGTTCGCGTACTTCACCATCCGGGAACACTATTTCGGCCGTTATCTCGGCCGCATTCTTCCCCTGACAGTAGCGTCCCAGGATGCGGGCGGCGAGATCGACATCGTCCGCTTGCGGTGTGCCGTCGATCAGACACAGGGGGCCCTTGTGGCTGGTGGCCCGCAGGGCGGCGAACTGGTGCCGGTAACCTTCCAGATAGTTGTTCTCTCCCTCATCGCGGCCGACGATCACCTTGAAATTGGGTGCGGGGCGAATGTGACGACCGACCTTCAGCAGCATGATGTCGTCGAGTTCGTAGTCACGGCTCGCGTTTGACGCCCAGAGATCGGCGAGCTTCCTCACGTACTGTTCATCGGTCAGAAAACAGCAGCCGCCGGCTGGCTGTGCCCAGTCCGAGAAGCCAAACGACTCGGCGAGCGCAATCTGGGGTTTGCGGTTGCGCCCCTGGAAGTCGTAGAGAGCCTCGCGATCCACCCACCCTTCGCGCTCCGGTAATGTGGGCGGCAGGTTCTTCGCGCACAGCGGCCGCAACAGGCGGTCATCGGCACCCGATTCGCGGGCGATGATCGGCATGGTGGCTTTGCGCTGGCTCTTGGGCCGTTGGCCGATGACTTCGCCGGTGATGATGAAGTCGAAATCGTGTTCTTCCATGAAGGTCCACGCCAGCGCCTTCTTCACCATGAAGATCTTGCAATCGAGGCAGGGATTGAGATGCTGCCCGTAACCGTACTTCGGATGCAGCAGTACGTCCTTGTATTCCTCGATGACGTCGACGATGTGCAGCTTCATGCCGAGCTGCTCCGCAACCCACAAGGCGTTGTTGCGTTTGGGTTTGTTCTGCTGCGAGCTACGGATGGCATGCGTGTGGCCCTCGACACAAAAGCCGGTGAAGAAGTTAATGCCTTCCACGTGTACGTCCTGTTCCATGATTACCTTTGCGGCCAGCATGGAGTCGAGGCCGCCCGATATCAGGGCCACGGCCTTTTTTTGACTGCCTTTGTGCTTCTGTTCATGCGCGGCTTCCGCCATAATCGCGCCCCTTTTTTTGGCCGCGCAGTCTAGAGTTACCGTCAGTGACAGACAAGCTTCGCAACGTCGCCATCATCGCCCACGTGGATCACGGCAAAACCACGCTGGTGGACTGTCTGCTCCGGCAGACAGGCACCGTCGATCTGTCCGCGCGCGAGCGTGTGATGGACAGCAACGATCTCGAGCGCGAGCGTGGTATCACCATACTCTCGAAAAACACTGCTATCGACTACCAGGATTGCCGCATCAACATTGTCGACACGCCAGGACACGCGGATTTCGGCGGCGAGGTGGAACGCATCATGTCCATGGTGGATTCGGTGCTGCTGCTAGTAGATGCGGTGGAAGGACCGATGCCACAGACGCGTTTCGTGACCCAGAAGGCCTTCGCGAGGGGCTTGAAACCGATTCTGGTGGTGAACAAGGTAGATCGCGACGGTGCCGACCCGTACCGGGCCATCGATGAGGTGTTCGATCTGTTCGATTCTCTCGGCGCGACGGATGAGCAACTCGACTTTCCCATCATCTATGCATCCGCTCTGCACGGCGTTGCCGGTGAATCCCCGGAGGTGCTGGCGGATGATATAACCCCGCTGCTAGACGAGATCGTGAAACGTGTGCCGGCGCCAGAGGTAGACCTCGACGGACCGCTGCAGATGCAGGTTTCCTCACTCGACTATTCGAGCTACGTGGGCGTGATGGGCGTGGGACGCATCAGCCGCGGTACGCTGAATCGCAACACACAGGTTGCTGTGGTCAGCCGTGACGGTATCGTGCGCAGGGCACGGGTGCTCGGTGTGCTCGGCTACTACGGACTCGAGCGCTTCGAGCTCGACTCTGCCGGCGCCGGAGACATCGTCTGCGTGACGGGTATTGAAGACATCGCCATTTCGGACACCATCGCGAGCCTGGAACGACCGGAGGCGCTGCCGCCTCTAACTGTGGACGAGCCGACACTCACAATGATGTTCTGCGTGAATACTTCACCGTTCGCCGGTAAGGAGGGTGACTTCCTGACGAGCCGGCAGCTGAAGGAAAGGCTGTGGCGGGAGGCCTCACACAACGTGGCCCTTGGCGTGGCAGAAACCGACGACCCTGATCGTTTTCTGGTGTCCGGACGCGGCGAGCTGCATTTGTCGGTCCTGATCGAGAGCATGCGCCGCGAGGGGTACGAGCTGGCGGTGTCCCGCCCGCACGTGATCAGCAAGGAAGTCGACGGTATCCTGATGGAGCCGTTCGAGGAACTGAGTGTGGATGTCGAGGAAGCGCATCAGGGCAAAGTGATGGAGGCGCTCGGAGAGCGGCGCGGCGCTTTGATCGACATGCAGCCGGATGGTCTCGGCCGCGTGCTGCTGCGCTACCGAATCGCCACAAGGGCACTCATGGGCTTTCGCCTGATTTTTCTCTCCATCACGTCCGGCACGGGCATCATGACCTTCGCCGGTGCTGGTTTCGGACCCCGGGTCGGCGGTGACATCGCCAAACGCAGCAGCGGCGTGCTCATCTCCAATGCGGAGGGCAAGGCGGTCGGTTTTGCGCTTTTCAATCTGCAGAATCGAGGGCGCTTGATGATTGCGCCCAACGATCCGGTATACGAGGGTATGGTGGTCGGCATTCACAGCCGCAACAACGACCTCACGGTCAATCCAATGAAGGAGAAGAAGCTCACCAACATACGTGCCGCCGGCAGCGATGAGAATATCCTCTTGTCGGCCCCGGTGCGCCATACGCTCGAGCAGGCGCTCGAGTTCATCGAGGACGACGAGCTGGTGGAGGTCACGCCAAAAGCCATCCGTGTGCGCAAGCGTCATCTGAAAGAGGTGGAGCGCAAGCGCGCTTCCTGACCTCATGCGCGTGTTGTTGCAGCGGGTATCCGGCGCGAGTGTGGGCCTCGAGGGTGAATGCGTCGCGGAAATCGAACGGGGATTGCTGGCGTTCGTGGGCGTTTTCCCCGATGACGGCGAGACGCAGGCCGATTGGCTCGCCGAGAAGACGCTCGGATTGAGGATCTTCCCCGATGCCGACAAACCGATGAATCGTTCCGTTCAGGATGTAGGGGGCGAGATTCTCGTCGTCTCGCAATTCACCCTCGCCGGAGACACCAGCAAGGGCAAACGTCCGGGCTTCAGCACGGCGGCTCCCCCGGATCAGGCCGAGCGGTTGTACAAGTATCTGATCGCACGTCTGAAGGCGCAGGGGGGGCGGGTGCAGGAGGGGCGGTTCGGGGCCGAGATGCAGGTGGCACTCGTCAACGACGGACCGGTTACGTTTCTGTTGGAAAAGTAACGCTCAGCGGCCGAAGCTTTCCACGCGTACAGCCAGTTTCTGCTGCAGCACGGCTGGCTTGCGCCGAATGGGCCTTCTTTCGGACTCAGGGGCCTCGTTGAGCTGATCCCGCAGCCGGGCAATTTCAGCCATGGTGTCCACTTCCCAGGGCTGGATTCGGGTAGGGGCGAGCAACGAAAACGGGCCCCGAAGGGCCCGCTGCGATCACGCGGGAGGAAGCCGTCCTCAGAACACTTCCTTCGTCGTTTTGACGATCGCCGCAGCAACCTTGTACGGATCCGCGTTGGATGCCGGGCGACGGTCTTCCAGGCGGCCCTTCCAGCCGTCGTCGATGGTGCCCACCGGAATTCGGATGGACGCACCGCGGTCTGATATGCCGTAGCTGAACTGGTCGATCGCCTGGGTTTCGTGCTGGCCCGTCAGACGCTGTTCGTTGTCGGCGCCATACACGCTGATGTGACGGCCGATGTTCTTACTGAACTGTTCGCAGATACGGGTGAACGTGTCTTCACTGCCTGACTCGCGCATGGGGCCGTTGGAGAAGTTGGCGTGCATGCCGGAGCCGTTCCAGTCGGTATCGCCCAGCGGTTTCGGGTGCCATTCGATGGCGTAGCCATGCTTCTCGGCGGTGCGTTCGAGCAGGTAGCGGGCGATCCAGGTCTCGTCACCGGCGCGCTTGGCGCCTTTTGCGAACACCTGAAACTCCCACTGACCGGCCGCCACCTCGGCATTGATGCCCTCGACGTTGATGCCGGCCTCCAAACACATATCCAGATGCTCCTCGATGCACGGGCGACCGTAGCTGTTGTTACCGCCGACAGAGCAGTAGAAGGGACCCTGAGGACGCGGGTAGCCGCGATGCGGGAAGCCAGGCGGCAGGTTGGTCACCGGGTCCCACAGAAAGTATTCCTGCTCGAATCCGAACCAGAAATCGTCGTCGTCGTCGGCTTCATCGATCGTGGCGCGCCCATTGGACTCGTGTGCGGTGCCGTCTGCATTCAGTACTTCTGTCATGACGAGATAGGCGCTCTTGCGGTCGGGATCCGGGAAAATGGCCACGGGCTCCAAAAGGCAATCAGAATCGCTGCCGTCAGCCTGCTCGGTGGAGCTGCCATCGAATGCCCACATAGGGCATTCTTCCAGTGTTCCGCCGAAGTCGGATTCGACGCGGGTCTTGCTGCGCAGGCTCTGTGTCGGCTTGTAGCCGTCCAGCCATATGTATTCCAACTTGGATTTCATTATTGTGTGTGTCTCCTCGGAGTGTGTTGTGTGTTTAAGGATCAACCCTCGTGCTCCTTTTTGGATATAGGCAAAAAGCGTTCCGTTTTTGAACGCCCGCCGGGGATCGTTTGTCATCGCGGACTCTGAGCATGCCGGTTCGCTCCACGGTCCCCGTATCTACTGAGCTGGGAGCCCGCACGCAAACCCCGGAAGGATGCCTCGGCATGGATTCGGTCAGGGCCGCACGCATCCAACTATGCACTAAAATAGTGCGTGAAAACCCGGGATGCGCCAACGCGGTGCGAGTATCGCCCGATGATTGTGCGTTGTTCTACCTGCGGCTCACCATTCTTCGTTGAGTATCCGACGCAGTTGTTGGCAATCCAACAGGCGTGCCTCCGGGTCCTTGGCAATACACCGATGTGCGGCTTTATCGAGCAACGCCGGGATGGGAAATTTCGAATAGGTCGATGGCGGTACGGGCTCTGTCTGGAGGATCTGCTCACGTACATCATTGACTGTCTCGCCGGTAAATGGCGGGCGTCCACACAGAACCTCGAACAGCACCACGCCTATGCTGTATATGTCGCTGCGGTAGTCGATAGCCGGGTCGCGGCGGATCTGCTCTGGCGACATGTAGGTTATCGTGCCCTGTAGCTTGCCCTGGCCGGTCAGATGTGACACCTGTTCCGTGCTGATGGTGGCGGCCGTTGCATCGTCGAGCTGCGCCTGTTCGGTTTCGCTCCAGACCTTTGCGAGGCCCCAGTCGAGGATGAGTACCTCGCCAAAAGGACCGATCAGGATGTTCTCCGGTTTGATGTCCCGGTGCACCACGCGGCAGGCGTGGGCGTATTCCAGTGCGTTGGTCACCTGCTGCACGACGTCGATCAGCTGGCCGAAATCATAGCGTTCCCGGTAGTCGAGCACCTCGCGCAGTGTGTACCCGTGCACCAGTTTCATCGTGAAATAATAGTGGCCACGGTTGGTGCGGCCGAGTTCGTAGGTGGGCACGGTGTTCGGGTGTTGCAGCATTGCGCTGATGCGCGCCTCGCGCAGGAAGCGCTGTTGCTCGACGGCGTCATTCTCGAACTCGGGGCGAAGTTTCTTGTAGCAAACGACCCGCCCCAGGTGCAGGTCTTTGCATGACTGGATGATGCACTTACCACCACGCGCAATGGTTTTGAAATAGGCGTAGCGGTTCCCGGGATTCAGGATCTTGGGAAGCGGTTTGTCGGTCTCTTCCAGAGTAACGACGCTGCCCGTGTCTGGGGGTGGCTCGGGGAAGGTGGTCATGGGGTAAGGGTAACGCCAAGCCGGGCTTGCCGCGACAATCGATGTGCGCTACGGCTGGCGTACGGCCCGGCAATCGCCGTTTCTACGCCGTGGCCGAATCATCGGGTAGTGGTTTTTCCTGAAACAAATTGGGCTGTAAGTAGCAAATAGTTCTGTCCGCTTTTGTCTCAGGGCCGGCGAGCCTTTTAGGCGAGCTCGCCGGCGGAGGTAAACAGCGCAGCGGTTACGTTGCGGCCTTGGAAGCTCGTCCGTCAGATACGGATCAACCCGTGCGCGATGTGAGGCTCGAAAGGGACGAAGTCCAAGGCCGTCCCCCGAGAGGGCATCAGTGAATCTCGTTCCGCTTCTCGACCATGCGTGCGAAGACGATACCAATTTCGAACAGCACCCATGCGGGGATGGCCAACAGCAACTGCGAAATCACGTCGGGGGGGGTGAGCAGCATGCCGATGATGAAACACCCCACTATCATGTAGGGCCGTTTGGTTGCCATGCTCTGAGCGCTGGCGATTCCGGTCCAGGCGAGTAACAGGGTTGCGATGGGAATCTCGAAGGCGATGCCGAAGGCGAAGAACATCTTGATCACGAAATCGAGATAGCGGCTGATGTCGGTCATCATGGTCACGCCCTCGGGGGCGACGCCGACCAGAAACTGGAACACGAGCGGAAACACCAGAAAATACGCGAACGCGGTGCCGAGATAGAAGAGCAGGATGCTCGAGATCAGCAGCGGGATCGCGAATTTCTTCTCATACAGATACAGCCCCGGGGAGATGAATGCCCAGATCTGGTGCAGTAGAAAGGGCATACCCGCAAAGATGGAAGTGAGGATTGCGAGCTTGAAAGGGGTCAGAAAGGGTGAAGCGACTTCGGTGGCGATCATGTTCGAGCCGTCCGGCAGGTGTGCCATCAGGGGAGCAGCGATGAACGCATACAGCTCGTTTGCCACGAAGTAGAGCGGCACGAACAGCGCCAGCACGATGACCAGGCCGCGGAGTATTCGGGAGCGCAGTTCGATGATGTGCGACAGGAAGGGTTGTTCGTCTGAGTCGACCTGAGTGTCGTGTTCGGCCGCGTCAACCATCGTTGGCTTGTTTCTCTTCTACGGGTTTTTCGGTGGGGTCGTTTGCCAACGCCTCGGAGGATGCTCCGGCCTCGTCCCCGGCTGCGCCCGAACCTGGCCCGGTTTCGCGGGAACTCACCCCTGCCGTGCCGGGGTCGACGTCTCGAGCGGCAGCGGTCGTGGCCGAGATCGGCTCGTTGACAGAGCGTTTCACCTCTTTCTCGATACGCTTCATCTCGTCCATCACCGCCTCGTTGTGCAGTTGATGGCGGACCTCGTCCATGCCGATTTCCTTTTCGATCTCCGTTTTCACCGAATTGAAGCTGCGGCGCATGCGCCCGAACCAGAGGCCGAGTGTTCGCAGGGCCTCGGGCAGCCGGTCTGGCCCGATGACCAGCAGGCCGACCACGGCCACCAGCATCAGTTCGGGAAAGCCGATATCAAACATTCGTGTTTTGTTTGCTTTCCGTCTGTTCGGGCTGTGAGGCGCCGTCGGTGTCGGGTGCGTTCACCTCGCCTTCGATCACCTTCTCAGCCTGGGCATTGTCAACCGCCTTGTCCTCGTCTGTCACCGCCGTGCGAAAGCCCTTGATCGCGTTGCCGAGATCGGAGCCGAGAGTCTTCAACCGCTTGGGGCCGAAGATGAGCAGCACGATAGCGAGGATGACCAGTAGTTCAGTCATTCCAAAACCTGACATATGGTATCTCCTTGTCGTTGCGCCCCATTATAAGACCACTGGCAGGTCGTGGGTGCCTGGCATTTGGGGCTGTTCTATCAGATGTTTATGTATCCCGGGTGGCTTTTTCAGTATGGCCCGAGATGCCGAAGCGCTCAGCGAGGGTGTCGAGCACCTCCTGCGGGTCCTGCCCGAGGTGTACCAGCATCACCAGGGTGTGAAACCATAGATCCGCTACCTCGCCGATGAGAGCGGCATCCGGCGTGCCGTGAGTCGTGTCTTTGGCGGCGAGAATGACTTCGGTTGCTTCCTCGCCCACTTTCTCGAGAATTTTGTTTGTCCCATCGGCATACAGCGAGGCCACGTAGGACTGCGCGGGATCAGCATCGCGGCGATCGGTCAGCACGCTGGTGAGTTGGGAGATGATGTCCACATTATCCTCGTAGCAGTAAGAAGGCCGCGGCGGCGGCGCTGAACAACCCCGCTGAGGCTGTGAGAGTGTCCGTACCGTCAAAACCGTCCATCATGCGAGCGACCGGCTCCCACAGCAGAAAAGCGGCCACCACCGCAAGTGTCGCGCCCGCCCAGCGGCGCCAACGTTGCCCGCTACGTATCCGCGCGAGGTCCGAACGCAGCTCGGCGATTGCGGCACGTTGTTCGGCAAGGCCATGCTCCACCGCGCGCAGCTGCCGGCCGCTGTTGATGATTAGCTCCGGAAGCCTCGGCAGGTGTTCGAGTATCTGAGGCGCGGCCTCGGTGAAGCTGCGCATCGCCGCGAGCGGTCCCACACGCTTTGCCAGCCATTCGTCCATGAATGGCTTGGCAGTTTCCCAGAGATCCAATTGTGGGTACAGCTGCCTGCCGAGCCCTTCGATGTAGAGGAGGGTCTTCTGGAGCAGGACGAGCTGCGGCTGGATCTCCATCTGAAACTCGGCGGCAGTTCGGAACAGCTCCACGAGAAAGTGGGCAAAGGAGATTTCGTTCAGGGGTTTCGCGAAGATCGGGTCGCACACTTCCCGGATCACGCGTTCGAACTCGGCCTCGTCGGTGCTGTCGGGGATCCAGCCGGATTCCAGATGCAGGCGCGCCACCTGGCGGTAGTCGCGATTAAAGAAGGCCACCAGGTTCCTCGCCAGATAGTCCTGATCCGACGGCGTGAGGCTGCCGACGATGGCGCAGTCCAGTGCTATGTAGCGGGGACTCTCCGGGTCCCGGGCATCGACGAAGATGTTGCCCGGGTGCATGTCGGCATGAAAGAAGTTGTGTACGAACACCTGGGTAAAAAAAGTCTGTACGCCTCGGTTGGCGAGAACTTCCATGTTCACACCGGCCTCGTGCAGCTGATCGACCTGGCCGATTGGGATGCCGGTTATACGTTCGAGAACGAGCACGTTGTCACGAGTGAGATGCCGGTGCACGCGCGGTACGTACAGCAGCTGCGAGGCAGCGAAATTCTGGCGCAGCTGTTGCGTGTTGGCCGCCTCCTGTCGCATGTCGAGCTCTTTGAGTATCGTGGCTGCATAATCCGCCACCACCTCCGGAAGATGCAGCCGGCGCAGCGCTCGAATACGCTCATGCACCCAACTGGCGAGCCAGCGCAGCACTTCGAGGTCGTCCCCGATCACGGGTGCGATGTCCGGCCGTACCACCTTGACCACTACTTGCGAACCGTCTCGCAGCACGGCGCCGTGCACCTGCGCGATGGAGGCTGAGGCGATAGGGTTTTCGTCGAAACTCCGTATGTGCTCCTCATAGCTCTCGCCGAGCGCGGCGCGGGTCAGATCTCGTGCCACAGGCCCCGGAAAGGGCGGGACATCGTCCTGTAGGCGTGTGAGCTCATCTGCGATCTCGGGCGGTAGCAGATCGCGTCGGGTGGAGAGTAACTGGCCGAATTTGACGAAAACCGGCCCCAGGGTTTCCAGCGCCATGCGCAGACGCACCCCCGGGGGCTGGGGGTCTTTGGGCAGCCAGCGGGAGGGGGCGGCCCGGGCGAACGTGCGTATCCACCAGGGCAGGTTCTGGAGTCCCTCTTCAGGCAGCAACTCGTCGAGGCGGTAGCGGATGAAGGTGCGAACGATAATGGCCAGGCGCCGTTTCATGACGCTGACTCCGGGGAATTCTGGTTCCGGTAGTCGCGTTCGCACAAGTCCACACGTGCATCGAGCCGGTCGATTCGCGCGCGCAGTGCGTCGAGCCGCTCAAGAAATGCGTCGGCCGAGGGGCGGGTTGTGTAATGCCCGGCGGCGAAGTCGCGGGCGGCATCGCTGGCGGCCTCCATAGCAGAGCGAAATGTCGCCACCGCCAGTTCCACGGCTCCCGTGAGCATCTGCGTCGTGTCCGTGTTGAGGTATGGTTCCAGCGGAGCGGCCGGATCCGGCGCGATGCTCCGGAAGATGTCCGCGAGTTCCGCGAGCAGCGTGTCATCCCCCTCTATCTCGATTCCGGATTGGGCGCTGGCAGCAGCGTTGAACAGCATAGCGAGCAGCTGCGGCGGATTACCACGGACTATGACGTGGGGGCGCACGCGATCGGCGTTGGCGATACTGAAGGCGTCAGCTTCGATGATGAGGTCAGCGGCCACCGGTGGCAGGTGGGATTCGATGCGCAGACGGCGTCCCGACAATGCCTCGAGGCGAGCCTTGCGAGTTGGATCCAGGGCGAGCGCCGCGTTCGCGAGCGCTCCCGCCAAGCCGCTCAACATTTCGTTTGCTGCTGTCACGAAGCTACGCCACGCCTGTGTGTATGGCTGCGATCCCGCCGGCCAAGTTGTGGTATTCCACGTCAGCGAATCCGGCATCTTCCATCATCAGCTTCAGGCCTTCCTGATTCGGGTGCACGGCAATGGACTCCACCAGGTAGCGGTAGCTGTGATCATCGTTGACCACCAGACGCCCTATGGGCGGCCAGAAGGTCTGAAATGCCTGGTATGCGCTTTGTAACAGGGGGTGCTGGGGTTTGGAGAACTCCAGCACCACAAGTGTGCCCCCGGGCCTCAAAACGCGCAACAGTTCTTCGAACGCCACGAGCTTGTCGGTGAAATTGCGCAGGCCAAAGGCAATGGTCGCGCAGTCGAAACTGTCACTGGCGAATGACAGCTCCTCGGCGCTGGTGCGGCAGAAACGCACGTCCGGGTGCCCCTCGTCCAGCAGGCGGTCCCGGCCCACCTCCATCATGGCGGCATTGATGTCCGCGAGTACCACGCAACCTCCGGGTGCGACCGCGGGTGCTAGCAACGCGCTCATGTCGCCGGTACCTCCGGCGAGATCCAGAACGCAGTCGCCGGGCTGCGCGCCGGTCATCTCGACGGCCATACGCTTCATCAGCCGGTGAGTGCCGAGCGACATGACATCGTTCATCACATCGTAGCGCTGCGCAACCGATGCAAATACACCCCCGACAAGGCGGGTTTTCTCCTCGGGCGTGACTTCTGCATGACCAAATTGCACTTTCGAATCGTCGCTCATGAGTGCGGGACGGTTGCTCGTGGCAGGGAGGGGGATATTATCGCGATTGTCGGGTGAACAGGCGGGAATTTGGGTGCAGTGATCGGCTATCTCGGGGTGAAGTGCCCAACCGGGATGGTCGGCAGGCGCGAAGCGTTGGCGGCCTCGATCTCTGAAAGGTAGTCGTTCCAGTAGCGTTCACGATTCTCGCCGAGATCGTGCAGATAATCCCAGGCATAGATACCGGAATCGTGACCATCGTCGAACTGAATCCGGATCGCGTAGTTGCCAACCGGTTCGATCGCCTCGATACATACGTGTTTCTTGCCGGTTTGCAACTGGCGCTCGTCCGGACTGTGGCCACGTACCTCTGCCGAGGGCGAATACACTCGCAGCAGTTCAGCCGTGAGACTGAACACCTTCTGCCCGAAGGTCAGCTCCAGTGTCTTCGAGCGCGAGTGGTAGGTAATGTCGGTAGGTGCGATCACGGTCTCCGAGGTACTCGTCAGAGAATATAGCGCGAAAGATCCTGATCCGCTGCGAGATCGCCCAGGTGCTCGTCCACGTAAGCGGCATCCACGGTCAACGATTCGGATGAAGACTCGGTGGCCCCGTAGGAGACGTCGTCCAGAAGACGCTCCATCACCGTGTGCAGGCGCCGCGCTCCGATATTCTCGGTATTCTCATTGACGTGCCAGGCCAGCTGCGCGATACGCTCGAGACCGTCTTCCGTGAACTGCAGCCCGAGGCCCTCGGTGGCGAGCAGTGCCTGATACTGCTCGGTGAGTGATGCATCCGGTTCCACCAGAATACGCCGGAAGTCATCCGGGCTGAGGGCTGCGAGCTCGACGCGAATGGGAAGACGGCCTTGCAGTTCGGGGATCAGATCCGAGGGTTTCGACAGGTGAAAGGCACCGGATGCGATGAACAGAATATGGTCGGTCTTCACCATCCCGTATTTGGTCGACACGGTGCAACCCTCGATCAGCGGCAGCAGATCGCGCTGAACCCCCTCCCTTGATACGTCGGCGCCACTGGTCTCACCTCGTCTGGCGCACTTGTCGAGTTCGTCAAGAAAGACGATGCCGGTCTGCTCGACGGCGTCTACCGCATGAGTCTTGATCTCGTCCTCGTTCACGAGCTTCGCAGCCTCTTCCTCACTCAGTTTGCGCAGCGCGTCCTTGATCTTCAGGCGCACCGAGCGAGGTTTGCCGCCGCCGAGGTTCGAGAACATGCTCGAGAGCTGATTGGTCATCTCCTCCATGCCGGGCGGTGCCATGATCTCGACACCTACCTGAGGCGTCTCGATGTCGATGTCGATCTCCTTTTCGTCCAGCTCGCCCTCGCGCAGCCTTTTTCGGAAAAGCTGCCGGGTGGTAGAATCCTCGTCGCCTTCGCGCTCTGGCGTGAAACCCGTGCTCTGGCGTGGAGCCGGCAGGAGGACGTCCAGAATACGTTCCTCGGCCAGGTCGTCGGCGCGATGTTGAACCCGTGCCATCTGGTCTTCGCGCAGCATCTTGACCGCGACGTCGGTGAGATCGCGCACGATCGACTCTACGTCCCGACCGACGTAGCCGACTTCCGTGAATTTGGTGGCTTCGACTTTGATGAACGGTGCGCTGGCAAGCCGCGCCAGGCGGCGTGCGATCTCCGTTTTACCAACGCCCGTCGGCCCGATCATGAGAATGTTCTTGGGCGTGATCTCATCGCGCATCTCCTCGTCGAGCTGCATGCGACGCCAGCGATTGCGCAGCGCTATGGCGACCGCGCGCTTGGCTGCGTCCTGGCCGATGATGTGCTTGTCCAGCTCATGGACGATTTCGCGGGGAGTCATCACGGTCATCAGGTATCGATCTCCAGCACTTCGATGGTTCTGTGGTGGTTGGTGTAGATGCAGATGTCGGCAGCGATTTCGAGCGAACGATCAACGATGTCGTGGGCGGAGAGTTCTGTTGCGTCCACCAGGGCACGGGCGGCTGCCTGCGCGTACGGTCCTCCTGAGCCGATGGCAATGAGCCCGGCTTCGGGTTCGATGACGTCGCCCGTGCCGCTGATCATCAAGCTCACATTGACGTCTGCCACCACCAGCAGTGCCTCGAGACGCCGCAACACCCGGTCGGAGCGCCAGTCCTTGGCGAGCTCGACGGCGGCACGAGTGAGATTGCCGTGGAACTTTTCGAGCATGCCCTCGAAGCGCTCGAACAGAGTGAACGCATCGGCTGTGCCGCCGGCGAAACCCGCCAACACCTTGCCGTCGTGAAATCGCCGCACCTTGACGGCATTGCCCTTCATGATGGTGTTACCCATCGAAACCTGACCGTCACCGCCGAGCGCGAGCTGACCTTCGCGCCGCACGCAGACGATGGTGGTGCCTCTGAACTGTTGCATGGATAGTTGGTCCTGACTCGAGAAAATAACGACCGCCGCGGGAGTATTGTCGGCCGTGCTTACCCGTTGGTGATAGTGGGGATGGGGTGGGTCGATTTCAAGTGAATACCCTGCCGTGGTGTAGGCTCCCTAGATGAAGATCGCCTGTAAATCCTGCCGGCGCAGCGCCGTCATGGCACGGTTGGCCTCCGTATTGTTCTCGAACGGTCCCACCGTGACCCTGTACCAGATGCCGGTGTCGATCTGAACTCTCGCCATGACGACCGGTAGATTCTGCAACAGCAGCTGCGCCCGCAAGGCCTCGGCATCGCTCTCCTCGCGAAAGGATGCGGCCTGAATGAGAATCTTCTTTCCCGCGATGGCAGAAGCCGGCTCACGAGGCAGTGGCTGGTAAACGCTCGTGTCAGCACGTACTTCGCTGGAAGACAGAATGTCGTGAAACTCGAACTTCATGGGCTGCGGTGGCGTCTGGGTGGTGCTCGCCGAAGGGGCGGCGTCGGGTTGGTTCCAGAGTTCCGGCAGCCACGCGCCTAGAATGACGACGGCGGCGCCCAGTAACGCACCGGCGGAGAAGCTCGGCCCATGGAAAAGCGGTGCGGCTGCCCGGGTCTTTTTTCGCGGGTCGGGTTTGCGTGGCGCCTTGCGCCTTGTCACGGTGCGCGTCTTGTTCGTGGAAGAGGCCTGTTTTCGCGCTGCCTTGTTCTTTTCACCACTTTTCGTGCCACTTCGAACGCCCGCTCTTGCGTTGTTTCTCGAAGCGTAGTCGCGTCGCGTGGTGGCCATGGAGCGCAATGATAGCAGTGCATCGAACGGGGCGTCAGAAAGTGTCGTAGGGATCGACGTCGATGGCCCAGCGCACGCCCCGCGGCGCGGCTGTACCGCGCAGTCGCCGTATTGCGGAGTGCAACGGGCCGCGATCGTCGGCCAACAGCATCAGCTGATGACGGTGACGATTGGCGACCCGCGTGATGGGCGCGGGCGCAGGACCGTAGACTTCGGCACCGGATACCCGCTGCTTCAGTGTCTGCAGAAAGCCCGCCGCCGCGGCGGAAGACTCACTCTCGGCGCGCAGCAGCGCCATGGGACGAAAGGGCGGCAGACCAGCCGCCTCGCGCACGTCCAGTTCTACCGCCGCGAAACCCGCGTAGTCGGTTTCGATGAGACTCGTCAGCACGGGATTGTCGGGCTGCATGGACTGAATCCAGACTTCTCCGGGCTTCCCGGCGCGGCCGGCCCGGCCTGCGACCTGGATAATGAGCTGAGCGGTTCGTTCCGGTGCGCGAAAATCCGCGCTCAGGAATCCGGCGTCGGCATTGACGGTCGCCACCAGCGTGACATTGGAGAAGTCGTGTCCCTTGGCCAGTAACTGCGTACCGATGAGAATGGCCGGCTCACCCGTGTGAATCTGTGCCAGGTGATCTTCGAGACGCTGTTGTGAGCGTACCGAGTCGCGGTCGATCCGGTATACGGGCGTACCTGGAAACAGCTCTATCAGTCCCTGTTCGGTGCGCTGCGTACCCACGCCTACCGCCTTCAGTGCAGCCTCGTTTTCGCACTCCGGGCATTGCGCGGGTAAAGGCTGACGAATACCGCAGTGATGACAGATCAGGCCGGCAGGAGTGCGGTGCATGGTCAGGCGTGCATCGCACCGAGGACAAAGTGCCTGCCAGCCGCAGGCGGTACACAGGCAGGTCGGCGCGAACCCGCGTCGATTGAGGAACACCAGTACCTGTCCACCCGCGTCGATATGGCGGCGGATGATGTGCACCAGTGGATTGCTGATCCCATCCCGGGTGCTGTGTCCTCGCGTATCCAGCACGTGTAGCGAGGGCAGGGGCGCGCCCGTGGCGCGAGTGAACAGGTGCACGTGCCGGTAGCGGCCACGGCGTGCATTCAGCAGGGATTCCAGTGACGGCGTGGCGCTGCCGAGTATCAGCGGGATGCCCAGTGCATGGGCGCGCTTCACCGCTGCATCGCGTGCGGAGTATCGCAGGCCCTCGGTCTGTTTGAACGAGCCGTCGTGCTCTTCGTCCACTACGATGAGCCCGAGATCCTCGAACGGAGTCAGCACCGCGGAGCGCGTACCGACCAGGATACGGGCTTCGCCGCTTCTGCACTTCAGCCATGTCTGTAGACGCTCGCCGTCAGCGAGATTCGAGTGCAGCACGTGCGTGCGCCCGAAACGGCGCTTGAAACGCGTCAGGGTCTGCGGTGTGAGTGCGATTTCGGGAACCAGTACCATGACCTGCCGGCCTGACGCCAAAACGCGCGCGATGTGACGCAGGTAGACCTCGGTCTTGCCGCTTCCGGTAACGCCTTCGATGAGCGTGGCGCTAAATCCTTGCGAGGGTTCGCCGAGTGCCTCGACGGCGCTGACCTGCTCGGCGGTGAGAGTGGGTGGATTGTCGAGGACCGGTTCGGGATCGCCGGCTTCGACCAGACCCTTGCCGACCAGGGCGTCGAGCATGGCGGTGGTGAATCCGGCGGCGCGGATCTCGGCAGCCGTGCGCGGTCCGACGCGGCCAAGATGGTCGAACAGGGCCCGCTGGCGTGGTGCGCGTTCGAGCCTGGCTTCTTCCACCGCGGTACGCCACCAGGTTTCTGGCTGGACGTCGAGATCGGCCCCTCGCGCGGCGCTGGTGGGCAGGATGGTGTGCAGAACTTCGCCGAGCGGATGGTGGTAGTACTCGGAGAGCCACGTCGCGAGATCGAACACTTCCTGTCCCAGACAGTTGTGATCGTCGAGTACTTCGGTGAGGGGTTTCAGTCTCTCGTGAGCGTGCGGGGGATCGGCGTCGGTGCAGACACCGACCAATGAGCGGCCGGAGAAATCGGCCCGCACACGTGCGCCGGGAACGGGTACAACCATCCCGTCTGGCACCGAGTAGTCGAAGCTGCTAAACAGCGGTGCGGGCATGGCCACACGTACCGTACGCGTACCGGTTGTCATGCGAATCTGCTCAAAAAAAGGGTCTCTGCCGTTGTCTTGCTATCGGATGTGCGTCTGTTAAACTGCGCGCCCCCTGAAGGTAGCCCTGTGCGGGCTCTGCGTTCAGCTACGCAGATATCCAAACAGAGCAGACCAGAGAAGAGCCCTAAGATGAAAGCCGATATCCACCCGGAATACAACGCGATCAAAGCGACCTGTAGCTGCGGCAATGTCATCGAGACACGATCGACCCTCGGTGAGGACATCCACCTGGAAGTGTGCTCCGCCTGTCATCCTTTCTATACCGGTAAGCAGAAGATTCTCGACTCCGGCGGGCGCGTCGAGCGCTTCCGCAAGCGCTTCGGCAACCGCAGCGCCACCACGGCTGCGGCGGCTTCCAACGAAGCCGAGTAGCACCCCGCTCGCGGTTTAGGCCGCATTCATCTGAACATTGCTAATCTTCGTGGTCTAATCTCAAAGGACGCGCGTATGCGTTTGCCTGGCGGAGTGTATAGGGACGACAAAGGATGAATATCGTCAAGCTACTGCTGATAGCCTCGCTGTTGAGCCTGGGCATGCTTCAGGCACAGGCAGCCGGTGTGGGCGAAAAGATGTACAACGACCTGCGCGAGAAGGACGGACTGTATCCCGACGATGACTGGCAGGACTACGTCACGGAGATCGGCGAGCGGCTGCTTGCGGTATCTCCGGATGCCGGAAAGAACTACACCTTCTGCGTGGTGGACAACTTCGAGACCAACGCGAGCGCGACGGGTGATGGCTACATCTTTGTCTACCGCGGGATCATCTCGCTCATGAAGAGCGAGGACGAGCTGGCCGGCATCATTGGTCACGAGATTGGTCACGTGGTGGGGGGCCACAGCGACAAGGCCAACAGCGCACGCCGCCTCGGTAAGTTGCTTGGCTGGATCGGGACGCTCGGAACCGGCACCACGTCGATGCTCGATCTGTCCAACACACTCACGGCGACGGCTACCTCGCGTGCAGGGCGCGAATTCGAACTTGAATCTGATTCCTATGGTGCTGAGTTCCTGGCGAAAGCCGGGTACGACCCGCTGGCGATGATCAACGCAATCTACGTCCTCAAGGACTATGAGATGTTCATGAAGCAGGTGCAGAACAATCCCGGCGTGTATCACGGTCTGTTTGCCAGCCACCCACGCAACGACAGACGTCTGCACGAGGTGGTGGCCCGCGCTCAACCACTTGCCGGTGACGAACTCAAGGCGCCTGTGCGTGATTTCTGGGAGATGATCAACGGACTAGACTATGGCGATGCCCCGTCGGTCGGTATCACGAAGGATGGTGTGTTCTACCACAGTGCGCTCAGAATCGTGATCGCGTTTCCAGAGAAGTGGACGGTCAGCAACTCCAAGGACGAGGTGTTCGGCCGATCACCCGGGAGCGCGGACGATGCGCAGATAACGATCTCGCGTCAGGAACGCCCGGATGCGGAGCTCACACCGCAAGCCTACATCGCCGAGACACTGAAGCGCGATGATGTCAATAATGGCGAGACCACCACAATCAATGGATTCGATGCCTACATCGGCGATGTAGAAGTACTCTCAGGCAACAGCGCCGCGCGAAAGATCGCAATCGTATTCAAGGACGGGGCCGCTTATCTCTTCAAGGGCGATCTGGCGGAAGGGGGCGACGCGGTCGCGTTCGATACCGAATTTCGCGCCACGGTGGGCTCGTTTCGCGCGATGAAAGCAACCGATCTGCAAACGGCGCGCAACCAGAAGATCAAAGTGATCGTGGCGGAACCCGGCATGACCTATGCCAAGCTCGCGAGGCAGGTGTCGCTGCAAAAACACGCGGAAGAGACTCTGCGACTGATCAACGGGCATCACCCGCGCGGTGAACCGCGGGCCGGTGACTATATCAAGGTCATTCAGTAGCGTTCGCCAGCGTGGCCGCCCTCGCAGTGTTGCGTCACTAGAAGAGATCCTCGGGATCTATCGAATCCGTACCGGGCCCCTGCTCCTGCTCGGCGCCGCTGGGCCGCGGCGGTACGAACTCCTCCAGGAAGTACTCGAAGATCGCGTCGCTCTGTCCGGTCGGCGCGATGTTGCCCGTTTCGGGATCGATACGCATGGTGGTGACGCCCGGGGGTACCGCACGCTGCACCTCATCCACATCGTCGAGCGCCTCCTTCATGAAGTCGATCCAGATCGGCAACGGTATGTTGGACCCATAAGCATTGCGCCCGAGTGGCTGCAGATTCGGGAAGCCCACCCAGACGCTCGTCACCACATCAGCGCCGTAGCCGTTGAACCAGGTGTCTGCCGCGTCATTAGTGGTACCGGTCTTGCCGGCCAGGTCGGAGCGCTCCAGAACGCGGGCGCGCCGCCCGGTGCCGCGGCGGATCACGTCCTGGAGCATGCTGTGCATGATGAACACGTTGCGTTCGTCCAGAACCCGAAGTGCGGGCGGTGCATCTGTGTTGGTTTCGTCCGGCCGCTGAGAATTGTTTTCTGCGAGCACCTCTTCGAGGCTGGCCGGTTCCACGAAGATTTCAGCGAGATCGGTGGGCTCGGCTGCGCTGGAGGTCTCTGCCTGCTCATTTTCTTCACACTCCGGACAGGCCACTGGATGAACGGGTGCGTAGATAATGTCGCCATCGGTGTTACGGACGTACTGGATGATGTGCGGTTCGATCAGGAAACCGCCATTGGCGAACACTGCATAGGCACTCACCATGTCGAGCGGAGTGATCGCCATGGTGCCGCCACCGATGGCGAGCTGTGTGTTGCGCGGGAACGTGCGGGTGTCAAAGCCGAAGCGGCTCACATGGCCAATGACGTTACCCGCGCGGACTCGCATCAGCACCTGAATAGAAACCAGATTGATGGACTTGTAGAGTGCCTCGCGCAGGCGCGTGGGGCCGTTGTACTGGTTGTTGTCGTTGCTCGGCCGATACTGCGATTCGAGCAATTCGTCTTCGAATACGAGTGGTGCGTCCATGAACATCGAGGCTGGTGTGACACCGTTGGCCAATGCCGCTGAGTAAACGAAGGGTTTGAAACCCGATCCGGGCTGACGGGCCGCTTGTAGGGCATGGTTGTACTGACTGATGCCGAAATCGTAACCCCCGGCCATCGCCAACACCGCGCCAGTGCGGGAATCAAGCGAGACCAGAGCACCCTGGATATCGGGCAGCTGGGCCAGCAGCCAACCGTCCTCTCCCCGGCGTACGCGCACGATGTCGCCGGGAGTGAGGATGTCGGCGGGTGTCTCCAGTGGCGGTCCGCGGCGATCGACGGTGTGGTACCGGCGTGCCCAGCGCATGGCGTCCAGTGGAATGGCAAACACACCGCCGTCCGAACGCGCGGCGAGTACCCGCTCGGCTTCGACGCTGATCACTACCGCCGGTTCCAGATCGTGCGCGGGAGGGCGTGCGGTAACTGCGGCCTGTATCTGCGCACCGATTTCGGCATCGAGCGGTTGACCGAGTGTGGCCTCGGCACTTTCAGGCAGGGCCAGGCGAGCCTCGGCGCCGCGAAAACCGTGCGCGCGGTCGTAACGGGCAAGCCCGGCGCGAAGCACTTTTCGAGCGTGAGCCTGCAGGGGAGCACGCAGGGTGGTCATGACCTCGTATCCACGCGTGTAGATATCGGGAACGCGGCCGAGCAACTGCTGGCGCACCCATTCAGCGGGGTATGGTGCCGGTACGTCCAGCTCGCGCTGGTGGAGTGCGGCCGTGATCGGTGCGCTGCGGGCCTCCTCGAGCTGGCTTCGCGTGATAGAGCCCTGCTCGAACATGCGTGCGAGGACGACGTTACGCCGGGTGATGGCGTGCCCGGGTCCGTTGATGGGATTACCGGCCTCGGGTCTCTGGGGAATCCCAGCGAGCATAGCGAGCTGCGCCAGGTTGAGATCGGCAAGTGAAGTACCGTAGTAGGTCTGCGCCGCTGCCTCGGCGCCGTATGCGCGTTTACCGAAAGGCACCAGATTGATGTATAGCTCCAGAATCTCGTCCTTGGTCAGCTCCCGCTCTATCTGGAGTGCCAGCAGCATTTCCTTGAATTTTCGGATGAAGGTGACTTCGAGCGTGAACGAGACGTTGCGGGCGAGTTGCATCGTGATGGTGCTCGCTCCTGGCCCCAGTGAACCCTCCATGATCAGACTGCGGATGAGGCCGAAAACGTCATTGGTCAGCGATATGAAGTCAATTCCGGAATGCTCGTAAAAACGCTTGTCTTCTGTGTCAAGTAAGGCGTCTATAAACTGTTGTGGCACCCGATCGAGCGTGACCGGAATGCGTCGGCGCTCTCCGAATTCGGCAATCAGTAGGTCGTCTGAGGAGTAAACGCGCAGTGGCGTCTCCAGTCGCACGTGCCGATAACTCTCTGCCGGGGGAATCTGGGGATCCAGGTAGAGAAAGATGCCCGCCAGAGAGATCACTGCGCCACATAATGCCGTGTAGGCCAGTAACATAATGGTGCGCATGATGCGATGGGACCTCTGTGTCATGTTGTCATCGCGCAAACGGATAGGTTCACGCGCTGTATGAGGGTGAGGTGGCGATCGCCGGGGTGGGAGAATGCGTGGGCGAATAGATTGCTCTCTCCGTGATTCTTGTATTTAATGTTGTACTGCATGTATAGGACGTAAGTGCCCGCGCCATTAAGGAAAATCTACCGTGGCATTGTTTTCTAAGAAGTCCAATATTCTGTTGGGTCTCGACATCAGCTCCACTTCAGTAAAGCTCCTCGCACTGTCGAAAAATTTCGACAGATACCGGGTGGAGGCATACGCGGTGGAGCCACTGCCGCCCAATGCCGTTGTCGAGAAGAATATTAGTGATGTCGAAGCGGTTGGTGAAGTCATAAAGCGTGTTGTGGCCAGGGCCAAGAGCCCGGCCAAGGCAGCCGCCGTCGCCGTCGCAGGATCTGCCGTGATCACAAAGACTATCGAGATGGACAGCCAGCTCTCCGATGACGAGATGGAAAATCAGATCACCGTGGAAGCCGACCAGTACATTCCGTACCCGCTGGACGAGGTCGCAATCGATTTCGAGGTGCAGGGTCTCTCGGAACGCAATCCCGAGCGGGTGGAAGTGCTGCTCGCTGCTTGTCGGCGCGAGAATGTCGAGATGCGCGAGATCGCACTCGAGATGGGCAACCTGGCACCGCGTGTGGTAGATATCGAGTCGCATGCGATGAAACGTGCTTTCGAACTGGTCAAACCGCAACTCGGGAGCAACGCGGAGGAACTGGTCGTCGCCATCATCGACATCGGCGCAACCATGATGACGCTGTCCGTATTGGCCGATGACAAATCCATCTATACGCGTGAACAGCTGGTTGGCGGTAAGCAGCTCACGGAAGAGATTCAACGGCGCTACTCGCTGAGTTTCGAGGAGGCCGGACTCGCCAAGAAGCAGGGCGGTCTACCCGACGACTACGAGGAGGAAGTACTCGCTCCGTTCAAGGAGGCGGTGTTACAACAGGTGACGCGTTCGCTGCAATTCTTCTTCTCTTCGAGCCAGTACGACGACGTCGACTACATCGCGCTTGCCGGTGGCACCTCATCCATCGAAGGACTGTCTGAGATGATCGAGAGCAAACTCGGTACTCCGACCATAATCGCTAATCCGTTTGTCGACATGTCAGTCGCATCAAAAGTTGATGCCAACGCCTTGTCCAATGACGCTCCGGCATTGATGATTGCCTGTGGGCTTGCCATGAGGAGCTTTGACTAATGGCGAGAATCAACCTACTTCCATGGCGCGAATGGGAACGCGAACGGCGTCGAACCGAATTCATCGCGCGCCTGGGTGTCATTCTCGTGCTCGGAGCGGCCATCGTGTTCGTGGTCGGTTTCATGCTGGACACGCGTGTGGAGAGCCAGAACCAGCGTAACAAGTTTCTCACTACACACATCTCGCAACTGGATGCGAAGATAACCGAGATCAGAAGCCTGAGGAAAGACCGCGAAAAGCTGCTCGCGCGCATGCGCGTCATCCAGGACTTGCAGGGCAATCGCCCGGTGATTGTCCGGGTATTCGACGAATTGGTCCGAACGCTTGCCGACGGGGTGCACTATGGCCAGCTGACGATGGAGGGTGATGACCTCGCGGTGCGGGGTACAGCGGAATCCAACAACCGCATCTCGGCCCTGATGCGAAATCTCGACGGCTCGGACTGGTTCGCCGAGCCGAATCTCAAGAGTATCAAGGAAGATCCTGTCAACTCCGATTACGGCGACAAGGCCAGCAGCTTCGATCTCACTTTCGCGCAGGTGAATCCAAACGAGGTGGGGGAGGACGAATAGGATGGCGTTGCAGGATACGCTCGAGCAGCTGCAGAACTTCGATCTCGGCGACCTGGATCTGAACAATATCGGCTCCTGGCCGGAGCCCGTGAAGCTCATCGTCATGGCGTTGTTGTTCGTTCTGGTGCTCGGAGCCGGGTACTACTTCTACCTCACCGACAAACAGTCATTGCTGGAGCAGGTGCAGGCCAAGGAGCAGGACCTCAGGCGCGACTATGAAAACAAGGCGCGCCAGGCTGTCAACCTGGATGCGTACCGGCAACAGAAAACCGAGATGGAGGCGACATTCGGCGCCCTGCTCAAACAACTGCCGCAAGACACGGAAGTGCCGGGGTTACTCGAGGACATCACGCGTACCGCTCTCGACAATGAACTGACGATCGAGAGTGTCGACCTGCAGCCGGAACAACGTACTGAGTTCTACGTGGAGCTGCCAATCAACATCACCGTTTCCGGTGGTTATCACAAGATAGGCTCCTTCGTGAGCGGCGTGGCCAATCTGTCTCGAATCGTCACCCTGCACGATTTCGACATCAAACCCGAAAAAGCCAAGGGCGCACAGGGTTTGCAGATGAACATCGTGGCTAAAACATATCGCTATCTGGGAGAAGATGAATGACCCGGATATTGAGCTTCCTCTCACTTAGCGTGGCCTTGAGCGCGTGTTCCACCGGCAGTGACCTCCAGGATTTGCAGGCCTTCATGGATGAGGTGGATTCACGGCCGCAAGGAGCTATCAAACCGCTGCCGCCGTTCCAGCGCGTGCCGCCTTTCGCGTATGAAGCCGGCGCCATGCGTTCCCCGTTTGAACCGCCCGCGGTCCTGAAACGGGTGGAACGCAATCCGGGCGGCCCGAAGGTAACGCCGGATTTCAATCGGGTGAAGGAATTTCTCGAGCAGTACACCATTGGACAACTTGCGATGGTGGGTACGCTTGCCCAGAGTGGGGTCCAGTTCGGGCTCGTCGAGGACAACGATGGCGGCGTTCATCGTGTGCAGGTGGGTGATTACATGGGAAGCGACCACGGTCGTGTACTGGACATCGAGGATACGAATATCGAACTCATAGAGATCGTGTCCGACGGAATTGGTGGCTGGGTCGAGCGGGAGCGCACGGTGCTGCTGGCGGGAGTTGAAAGAGGATGACTATGAAACAAATTGCACATCGAGTGAGGCTGGCGTGCGGTGTGACGCTGACGCTGGTGACGATGCTGCTGGGTTCACAGGTCCATGCGGTTTCCATCGAGGGTATCGAATTTTCGTCTCTGCCCGGAGACAAGACGGAAATCAGGATGCGCTTCGACGGCCCCGCCCCCGAGCCGACCGGCTACACCATCGAGCAGCCAGCTCGCATCGTTCTGGACATGCCCGGTGTGAGTAGCACGCTGGCGGAGAAACATCATCCGCTTGGCATCGGCAACGCACGTCGGGTCACGATCATCAGTACCAATGACCGTACGCGCGCCGTCGTCAATCTTGCGCAACTGGTTAGTTATGAAACGCGAGTACAGGACAACCTGCTATTCCTGCTGGTAGGTGCCGATGGGCGCTCCGGCAAGGTGGTTGGCGGTGGAGAAACCACCGCTGCGGTGGCGCGCACCAAGGCCTGGGATGAAACAGGCACGGCCGACTCACGTATCACAGAGGTGGATTTTCGCCGCGGCGGTGATGGCGAAGGACGTGTGTTCATACGTCTGTCGAATCCGAAAGTACCGGTCAATGTCGTCAGCAACGGCGGACGCATTCAGGTTGAAGTGCGCAACACCCGGCTCCCCAGAGAGCTTCAGCGCCGGCTGGATGTCACTGATTTCGCGACCCCGGTGGATATAGTGGACGCCGTGCAGCAGGGTGATGACGTCATCTTCACTGTGTCGGCCACCGGTAACTACGACTACCTCGCCTATCAGGCGGACAATTTGCTGTCGGTGGACGTCAGCCCACTAACGGAAGAGAAGATGGCGCTGCGTGACGATGTGTTTGCCTACACCGGAGAGAAGCTGTCGCTCAATTTCCAGGACATAGAGGTGCGCTCGGTGCTGCAGCTGATCGCCGACTTCACGGATCTGAATCTGGTCGCCGCCGACACCGTAGCAGGGCGCATCACGTTGCGGCTGCAAAATGTACCGTGGGACCAGGCGTTGGAGCTGATCCTGAAAACCAAGGGTCTCGACCAGCGCAAGGTGGGCAACGTACTGCTGGTCGCACCCGCCTCCGAGATAGCCGCGCGTGAGAAGCTGGAACTGGAAAACCAGAAACAGATTTCCGAACTCGCGCCGTTGCGTACGGAATTCATACAGGTGCGCTATGCGAGCGCCACTGAGCTCTTTAACCTGTTCAGTGAAACTGGTGACAATGCAGTGATGTCGGATCGGGGCAGTGTGATAGTCGATGAGCGCACGAACGCGATCATCTTCACTGATACGGCCGACCGGCTCGAAGAGTTCAGGCGCATCATCGCCCAACTCGACATCCCCGTGCGTCAGGTGCTGATCGAGGCACGTATGGTTACCGCCAACAGCAACTTCTCCAAACAGCTCGGTGTCCGCTGGGGGGGTGGAGGACTCCATCGCAGCAACAAAGAGAATGCGGCGAAGCTCGGCGGGTCTCTGGAAACACTCACCGAGCTGCAGAATATTGTAGTCGATGGTAGCGGCGAGATTACCTCACCGACTGACCTGGTCGTCGATCTCGGCATTTCCGGTGCCGCGTCCAGTTTCGGCATCGGATTCGCTGGTGTGGATTATCTGGTTGACCTCGAAATCTCGGCACTCGCGGCAGACGGTAACGCCGAAATCGTGGCACGCCCGAAAGTGATCACGGCAGACAAGTCCACCGCCACCATCGAGTCTGGTGTGGAGATTCCGTATCAGGAGGCGACCAGCTCGGGTGCCACCTCAACGTCGTTTAAAGACGCCGTACTGTCTCTGGAGGTAACGCCACAGATCACGCCGGATGATCGCATCATCATGGAGTTGAACGTCAAGCAGGATACGATTGGCCAGGTATTCAACGGCGTACCTTCCATCAATACCAACGAGATCGAAACCGAGGTGCTGGTAGACAATGGCGAGACGGTGGTCCTTGGCGGTATCTTCATCTCGGATAAGAACACATCGGTGGAGAAGACGCCGTTTTTCGGTGATCTGCCGTACGTCGGAGCCCTGTTCCGGAGAACCATAGAGCGGGACGACAAGCAGGAGCTTCTGATCTTCATCACACCGAAGATCATCCAGGACACTCTGGCGCGCCGTTAGGCGCGCCTGCCGAGGTTTCATTTCGGCTACACTACGCGGCGTCTGGCCGTGGCCAGACACCGTAGTGTTGTTTGTGGCTGACGATGGCGCGTTCCAATATCTTTTTCGTGGGGTTGATGGCGGTAGGCAAGAGCACCGTCGGGCGCCTGCTCGCACAGTCTCTGGAGATGGAATTCTACGATTCGGATCACTACCTCGAAGAGCGCGCAGGTGCGCCCGTAGCGTGGATCTTCGACGTGGAGGGTGAGAAGGGATTTCGAGATCGGGAAGAGAACGTCATTGACGAGATTTCAAAGAAGGACGGCATCGTGCTCGCCACCGGCGGTGGCGCGATAGTGCGAGAGGCCAATCGCACCCACCTCGCCGCGCGCGGATGTGTCATTCACCTGGACAGTCCCGTAGAAAGGCTGGTAGAGCGCACGCTGCACGACAAGAAGCGTCCCCTTCTACAACAAGGTAACGTACAGCAAACTCTGGTGAGGCTGCATGCCGAACGCGCCGGCCTGTATGCTTCGGTCGCTGATTACACCTTCATCACCGACCGGCAGGGGCCGAAAGTGCTGACGCGGGAGATAGAAAAGAAACTCAGGGAAGACGGGGTGGTGCGTTGAACGAAGTGATGGTGGATCTCGGCGAGCGCAGCTATCCGATCTACATCGGTGCGGGGCTGCTCGAGCGCGGTGATCTGCTCATCAGGCACATCCGGGGCGCGAGGGTCGCGATCGTGACCAATGAAACGGTAGCATCCCTGTACCTCGAAACGCTGCGCGTGAGCCTCGGCAACATCGCGTCAGATGTCTTCACGATGCCGGACGGTGAGGCGCACAAGAACCTGGCCACCTACACGGAAATCATGGACTTTCTGTTATCTCATCGCCACGAGCGTACGACGACGCTCATTGCACTCGGCGGTGGCGTCGTAGGGGATATCACCGGCTTTGCCGCAGCCACCTATCAGAGGGGCGTGGAATTCCTGCAGATTCCAACGACGCTGCTTGCCCAGGTCGATTCGTCAGTCGGCGGCAAGACCGCGGTCAATCATCCGTCCGGCAAGAACATGATCGGAGCCTTTTACCAGCCACGCTGCGTCATCGCCGACATGGATGTGCTGGGCACACTGGCGAAACGTGAGTATGCGGCGGGCCTCGCCGAGGTGGTGAAATACGGCATGATCTGGGATGCGGAGTTTTTCGAATGGCTCGAAGGTTCCGCGGCTGCCCTGAATGCCCGGGAGGGAGATGCGCTCACTTACGCCGTGGAGGCCTCTTGCCGGGTGAAGGCACAGGTTGTTGCGAGCGATGAAACCGAGCGGGGCCTTCGCGCCATCCTTAATTTTGGGCACACGTTCGGACATGCGCTGGAAACCGTGACGCGCTACGAGCGCTACCTGCACGGCGAGGCAGTTGCCATCGGCATGGTCATGGCGGCGCGTGCGTCGGTCGCGTACGGGACACTCGACGATAACGCCGTCGAGCGGCTGAAGTCGCTGCTGGCCTCGCTCGGATTACCGGTAACCGCACAGAGCGTGGACAGAGAAGCCCTGAGAGAGGCGATGGGCATGGACAAGAAAGTGGTGGGCGGGCGTTTGCGCCTGGTGTTATCCAGGGACGTTGGCAGCGTGTTCGTCTCGGATGATTTTCAGAGCTCGATCATCGATGCGGTACTCACGGACTGATAGCTCATGGCGGATGCCAGACGTAATTTTCTCGGTCTGACTCACAACCCGTTTATCCGGCGTGGGCCGGAGTTCTTCGAGAAGTCCGAGCGCAAGGTCTGGCTCGATCAGCTACTTCAGCTCAGTCAATGGTCCAGGCGGGTGCTGGTTGTCAGCGGCCCTGAGGGCGCCGGAAAGACGACCCTGTTCAATCGGTTGCCCGAAAAGATAGAACAGCGCGCTCAGCTCGCCCGTGTCGATGCATCGCTAGTCTGCAGTGTGCGTGAAGTGCTCGCGGAGGTGGAGGTGGCGTTCGCTGCTACGGCTGAGGCGGATGCCAACGTTCCCGATCTGATCCGTGGTCTGATTCGGCATGTGGACGTCGTTGGCGAAACCGATCGCGTGTGTGTCGTACTGGTTGACGATGCCCATCTGCTGGCGTTTCAGGGGCTGGATGCGCTGCTCGGACTCACCGGGGCGTGTCGGCTCAGGCTTGTGCTATTCGCAGATCCGGAAGGACTCGAGTGCATAACGCGCTCGGCGGAGGCAACCGGGGTGGCGTGGCACGAGATCCGCTTGACGCCGTTCGCGGATGAGCAGGTACGCGAGTATCTGGAATGGCGATTCAGTCAGGCTCGCTATCGAGGCCATCTGCCCTTTACACCAGGAGAGGTAAGGGAGATTACCCGCGTATCCGAGGGGTTGCCGGGGCGTATTGATGCCCTTGCGAGTGAGCGCCTGATAGAGCTGGAAACGGGCAATGTGGGTCAACGGCACAGCTTGTTCCCGAGTGTACACAGGGCTGCAGTGGCGTTGATTGCGGTGATTTTCGTCATGGCCTACGTCGCCTGGCGCCCCGCTACAGAACCATCTTCGCAGGAAGTGGATCAGCAACTCACCTCCGCAGTGAAGCATACACAGACCGCGCCGGTGGTATCGGAGCAACCTGTTCCGGAGTTGCCCATCGAATCAGCCACGGATTCAGCTGCTGTCGGCGAACGGCCGCGG
>DCWG01000090.1:0-9538 GCA_002327525.1 Gammaproteobacteria bacterium UBA2168 | reverse complement strand
CACGCGGCGGACGACGCGGAGGTATCCGTGACAGAAGCAGTATCGCCGGAACCACAACCGGCGGTGAGGAACCCGGACAACCCCGCATCGCCGCCTCCCGTGCCCATAGAGGTTGAATCCGCTCTCGCTGCCGGTGTGCGAGACGAGGCCTGGTTGCTGTCGCGCTCGCCCACGCTCTACACGGTGCAGTTGGTCACGTTTTCGAGTGAGGCGCGCGCGCGTAGTTTTCTTGCCACTCAAGCACAACCCGAACAATTCGCAACCTACCGGCTGCAAAGGGAAGACAAGACCTTGTTCATCGTTGTCTGGGGCCTGTTTGAGAGTCGTGCTGAGGCCAATGAAGCCGCGGAGAGCTTACCGGCGAGCGTCGGTGACCTGAGGCCGTGGGCGCGCTCGCTAGGACATATACAAGCCAATATCCGCGGGTGAGTACCTCCGCGATATGCGCCACGATGGGCATCAGGGCCGCAGCTACGTAGTCAGGGTAGTTCCGTGGCGCCCATCAGGTAGCGGTCGATCTCCCGGGCGGCCTCACGGCCCTCGTTGATCGCATGTACCACGAGTGACTGGCCGCGCCGGCAGTCGCCGGCCGCAAACACGTTGTCCGCGGCGGTTCGGTAGGCGCCGTAGTCAGCGTGATAGTTCGAGCGCTCATCGTAGTCGAGCCCCAGACGATCGGATACGGCGTGCTCGGGCCCGAGAAAGCCCATGGCGAGCAACACCAGATCAGCCTGCCACTCGCGCTCCGAATCCGGGATGTCCTTGAAGCGCCCATCGACCATCTTCACGTCCACGGTACGGATTCCCTTCACATTGCCTGCTCCGTCGTCGATGAACTCGGTCGAGGAAATGGTGTACACCCTCGGGTCGCCACCATAGGTGTGCATCGCTTCCTGGTGTCCGTAGTCGGTGCGCAGTATGCGTGGCCACGTGGGCCAGGGATTGTCCGCGGCGCGGCCGGCTGGCGGCTCCGGGAACAGCTCGAAGTTGACCAGGCTCGCGCAGCCATGGCGCAGCGAGGTACCGATACAATCCGTGCCCGTGTCTCCACCGCCTACCACGATGACGTGTTTGTCCCTGGCTGAGATGTAGTCGCCATCGGCGAGGTTGCTGTCGAGCAGGCTCTTGGTATTGCGTGAGAGAAACTCCATCGCATAGTGCACGCCGCGCAGAGAGCGGCCCGGTATCGGTAGGTCGCGAGGCACGGTCGCGCCTGTTGCCAGTAGCGCGGCGTCGTGACGGGAGAAAAGTTCCCGGGCATCTAACGAGCCGTTGCTGCCATCACCGATGTCAGCATTCACCTCGAAACGGACGCCGGCTTCCCTCATCAGGTCGACCCGGCGTTGTACAACGCCAGTCTTGTCGAGCTTCATGTTGGGGATACCGTACATCAGCAGTCCGCCGACACGGTCGGCGCGCTCGTATACCGTCACCTGGTGACCGGCCTTGTTCAACTGATCGGCCGCTGCCAGTCCCGCGGGGCCGGAACCGACGATGGCGACGGTCTTACCGGTGCGTTCCGCGGGCGGCTGCGCGGCCACCCAGCCTTCCTCGTAACCCCGGTCGATGATGGCCATCTCGATGTTCTTGATGGTGACCGCGGGGTCGGTGATGCCCAGTACGCAGGCACCCTCGCAAGGTGCCGGACACACGCGGCCCGTGAATTCCGGGAAATTGTTGGTCCTGTGCAGGCGATCGAGCGCATCGCGCCAGTGCTGCTTGTAGACCAGATCGTTCCATTCGGGGATGAGGTTGTGGACTGGGCAGCCTGCGTTGGACTGGCAAAAGGGTACGCCGCAGTCCATGCATCGCGCGCCCTGTGTGGTCAGGCGCTGCGCATCGTGTGGTGTGTAGATTTCCTTGAAGTCGAGCAGTCTCTCAGCCTCGGCGCGATAGGGCGCCGCGTTGCGTTCGAACTCCATGAATCCTGTCGGTTTTCCCATCGGTCTTATGGTCCTTTGCCCACTAGCCTGCACTGGCTACTTTTTGTTCTTCGAGGACCCGCTTGTAATCGGTGGGCATGACCTTCACGAACTGGTTCATTGCCGTGGGCCAGTTCGCGAGCACCTGGGCTGCGACGGCGGACCCGGTGTATTTCTGGTGGTTCTCGATCATTCTCCGCACTTCCGCGGTCTCGCTGCTCTGCGTTAGCGATTCGAGTTCCACCATCTCCATGTTGCAGCGTGGCTCGAATGCATTGTTCGGATCCCATACATAGGCGATACCACCGCTCATACCGGCGGCGAAGTTTCGTCCGGTGGGGCCGAGTATCACGACGCGGCCACCGGTCATGTACTCACAGCCGTGGTCGCCCACGCCTTCTATGACCGCGCTCGCTCCGCTGTTGCGGACACAGAAGCGTTCTGCCGCGACACCGCGGAAGTAGCACTCGCCGCTTATTGCGCCGTAGAGCACGACGTTGCCGATCAGAATGTTCTCCTCCGGCACGAAGGGGCTCGACTTCGGCGGGTATACGATTAATTTTCCGCCGGAAAGCCCCTTGCCGACATAGTCGTTGGCATCGCCCTCCACTTCGAGCGTGACTCCTTTGGCGAGCCAGCAACCGAAACTCTGACCGGCGCTGCCATTAAATTTGAAGTGTATGGTGTCCTCGGAGAGCATGCCGCCGCCGACTGCCCTGACGATGCGGTTCGACAGCATACAGCCCACAACTCGGTCGGTGTTCACGATGCCGAGTTCGTGATAGACGCGCTCGCCGTGCGCTAGTGCTGGTTCGGCCAGCCGTATCAGCTCGTTGTCGAGTGCTTTCTCGAGCTCGTGGTCCTGATCGTGAATGGCGTACGAACCGAGGAAGTGGTCCGGTTCCTCAGCGACCTCCAGTACTTCCGCGAGGTCGATGCCGCGGCTCTTCCAGTGTTCGACGGCATCGACTGTGTCGAGGGCATCGACGCGGCCGATCATCTCGTTGACCGTGCGAAAACCCATCTCCGCCATAAGTATGCGCAGCTCTTTTGCGACCATGAAGAAATAGTTGACCACATGTTCCGGCGTGCCCGCGAATTTCTTGCGCAGTTCCCTGTCCTGTGTGGCGATACCCACTGGGCAGGTATTGAGATGGCATTTGCGCATCATGATGCACCCGAGTGCGATCAGGGGCGCGGTGGCGAAACCCACTTCCTCTGCACCCAGCAGGAAGGCAACCGCGACATCGCGCCCGGTCTTGATCTGGCCGTCGGTTTGCAGCACGACGCGCGAGCGCAGGTTGTTCATCACCAGCGTCTGATGTGTCTCAGCGATGCCAAGCTCCCATGGCACGCCCGCGTGCTTGATGGACGTGAGTGGAGAGGCGCCCGTTCCGCCGCTGTCACCGGCGATGACCAGGTGATCGGCGCGCGCCTTCGTGACTCCCGCCGCAACAGTGCCGACACCGACCTCGGCACCGAGTTTCACGCTGATGCGTGCGAGTGGGTTGGCGTTCTTCAGATCGTGGATGAGCTGCGCGATGTCCTCGATGGAGTAGATATCGTGGTGCGGCGGCGGGCTAATGAGGCCTACACCGGGAGTGGAATGCCGGATGGCGGCGATGGTGTTGTCCACCTTGTGCCCTGGCAGCTCACCACCCTCGCCGGGTTTCGCGCCCTGGATGATCTTGATCTGCAGTTCGTCTGCATTGGTCAGGTAGTTGATGGTCACACCAAACCGCCCACTCGCCACCTGCTTGATGGCGCTGCGTTTGGAGTCACCGTTCGCCATGGGCTCGAAACGAATCGGATCCTCGCCGCCTTCGCCGGTGTTGGACTTGCCACCCAACCGGTTCATCGCGATGGCGAGCGTCTCGTGAGCTTCCGCACTGATGGAGCCGAAGCTCATCGCGCCCGTCGCGAAGCGTTTCACGATCTCGCTTTCCGGTTCTACCTCGTCGATGTCGACGTAACCGCCAACTCCCGCTTTGAAAGACATCAACCCACGCAGTGTCGCCTGGGCGGTGTTCAACTCGTTGACGTGCCGGGCATAACGCCAATAGGCGTCTTCGTTGTTGGTGCGCACCGCGACCTGCAGGTCGGCGATGGCCTCGGGATCCCACATGTGTGTGTCCCCGTGGCGCCGCCAGTGGAAATCGCCCGGATTGGGCAGCACGGTGACGGTCTCTGACCGATCCGGGTATCCCAGCGCGTGGCGGCGTTCCATCTCTTCGGCCAGCACGCTCATGTTCACGCCCTGTACCCGGCTGGCCGTGCCGACGAAGGCGCGCTCGATGACGTCGTCAGCCAGGCCCACTGCCTCGAAGATCTGCGCACCTTTGTAGGACTGCAGTGTAGAGATGCCCATCTTGGCCATCACCTTGAGCATGCCCTTGGCGACGCCTTTGCGGTAGGCGTTCAACACATCCTCGTTGCTGTGGATGTGGGGTGCATCGTCGAAATAACCCTGCTCACACGAACGCCACAACGCCTCGAAAGCGAGATAGGGATTGATGGCGTCAGCACCGTAACCGACCAACAAGCAATGGTGATGCACTTCGCGAGCCTCTCCGCTCTCCACCACGATGCCGATACGCGTGCGGCTGTGCTCTCTGTTCAGGTGATGGTGCACGGTGCCGATGGCCAACAAAGCGCTTATGGGGACGCGCTGGGCGCCCACGGCACGGTCGGACAACACGATGAGTGAATAGCCGTCTATGATGGCCTGGCTCGCCTCCTGGCAGATTCGATCCAGAGCTTCATTCAGTCCCGCGGCGCCGCTTCCGGAGGGGAAGGTGGTGTCTATAGTCGCCGAGCGCCATTGCCGATAGTCCATCGACTTGAGCGCGGCCAGCTCTTCGTTGGAGAGGATGGGGTGCGGGATACGTAAGCGATGCGCGTGTCGTTCACTCACTTCCAGCATGTTCTGTTCGGGACCGATGTAGCACTCCAGCGCCATGATCACTTCCTCACGGATGGAGTCGATGGCGGGGTTCGTAACCTGGGCGAAGCGCTGCTTGAAGTAGTCGTACAGCATGCGCGGCTTGTCGGACATCACGGCGAGTGCTGCGTCGTTGCCCATGGACCCAAGCGGGTCGCGCAACTCGCGCACCAGTGGCTGCAACATGATCTGCATGGTCTCCACGGTATAGCCGAAAGCATTCATGCGTGCGGTGAGCGTTTCTGCGTCGGGGGCCGCGGCTTGTGCGGCGGGAATCTCGGAGAGATCGAGGCGCTGGCGCTTCAGCCATTCACCGTAGGGGCGTCGGGCTGCCCATTCGGACTTCACCTCCTCGTCCGGGATCATGCGTCCCTTCTCGAAATCAATGAGAAACACGCGTCCGGGCTGCAACCGGCCCTTCTCGATGACGCGCGCGGGGTCCACCCTCACCACGCCGACTTCCGAGGCCATGATGCATTTGTGGTCGTCGGTGATGTAGTAACGTGAGGGGCGCAGGCCGTTTCTGTCGAGCACCGCACCGATGTAGTGACCGTCAGTGAAGGCGATGGAGGCGGGACCGTCCCAGGGTTCCATCAGGCAGGAGTTGAATTCGTAGAAATCGCGGCGCGCCTGATCCATCTGCGTGTGTTGCTGCCACGCCTCGGGAATCATCATGAGTACCGCTTCCTGCAGCGTACGGCCGTTCATCAACAGGAATTCCAGCACGTTGTCGAAGGTGCCCGAGTCGGAACAGTCTGGTTCTACGACAGGGAACAGCTTCGCGATGTCGTCGCCGAACAGCTGCGATCGCACTACACCCTGGCGCGAGTTCATCGAATTCTGGTTGCCGAGAACGGTGTTGATCTCACCGTTGTGGCTCATGAAGCGGAAAGGTTGCGCGCGATCCCAGGATGGAAACGTATTGGTCGAGAAGCGCGAGTGCACCATCGCCAGGTGTGAGTGGAAATCCGGATCACGCAGATCTGCAAAAAGCTCCGGAATTTGGTCGGGGGTGAGCATACCCTTGTAGACGATCACCTTGGTGGACAGAGAGCAGATGTAAAACAATTGCCGCTGGGCCAGTGTCTTGTCACCGCGCAGTTGAGATGTTGCGTGCTTGCGGATCATGTACAGCTTGCGCTCGAATGCATCACCCTCCATGCCATCGGCGGAAATCACCAGTTGTTCGATGTGCGGCATCGCGGCGCGTGCCGCTTTGCCGAGGTTGGCCGCATCGGCGTCCACCGGTACTTCTCGCCAGGCGATCAGTTTCTGTTTAGCGTGCTCGACTTCCCGCTCGATGACACTTTTGCAGTATTCGCGCTCGGTTCTGTCGGTGGGCAGAAATACGATGCCGACACCGAAATTGCCACGTCTGGGCAGATCGACGTCGATGACCTTGCGAAAGAACTTTTCCGGCAGGCCCAGCAGAATACCGGCGCCATCGCCCGTGTTCTTCTCGTATCCGACCCCACCCCGGTGTTTCATGCAGCGGTTCATCTCGAGGGCATCTTCGATGATCGAGCGGCTTGCACGCCCCTTGATGTCGCAAATGAAACCAACGCCGCAACTGTCTTTCTCGAACGCCGGGTCGTACAGCCCGCGTTTTTCAGGAAGTCCGCCTTTTGGGGTCATTCGCTCTGTCTCTCTGATCTTGATTCTGTCCGCACACGCTGAGAATCGTTAGCCGTGCAACGGGGGTCACCCCGTCGTGACTTGCTAACGCTATGCTTTGAGTCCGGCAGGTACGCGCCGTGACCCCGTGCGCCAGCGCCCGGCCTAAAGCGACAACCACCAGATTGGCCCTGCTAACGTCTTGTTTTCTTTATGAAAAGCGCAGGGGGCATGAGTCGCGACTCAACGCGAACCGCGAAACATCTCAAAAATGGCGCTGTGAATCAAGGTGCTGCGCTGAAGACCGTAAACTTCAGGGCGAGATGCGGTACCAATAGTGATACTGACCGATGAACCCAAAACCGGAATACAGGGCGTGTGCGGCGGCATTGGTTTCCAACATCTGCAGGTAGGTGGTGTCGGCGCCCTGCTGTGCACCCCATGCCAACAGGCCCTGTACCAGCCGCCTGGCGTGGCCTTCCCTGCGGTGCCCGGGGTGAGTGACGATATCGAACAGCCCCAGCAGCCCCTGCTCCACCACGCCGAGGCCGCAAGCGAGGACTTCGTCGCTTTGGCGCAGCACGGCGAAACCACAGTCGGTGCGGATGCCTTTGAGTATCGCGCTGTGCAGCTGCTGCGATGTTTCGGGCAGGTGGGTGGCGGCGGCGTAGGCCTGTAGCCACTCACCGGGCGGTAGCAGTTGCCAGCCTTCCGGCATGGGTAGGCGCGCGTGGTCATTCAGATCGGCTGAGAGGACCAGTGTCGGGTCGATGCGCCGGTAGCCGCGCTCGTCGAGCAGGCAGTCCAGTTCGGAACGGTCGCTGGTGGAAGTGAGTCTGAATATGGTCTGCAAACGTTCTCGCGCGTAGAGGTTTTCGCAGAAATGCACTTTGTCGGCGATTGGCAAGCTGGCCGCGTACAGCGGCACGACCGAATTGGAGCGCTTGGTGAACCCACCGGCGAAGCGCAACAGCCAACCGTCGAACAGCATCTGTTGCATGGCCGGCCAGGCGTTCAGGGAGGCCTCTTCGATGCGGCGATTGAGCTGTGCCATGGCGTTCGTCATACCCGCGGCTGGCCGGCATGGACGCGGCTGGAGCGGTGGGAAGTGCGCCGGATCACACGAAATGCATCGAAACGAGGTCCTTCAGCACGACCTGCCCCGTGAGTTCTTGTTGCGAATTCACGACTGGCAATTCACCTATCCGAAACTCCTCGATCACGCGCACGGCCTCGGTGACGAGGTCGTCGGGTGATACCCGATGACCGCCGGCCGTCATGACCTCACCGACTGGCTGGCTCAGCAGATTATCGTCCTCAATGTGGCGGCGGAGATCACCGTCCGTGAACACGCCCACGAGACAATCGTTCTCGGTTACGAATGCGGCACCGGACTTGTGCAGTGTTATGGCGTTCAGCGCATCCGCAACGCTCGCGCTCGCCTGGACGTGGGCGGTCCCGGCAAGCGGTTGCATGACCTCGGACACACGCATCATGCTGCGGCCGAGCGCACCACCGGGATGGAACCTGGCGTAGTCCTCGCGCCCGAAGTTGCGCGCCTTCATAACTGTCAGAGCCAGCGCATCTCCGAGTGCCAGCATCACCGTCGTGGATACGCTGGGGGCCATTCCGATGGGACAGGCCTCGTTGGTCTTGCCCATGTTCAGCACCACGTCGGCGGCCTCGCCAAGAGGCGAGTCGAGCCCGGCGGTCACCGCGATGATGCGGCAACCCACCCTTTTTACGATCGGTATCAGCCGTATCACCTCCTCGCTGGTACCGCTGTTGGACATAGCGATGACCAGGTCTTGCTCGCGCAGACGGCCGATATCGCCGTGCACGGCCTCGCTGGGGTGCAGCGCGAAGCTCGGCGTTCCCGTGCTCGCCATCGTGGCGCTGATTTTTTGGCCGATCAGCCACGGCTTGCCGACGCCGGAAATGATGATGTGTCCACTGCAGTCGAGAATCGCCTGCACTGCAGCGTCGAAGCTCTCATCGAGCAATCCGGCGAGGTACTGAATGCCCTCGACCTCCTGAGTGAGTACGCGGCGGCCGAACTCGCGCAAGTCATCACCGTCACGTGTGTTTGCCATGTGCATGCATCCGTCGTTTGTCCGTTGTCGGGTGTAGTCTCCATCCGGGCTGCGCCTCGGGGCAACCGCCCAAGTGCACATTCTACCCTTGATGAGTCCCCCGCCAGGGGTGCTCTCCATGGTTCAGTGCGGATCGTCCAGGTGGCATAGATAGCGCTCGGGATGGTTGAGAAAGGCGCGAGTCAGCTGCACGTGGTCGAGATCGTCCCAGGCAGCTACCGCTGGAGGTTGCTGATCGAAATCCAGGATCTGCGCGCCCGGAAACGCCATCAGAATGGGTGAGTGGGAGGCGATGACGAACTGGCTGCCACGCTGCACGGCGTCCTGCAGCAGCATCAGGAGCGCTATCTGGTTCCCGGGCGACAGCGGTGTCTCCGGTTCATCCATCAGGTAGAGCCCGAGTGCCGTGATGCGCGCCTTGAACAGCTCCAGAAACAGCTCGCCATGTGATTGGGCGAAAGGGTTTTCACCATAGGTACGATGCAGCGCATCGCGTTGAGCGCGGGCCATGCCCATGGCACGGGTACGCCCCCACTCACCCTCGATAGCGGACAGCTCCCGCTCGATACCTGCGAGGTCTTCCATGTCGGCAGACATGCGGTCGATGAATCCCGTGACGTCGTCAGCCCGAAAGAAGAAGCCGTGTCGGATCGGCTTGCTCTTGACCAGGGTGAGGCGTGCGGCCAGCTGCGCCGCTACAGCTTGCGCGGAGCTAGCGCCCCGATGGAAACCGGTGAGGGTCGGTAGCCGGGCGGCGGCGGCGATACCCTCGAGCAGTGTGGATTTGCCGGTACCGTTGTTTCCGACGAAGAAGCACACATCGGCCGTCAGGTCGAGTGTGTCCATGGCGGCGATTACCGGCAGGGCAAATGGGTGTCCGTCGACCGGTCCTGGTTTAAGACGAATTTGCCGAACGTAGCGCATCGCCGCACCATAGCATGAGAGGCTTTGGCAGCGATGAGGATCAG